>NZ_JAIQLH010000279.1 GCF_020037025.1 Streptomyces huiliensis | reverse complement strand
GGGGGCGCGGCGGGTGCCGGGGCTGCGGGAGGGGCCGCAGGAGGGGCCGCGGGTGCGGCGGCGGCCGGTGGGCGCTGGGCCTGGCATCGGCCCAGCCGCACGTTGGCGGTCACCCGGAGCACGTCCGCCCCGACCGCGAGGCAGCGGACCCCGTCGTCGTCCACGCGCGCCCGCAGCGCGCCGCCCAGCGCGTTCACACGGACGCGCGACGGTGGGTGTGGCGGCAGCAGCCTCGGCACGTGGTGGACGACCGCGTGCAGCGAACTGTTGCCGGCCGTCGCATCCGCCTCCAGGTCGTCGGCGGCGGCCTCGCCCGCCAGCCCGAAGACGGCGAACGCAGCCAGCGCCGTCAGCCGTCCCGCTCTCAGCCATCCCCGCACCCGTACAGCCTGGCCAATGCCGTGACCCGGCGGGCGAGTTCGGGAGCACGTTCCACCGATGGGTGGAAAAAACCCGGGATTTGTCCGGGAGAGGTTTGGTGCTCGGGTATGCCGGTCGGAGGGTGTGGGTCAGGGGTAGGCGCCGCGAAGGTCGTCCGGGCGGAGGGAAACGCCGACGTCTTCGGCGCGTGGATTCGTCGGCGCCGCGATTTCTCGTCGTCCGTTCAGGGAGCGGACCTGCCCTGAATTTCCCGGCAGGGTCGGTCGCCCCCCACGTCACGCGCCGGCGGTCGTCCCGTCTGTTCCGCCCGCCCCGTCCGTTCCGCCCGCCCCGTCCGTGATGCGCGTCGCCAGGCCGTCGAGTACGCGCCGCAACCCGTACGCGAACTTCTCGTCCCGCGCCTCACGCGGGTCGCGATCCCGCAAGGAGGTGTACTGGGCGTGCAGTTGGGGGTGCTCGCCGACCGCCTCCTCGGCCGTCGGCCACAGGCCCTGGAACCACTCGCGCTCGGTGCGGCCGCTGCGGGCGACCGTCGTGAGCCACGCCGCCTCGCTGCTGCTCATGCCGATGACGTAGGCGCTCAGCGTGGACACGGCGAGGTCGGCTTCGTCGGACGGGAGGCCCGCCGCCCGGAACAGTGCCAGGAGGCCCTCGGAGAGCCGCATGGCGTTGGGGCCGAGCTGGGTGAGTCCGAGTCCGCCCAGTACGGGGGCCAGCCAGGGGTGCCGGAGGATCGTCGTCCGCAGGCCGTGCGCGGAGCGGGCGGCGGCCTCGCGCCAGCCGGCCGGGTCGTCCGCGGCGGGTACGCCGATCTCGCCGTACACCTCGTCCACGACGAGTTCGATCAGCTCGTCCTTGGTCGACACGTGGGTGTACATCGAGGTGGCACCGGCGTTGAGGCGAGCGCCGAGCTTGCGCATGCTCAGGGCTTCGAGGCCGTCCGTGTCCAGCAGGTCGAGGGCGGCGGAGACGATCTGCTCCCGGCTCAGGGCGGGCTGTTCGCGGCGTGACCGGCGCGGCCGCGTCCAGACGGAGGGGATCGGCAGGTCCGCGGCGGCCGGCCGGGCCGGCGCCGTCCGCGGGGTGGGGTCGTGCTGGTCGGTCGACATTCGGTCGTCTCTCCTCCGTGTCTCCATGCGTGCGCCTCGGCTTCGCTCTCCCGCGTCCGCCCGCCCAGGATAGCCCGGCGGCGCACACCGTACGGTCTTGCGAACAGTGTGCGGAGCTCCGTACAGTGTTCGGTGTCGCCGGGTCCGGGGAGGCCCGTCGGCATCGAACACTCGTCCCTGGGGGAGACATGTCGAAGGGCCTCACCACCACCACCGTCCGTGGCCGGGATGCGGCGCGGCCGGCGGGCTCCGCTTTCGACGCCGTCCGCTGGCAGAGCCGCCTCGACGAACTGTGCGCGGCGCACCACGTGCCGGGGGCCTCGCTCGCGGTCCTCGCGGAGGGGGATGTCCACGAGCTGGCCACCGGTCTGCTGCACCGGGGGACCGGAGTGGCGGCCACGCCCGACTCCGTCTTCCAGCTCGGGTCCATCGCCAAGGTCTACACGGCGACGCTGGTGATGCAGTTGGCCGAAGAGGGGGCGCTGGACCTGGACGCGCCGGTCGTCGCGGTGCTGCCGGAGTTCTCGGTCGCGGACCCCGAGGCCACCGCCGCCATCACGCCGCGCATGCTGCTCAGCCACACCAGCGGTCTCACCTGTGACTTCACGCTGGACACGGGACGCGGGGACGACTGCCTCGCCCGGTACGTCGCCGCCGCCGAGGGGGTGGCCCTGGACTGCCCGCCCGGCACCGGCTCGTCGTACAGCAGCGTGGGCTACAACGTCCTCGGCCGCATCGTCGAGGTGCTGACCGGCCTGACCTGGGACGAGGCCCTGAAGCAGCGCCTCGTCGCGCCGCTCGGGCTGACCCGGACCATGACCCTGCCCGAGGAGGCGCTCGCCTTCCGGGCGGCCATGAGCCACCTGGGCGAGCCGGGGCGCCTGCCGGAACCAGCCCCCGCCTGGGACCTCATGCCGCGTTCCGCCGGCCCCTACGGGAGGGTCCTGGCCAGCGCCGGCGACGTCGTCCGGTTCGCCCGGGCCCACCTCGCGGGCGGGGCCGCCCCTGACGGAACCCGGATCCTCGGCCCGGAGACCGCCGAGGCGATGCGTCGGCGCGAGGTCGATGTCCCCGACAAGTGGACGGTCAGCGCCGACGGCTGGGGCCTGGGCTGGTCGCTGTACGACTGGTCCGGCGTGGCCGGTTTCGGTCACGACGGCGCATCCATCGGCCAGTACGCGTACCTGCGCGTCGTCCCGCACGCCGGGGTGGCCGTCGCCCTGACGACCAACGGCGGCGGCGCTCGGCAGGTGTACGCCGCCCTCTTCCGGGAACTCCTCGGCGAGCTGGCCGGTGTGCGGATGCCCGACTCCTTCGCCCCGGCGGAGGTCCCGCCCGTCGTCGACCTCGCGCCGCTCGTCGGCACGTACCGTCGCGAGGGTGTCGTCATCACCGTCAGCGAGCGGGACGGGAACGCGCACCTGCGGTACGAGTTCGTCGACGGCATGAAGGACTTCTCCGAGCCGCTGGAGATCGAGCTGCGGCCGGTGAGCGAGACGGTGTTCGCCGGATCGGGGGTCGGGGCGGCCTTCAGCGAGGACTGGATGCCGGTCGTCTTCTCGACGCTGGCCGATGGGACCGGGTGCTGCTACGTCGGGATGCGGGCCGCTCCCAAGGTCGCGTGAGGCGGGGGTGCCCTGGCCCCACCCCTCCCTTTCGCCGCTTCCCAAGGCTGCGCCCCAGACCCCCCTTTTCGCGGCTTCGCCGCTCGTCGTCAAACGCCGGGACGGGCTGTATCAGCCCGTCCCGGGGGCGGGGGCGCAGCCTCGCGAAAACGGTGGAAGGGCGGGGCCGGGGCGAGGCCCCTGCGGAGCAGACGGGACCATGGGGGAGGAGGTGTCGCAGGTGACGGGGGAGGCCATGGCCGTGGAGTGGACCATTCAGCAAGTGGCGCGCCGCGCCGGCATCACCAGCCGCACCCTGCGCCACTACGACGACATCGGTCTCCTCCCGCCCTCCCGCGTCGGCGCCAACGGCTACCGCTACTACGACGTCGACGCGATCGCCAGGCTGCAGCGCATCCTGCTGCTGCGGGACCTCGGGCTGAGCCTGCCGGTCATCGCGGAGGTGCTGGACCGGGAGGCCGACGAGGAGACGGCGCTCCAGGAGCAGATCCGGCTGCTGGAAGCCGAACGCGAGCGCCTGGACCGGCGGATACGAGCCGTCCGGCGCACCCTCGACGCCCGTCGCTCGGGGCACGACCCGACGATGGACATGATGCTGGAGGGGTTCAACGACCGTTACGAGGACGAGGTGGTCGCCCGCTGGGGCGAGCGCGCCTTCCGGGTGAGCAACGACTGGTGGCACGGCAAGGACCTGCGGCAGCAGCTCGCCTGGAAGCGGGACACCGACGAGCTCGTCGAGGCCTGGGCCACCGCGTGGCGGGAAGGCGCTTCCCCGTTCTCGGAGCGTGCGCAGGAGCTGGCGGCGCGGCACGTCGCCTGGCTCGGTGCGATCCCCGGCACGCCGGTGGCCGACGGTGATCACGCTCGGTCGGTGGAGCTGGTGCGCGGGCTCGGGGACATGTACGTGTCGGACCCCTGCTTCGCCACCACCTACGGGTCGGTGGAGGGGGCCGCTTTCGTCCGGGAGGCGCTGTACGAGTATGTGCGGGTCTCCATGGGCGCCCCTTAGGGCTCCCGTCCCCTTGGACTCCCGTCCCCTTAGGGGGTGCCCCCGTCCACAGCGAAGCCCTGCGGGCCCCTTGCCGGCAGCCGGACGCCGCGTCACTCTGGCGCCACGACTCCCTCCCCCTTACCTTGGCCCCGGTGGGCACCCCCATCGAACAGCTTGCCGCGTCTCCGGCGGTCAACTCCTGACGGCAGGGGACGACTTCAGACAAGAGGTGAGTCTTGTTCCTCCACCGTCACAGCCGTTCCCCGGGCTTACGGAGCGGCCGGTCGCGCCCCGGCCGAATACGGTTCGGCCGCGTCCGCGTCGCCGCCGCGCTCATCGGGCTGACGGCCACCGCCGTCGCCGCCGGGCCCGCGCTCGCGACGCCCGACGCGGGACCGCGGGGCCGGCAGCCCCTGGTCCGGCCGATCGACCCGCAGAACTGGCGCAACCCCGACGACATGACCTGGGCCGAGTACCGGTCGGTCCCCGGCACCCGCTGGGCCGACCCCGGACTCCAGCCCACGCAGCGCAAGTTCAAGGGCGCGCTGGTGCTCCTGGACTACCAGGACGAGGAGTTCTCGGTCAGCAAGCAGGCCGGCGCCGGCCGGTTCGGCAACCCGCAGCCGCCCGCCTCCGGCATCCCCCGCGACCGGGTGCCCGCCTTCTACCGCGACTTCCTCAACAAGCCGGGCGCCCTCAACCACGGGCACACGATCAACGAGTACTGGATGGAGGACTCCGGGGGCCGCTTCGGGGTCGACCTGACGGCGTTCGGGGTGTACCGGCTGCCGGGGAAGTCCTACCAGTACGGGATCGAGCCCGAGATGAACCCCGGGGCCTGCCCCCGAGGCGACACCTGCGGGAAGGACATCAGGGCCGACGGGAAGCGGGCCTGGGTCGCCGACGTGGGCGCGGGGCAGACGGGCAAGTTCGACTTCGTCTTCTACCTGACGGCGGGCGTGGACGAGTCGTCCGCCTGGCAGGAGTTCGGGCAGATGAAGTTCCGGTCGCCGGAGGACGTGCCCGCCGCCTGGGGGCCGCCGTCCCCGCTCGCCTCCGGCGGCAACGCGGCGAAGACGCGGTACGTGCCCTGGACGTCCTGGCAGGCCGCCGCGCGGATCTGGCCGAACGCGGCGAACGGGTCGTCCACCCAGGCCGAGAGCTCCGGCATGGCGACGTTCGCCCATGAGCTCAGCCACATCCTGGGTATCGGGGACAACTACAACAACCCCTACGGGACGCCCCTGAGCCGCAGCTACACCGGTATCTGGGGGATGCTCTCGCGCGGCTCCTTCAACGGACCCGGTGGCCCCCACACGCGCTGGCGCGTCCCCGCGACCGCCGGCGGCTCCATGGGCGCCCAGCACGTCCTGCGGGACAAGATGAAGCTCGGCATCGTGGACGAGAAGAACGTCCTCCGCCTCGACCGCGACGACCTCAGGAACCAGGGGCTCGTCGTCGCCCGCGTCACCGCCCGCTCCGCGCCGGCCGGCGAGAAGGGCCTCTCCGGCATCAACATCGGCATGAGCCGCGACCTCTCCCCGGCCTGCGACCGCGCCAAGGACCCGCTCTGCGACGGCGGCGGCTACGACAACTACACCGTCGAGGTCGTCGACCGCATGGGCATGGACTCCTTCACCCCCGACCACGGCGTGCTGATCAGCAAGACGAAGAACGCCGACCGCGCCCCCTTCGCCTGGGTGATCGACGCCCACCCCGAGGACATCGGCATGGTCGACTTCAAGCGGCCCGACGGCACCCTCCAGAAGATCACCATGGGCGACTACCGCCAGCTCAGCGACGCCCTGTTCCACGCGGGCGCGGACTCCGGCAGCTCGTACGAGTACGTCGACCGGGCCAACCGCCTGCACTTCTACGTCCTCGACATCCAGCGCGACGCCTCCGGCGTCCTCTCCTACAGCGTCGGCGTCAAGTCCCTCGACGGGACCGGCCCGCAGGTGCGCGGCGCCGCCCTCGGGCGGGGCACGGCGAAGGGACGGCCGGTGGACGGCCGGGCCCGGTGCACGTTCGACCTCGCCAACACCGGCCGGCCCGCCGAGGCCGACGACGGGTACCGCTCGGCCGACGTGTACCGGCTGTCGGCCGCCGCCTCCGGCCGCGGCTGGTCCGCCTGGCTGCCCAACCGGCTCGCGACGGCCAAGGCCGGCGCCTCCGTCCCCGTCGACGTCGCCGTCGCGGCCACGGCGGGCGCCGAGCGGAACGGGAAGATCACCCTCACGGCCCGCTCCGAGAGCGACCCGAACCGCACGGCCACGGCCACCTGTTCGGTCCGCAAGTCCGGGCGGTAGGGGTCCGGGTGGCGTGTGGGAGGGGGTGGCGGTTCGGTGCCGCCCCCTCCCTGTCCCGAGTATTGGCTGACGGGCCATCAGCGCTCGGCTGTGGATGCGGCGCGGGGGCGTGCCGGCCCCTCAGCGGTCGCCCACCACCGCCATCGCGAACGCCAGCCGACGGTCCAGCCACTCCGCCTTGATGGAGCTGACCTCGGATCCCACGGACTGCATCACCTCCGCCCCGTCCGCGACCCACAGCAGCGTCCGGTCGCGGACGGGCCCGTCGCCGTCCTCTCCCCCCGGGGAGAACACGGCGTTCAGCACCTGTTCCGCGAACTTGCCCACGACGCGCAACGGGACGCCCTGCGGCGGCATGGCGACCCACTTGTTGCGGCCCACTATCTCCGGGTGACCCGGCTGCTCGATGCGCCAGGTGCACCGAAGGAGTTGCTTCGAGGGCGGTACGCGGCGGATGACGCCGATCTCCCGCGCTCGCTCGTCGCGGACGACGTAGCGCCGCTCCCCATCGTGCCCCGCTCCACCGGTACCGCCCTCGCTACCCGCGCCGTCGGCCCTGTCCACCGTGCACAGCAGTCGCTGTCGCTCCCGGTCTTCGTAGAGCGTGCCCACCCTGGACGGGCCGGAAGGGGTGGCGAGGAAGGCGCACGGCGGTTTGACGAGGCGCTGCCCGTCGAGCCGGGGCACCCGTACCGCGTTGCCCCCGAGCACCGGGCGCTTGGCACCCGGCCCCGGCCCCCGTTCCACGTCGCTGATCACGAAATGCTCGACGTCCCGCCAGTCGATGACCGGGAGCGGCGGCTCGGTGCTTCTGTTCCTTCCGAAAGCCATCCGCTGACCTTATCCAGGCCGCCTGCCCTGACCTGCGGCGGGAACGCCAACGCCGGCCCGGGCGCTCTCCGTCCGTGCGACCCGCGCCGTCGTGAAGAATGTGTGCGGTGCTCGTGCGGGCCGGTGCGGTCCCGCGCGGGCCCAGCGGCCGCCCACGACGACAGGAGCCCGAGGACAGTGTCTTCCCGAAGCACCCGTGACAAGGCGGGCGAACTGCTGGGCCGCACGCCCCTCGCGGCCGCCGGCTGGTGCTCGCTCGCCGCGATACCCAAGCCGCCCAAGGACGTCCACGTCGCGGCGGGCCGGGGCCGCCTCCGGCCGGGGCGGATCGGCGTGCTCACCGTCCTGGGCGCGGTCGCCGCGTCCCCGTTGATGTTGCTCGCGCTCGGTTACGCCGCGCTGGAGTGGGCGGCGGAGACGTTCCTCGGCCCCATCCTGCGCACTCCCAAGGAACGCGCGGCACACCGGGAGGAGAAGAGGGCGGAGGCCGAGGTACGGCGGATCGACGCGGAACGGCGGTGGCACCGCGAGCGGGCGGTCGC
>NZ_JAIQLH010000278.1 GCF_020037025.1 Streptomyces huiliensis | reverse complement strand
GAACGGCGGTGGCACCGCGAGCGGGCGGTCGCCGAGCACCGGCTCGACGAGGTCTTCGACGGCGACTGGAACGCCGCCGCCGGCCGGCTGCTCCTGCGCTGGTACGGCTTGTCGCCCCACCCCCACCGGCTCGTCATCCTGGCCCGCAGCGGGCGCGTCTACCTCGCCGCGCCCCTGCGCCGGGTGGCGACGGGCCGGAACAGGAAGGCGCGGACGCTCACCGTCCTCGACCCGTCGGAGGCAGTCCTCGAGGACCCCGCCGGCCCCGGCCTCGGATCCGACAAGCTGCGGCTCCGCTTCCACGACGGTTCGTGGATCGTCCTCACGGCGCTGGTCGGGGAGAGCGACCTGCACGCGTATCTGCACGGGGTGGGGCGGCCGGCCGGGGGGTGAACTGACGCCGGGAGGGACGGCGTTCATCGTCCCCTTGTTTTTCGAGCGGGGACGGAGGCGGAGGCCACGAAGAACGGGATGGCGACGAGGAAGCGGCCGGTCTCGGCACGTCGGCGCTGTTCGGCGAGCCACTCGTCCGTCCGGTCGCGGTCGACGGCACCTGCGGCGCGGGCGGGTTCGGCGAGCCTCGTGAGCAGCGGCAGCATCGCGGGATCCGTGAACACGCTGGTGTGCGCCTCGACCGCGACGTCGGCGAAGCCGCCGTCCAGGAGCAGGCCGCGGTACCGGCGGCCGGCGCGGGGCGTGCCCAGGAGGTCGGCGCGGGCGTGCACGATGGCGCGGGTCAGGGCCGGGTCGTCGGAGTCGACCATGATGGCGTCCCAGTCCTGGCCGACCAGGACGATCCGGCCGCCCGGCCGGAGGATCCTCCGTGCCTCCGCCACCGCGCGTGCCGGCTCCTGGAGGATGTGGAAGACCTTGTCGGCGCGGTATCCGTGCACACTCCCGTCGGCGAACGGCAGTTCCTCCGCCCGCGCCTCCCGGAACTCGGCCCCCGGCCACCGCTCCCGGGCCGCGGTCAGCATGCGCGGGGCGGGGTCGACGCCCACCGCGTGCACGCCGCGTGCGGCCAGTTCGGCGACGGCGCGCCCGGTTCCGCAGCCGACGTCCACGACGGTCGAATCCGGGACGAGGGACAGCAGTTCGTAGGAGCGGTCCCGCAGCCGGGCGGCGCTCGGCTCCCGGTCCGCGGCGTCGAGGACGGCCAGCAGGGCTTCGATGTCGCGGTGCTCTTCCACCGCTTCCTGGGTCTTGGGCATGCACCTCATGCTGGGACTTAATGTCGGCATGAAGTCAAGCGAAGACGGCGCTGTCGGTGGTGCCGGGGGTGCCGGTGGTGTCGGGGGTGCCGGTGCCGCCGCCACCCTGGGCATCGGCGGCCTCGCGGCGCGGTTCGGCCTGGCCCCGCACGTGCTGCGGCATTGGGAGTCGGTGGGCCTGCTGCGTCCCGTACGGGACGCCGGCGGGCGCCGCCGCTACGGTGCGGACGACCTCGCCCGCGTGGCGACGATCCTCATCCTGAAGGAGGCCGGCCTCGGGTTGAGCACCATCAGGAGCCTGTCCGGGACCGTCGACCGGGCCGCCCGGCGCGAGATCCTGCGTCCCGCGGCCGAGGAGCTCCGGGCGCGCATCGCGGCGGCCCGGGCCTCATTGGGCTTCATCGAGGGCGGCCTGAACTGCGCGCACGAGGACGTCACCCAATGTCCGAACTACCGGCGGCTCATTGCCGAGCGGGTCGGTGAGCGGGGGCGTGATGACGGTCCCTTGAGGCGGCACCCCCTAGGCTGACGGGTTCTCCGGCGCCGTCGGGGGCCCGTCGAGGAGCCGGTGCATCACCGGCTCCGGGAGCGCCGGGTTCGCGGCGGCAGCGTTCGCCGTCGCCGGGTCGTGCAGCAGCTCGGCCAGGACGGGGGCGGGCAGCCGTGGGTCGGCCGCCGCGGCGACCCTGACGTGGAGGTCGGGGTCGTCCAGGAGGCGGACCACGGACGCCGGGGACAGGCGCGGGTCCCTCAGGGCCCGGCGGCGGATGTGCGGCGCGTCGTCCCGGCTCAGCCGCTCGGCGAGCCCTGCCGTGGCCCGCGGGTCGTCGAGGGCGAGGGCCCGCAGGGCGGGGACCGCGTCGTCCGCGTACCGGATCAGGTCGTTCCGGGGGAAGTTGGGGTGGTCCGGTATGCAGGCGGCCGAGTAGCCCTCCCAAGTGCGCAACGTCTCCAGCAGCACCTCCGCCGGTGCCTGGGCGCAGTGTTCGGAAAGCAGGAGCCGTACGACGCGGTCCTCGTCGCGGGCGAGCAGGTCGGCGACGTCCTGGGGGAGCGACGCGGCGCAGGCGGCGCTGCGGCGCAGCAGCGGGTGGGAGGACGTCGCGCAGCGGCGAACGGCCTCGGGGTCGTCCTGGAGGGCGAGCACCCAGTCGAGCGGGTAGAGGCGGTCGTCAGGGCCAACCTGTACGGGGATGCGGGAGCGTTCCTCCTCGGTGAGGTCCGGCCGGACCGACACCTGCCACCGCGTTGCCGGATCGCTTGCCAGGACGGCGACGAGATCGGTGTCCAGGGAAGCGTTCGACGCGACGCGGGCGCGGAGCCGGTCGTCGGGGTCGCGTGTCAGCCGCTCGGCGAGGTCTCGGCCCAACCGGCAGTGTTCCGCGGCCTCTTCGCGGGCGTCCGGCGGGAGTTCGGCGTAGGCGGACGGGGTGAGGGGGACGGTCCTGTGGTGCAGGAGTGCGGCCCGCGTTCGGACCGCCGGATCCGGGTCGTCCCTGAGGGAGGCGCGGGTCGCCTCGTCCAGGTGCTCCCAGGCGTGGGGCAGTGCGGCGGCGCGGATGCCGGGGTCGGGGTCGGCGGCGAGGGTGACGGCCGTCGCGGCCGGCAGCGCGTGGTGGCGGGCGAGCTCGGCGCGGATACGCGGGCTGGGGTCGGCGGCCAGCCGGGCGAGCGTCTCCTCGCTGAGGAGGTTGTGTCCGATGGCGGCGACGAGGAAGTACCACCGGCGGTGTGGTTCCGGGTCCGCGAGCAGGCGGGCGGACTGTTCCGGCGTGAGCCGCCAGCGGTCGGCGAGCCGTTTCCGGATCCGCCAGTCGGGGTGGGCGATCCAGGCGTCGACCACTTCGTCGGGGAGCTCTCGGTAGACGAGGGCGAACGGGACCTCCGGGGCGGACGAGGGGGCGGCGCCTTCCGGCGGCGGGTCGAGGAGGCGTCGTAGGACGGTGGCGGGCGCCGCCGGGTTGCCGGCCAGCCCGTCCCGCCAGGCCCAGGTGAGGCGGGCGCGGTCCGGTGTGGGCCGGTCTGAACTCGGCTCGTCCGGTGTGGGCCGGTCCGGTGTGGGCCGGGGGACGGACGCCCAGACGGCGTCCTCCGAGGGCTCCGCTCCGGCGCCCGGCATGAACGGTTCTTCGCTCCTCCTGTGTCCCATCCGTGCATTCTCGCCGCCTGTCGTCGGCGGTGCGAGGGCCGGGCCGCCCCCTCCGTCGGCCCGGCCCCTGGTCGGCGACCTCAGCGGGTCTTGAACGACCACCGCAGGGACGCCCGTTCCTCCCAGGAGTCCGCCCCCGGCCCCTTGGTCATGTCCGCGAAGAAGCTGTCGTGCCGGACCAGGAACTCCGCCCGCTCCTCGTCGCTCATCGACCCCAGGTGTTCGAGGCCCTCGAAGTAGGCCTCGCGGGCGCCACCGGGCGCGAACAGCATCAGGAACTCCGCCGGTTCGCCGGAGACGTTGCCGAAGGAGTGGACGCCGCCCGGGGGTATGTAGAGGTAGTCGCCCTGAGAGGCGTCGAACCACCGGTCGCCGTCGAAGACGTGGATCTCGCCGGACAGCACGTAGAAGGCCTCGGACATCGTCTTGTGGAAGTGCGGGCTGGTCCTGCCCACGGCCGGTCCCATCCTGTTCTTGTAGAGGCCGAAGAGCCCGTTGGTGGAGAGCTGGGTGGAGAGGTAGTGGTACGTGTTCCCGTTGGGCGCCGTGTAGTCCGGCGGGACGTCGGAGGATCGGAAGGATGCGGAGATCTCGCCTTCGTCGCGGTCGTAGATGATCTCGGGATAGTCGGGGGGCAGGAAGGACACCGCGTGCTCCTTGGATCTGTGTACCGGTGGGACTGCGGGTCCGGGTCGGGCCCCGGGTTCGGGTGGGGCCTGGGGATGGCCCGGGGTTCGGCTGGGGCCCGGCCGGGTCGGCGCCCCTGAGGGAAGTCAGGGGGCCGGTGCCGGGGAGTACAGCCGGAGGGAGGCGCGTACGCCGTCCGTGACGATCTCCTCGATCTGGGCGTCGGGCAGCGGGACCGCTCCGTAGTGGGAGCGGATGAGGACGTCGTTCATGGTGAGCGTGTTGAGGCGGTGCGCGGCCCACACCGCGTGGCACCCATGCTGTCCCCGGGTCGCGCAACTCTGTCCGCGAGCAGCGGGTTTGGGTGTTTATCGGGAGCGCGATTAAGTCAAGATTCACCTCTCTCCTGTCCGGATGGTTGCCCGGGCTCGGCGCATGATTTTGAATCACACACAACACGCGGTAATGGGCGTAACACACGGAGAACGGCATTCCGCTTAGTGTCGGTGGTGACCCTCCCGGACGCGGACCGGGAAGGCGGGGTGACCCCGGGAGCAAGGCCGGCCGAGCGGGCCGGAACGTTGTGTGGTCAGTGTCCGGACAGCGACGGCAGAGACGACTCCCGCCTCCACGACGGAGCTCCACGGGGGGCTTGGCGGCTGCCTTCCTGGACGGGCATGGGCCGGGCGCGACCGTGCGCCCGGTAACGGGGAGAAGAGGCACACAGATGCGCGACAGCCAGCAGAGAAACGATTCCGACCTGCGAAAACACCGCGAGGAACTGGTCCTCAGACACACCGCCGCGGTGATGTCCAGCACCGGACGGGAGCCCGGCGGCGTCTGCCGCGTCGTCCCGTTCGACGAGCAGCCGCTGGTCGGCGACGACGCGGTACGGCGGCACTTCGAAGGCATGCTGGCGGCCTTCCCCGACCTCGAACACGAGGTGCTCGCCATCCACCACTCGGCCCACGTCGTCATCCTGGAGAGCCGGATCAACGGGACCCAGGCGGCTGACTGGCAGGACATCCCCAACCGCGGCAAGCGGATGGAACTGCCTGTGGCCGTACTCTCGCAGTTCGACGGCGAGTTCCTCGTCGACGGGACGCTGTACTACGACCGCGCCGTCGCCGCGCGGCAGCTGGTCTGAGGCGTGGGACGGGGAGTGCCCGCGCGATGACGACGCCCTACCTGACGCCGGCGGTGGACGAACGGCCACCGGCGGGACTCGACCTGTTCTGCCTGCCCTGCGCCGGAGGCGGCGCCTCCGCCTATGGCCGGTGGCAGGAGCGCCTGGACGCGCTCGGCGCCGGGGTGCGCGTCCTGCCCGTGCAGCTGCCCGGGCGCGAAGACCGGGCGCACGAACCGCGCTTCACCCGGCTGGACGACCTCGTCGCGGAGCTGGACGAGGAGCTCGACGAGGCGCTGTCCCGGCCGCACGTGCTGTACGGGCACAGCATGGGCGCGTTCGTCGCCCACGCGCTGACGCTGGCCCGACAGCGGCGGGGTGCGCCGCCGCCGCGTGCCCTGGTGCTCAGTTCGCACCGCGCGCCGCACGTGCGGCCGAACCGGATCCTCGATCCTGACGCCGACGACGAGCGGCTCGCCGGGGCCCTCGCCGAACTCGGGGGTATTCCTTGGGAGCTGGCGCGACGGCCGCGGTTCCGTGCCGCCTACATGCCGCTCGTCCGGGACGATCTGCGGCTCTGTTCAGGGTGGGTGGAACCGGCCGACGTCGAACCGCTGTCCGTTCCGCTGCACCTGTTCGCCGGCGCGGACGACCACCTGGTGCCCGTCCCCGCGATGGCGGCGTGGCGGGATCACGCCGGTCGGGGCAGCGAACTGCGAACCCTGCCGGGCGGGCACTTCTTCGTCCGGACCCATGAGGAGCGGTTGCTGCGGGAGTTGGCGGGTGTAGTGACCCGGTACGGCACGCCGGTGCCGGCGGTCTGAGGAGAGAACGGCGACGTGCGGAGCGAGGAGGCTGCTCGCATGCTGGTCACGGAGGGGACAGAGGGCGCCGGCGGGACGGCGAGCGGACGGCGCCGGGAGGGGACGGACGGGGAGGGCAGGGGGGACGTCGGGGGGTCTGCCGTGCGGGGGTTGGTCCCGGAGGTGGGTGATTCCCTGGGGGCTGACCCTCTGGGGGCTGATGCCCTACGGGCTGATCCCCTAGGGACGGGTCCCCTAGGGACGGGTCCCCTAGGGACGGATTCCCTACGGGCCGATCCCCTAGGGACGGATCTCCCAGGGACCGGTCCCCTAGGGCCTGGCCCCCTAGGGAGCCACCCTCAAGGGTGCGACCCCTACGGGCCCGGTGACCTCGGTTTCGGCGATCTGTACGGGCGGGAGCACGAACTGCGCCGGCTCCGCGCGTGGTTGGGGCAGCCGGGGCGTGCCCGTCAGCTCACCCTGACCGGACCCGCCGGAGTCGGCAAGAGCCACCTCGCACACGCGGCTGTGACCGCCGTGACAGCCATGACCACCGGGACGGCCGGGGTGTACGTGCCAGTAGAGGCCCGTGGGCTCGAAGGAGCCAGCGGGGCCCCTGCGGTCACTGCCCTACCGGTGCAACCGCAAGCACCACCGCCACTGCAAGCACCACTGCCACCGCCAGCACCTCTCCCCCCATCGCCGCCCCCGCTGATCTGGGTGGACCTCGCCGACGCACCGGACGCCGCCGCCCTCTGGGCGCGCCTGGGCGGCGCCCGCTCCGCCCGCGAGGCCGCCGACCGGATCGGCGACGCCGACCTGCTGCTGGTCCTGGACAACGGCGACCGCCTCGTCGCCGACATCGCCCTCGACGTGGCCGCCCTCCTGCGCGCCTGCCCGAACCTGCGCACCCTGCTCACCAGCCGCGTCCCGCTGGACATCCGCGCCGAGCGGATCCTCCCCGTCGGCCCGCTCCCCACCGGCCCCGGCTCGCCCGCCGAGGCCCTCTTCGCGGACCGGGTACGGCCGTACCACCGCCCCGGCGTCGACAGCGGCCCCGGCAGGCTCGCCGTAGGCGAGATCTGCCGACTGCTGGACGGCCTGCCGCTGGCCGTCGAGATGGCCGCGGAGGCGGTCGGCACCGAGGGACCGCGCGCCCTGCTGGAACGCCTGGAGCGCGGCGACTGCGACCCCGGACGGCACCGGGCCCGCGACACGCCCGAGCGGCACCGCAGCGTCGCCGCCGCCCTGTCCTGGCCGGCCGGCACACCCGCGGACGGGGATCCGGGGCTGCTGCGGGCCCTGTCGGTGTTCGACACCTTCGTCGACCCCGCCGCCGTACGGCGCGTGACCGGGCTCGGCCACGCCGCCGCGGTCGCCGGCATTGAGTCACTGCTGCACAAGAGCCTGCTGCTGAGCACCCCGGGCCAGGACGGCGAACCGGAACTCCGCCTCACCTACCTGGCCCGCGCCTACCACCGCAAGCGCCTGGGTGCCGACCCCCGTGAGCTGCGCCGCGTCCTCGACGGACATGCCGCCCACTGGTCCGCGTACGCCGAGGCGACGGCGGAGGCGCTGCGCGCGGGCCGGCACCTCGACCAGGTCCTGCACGCGGTCGCCGCCCGCCTCCCCGACCTCCTCAAGGCGGCCCGCCACCTGACGGCCACCGGCGACCGCCTCGCCGCGCTGCGCCTGCTGACCGCCCTGGAGGTGCCGCTGCTGCGGCACCGCCTGGCCCCGGAGGCCGCCGACACGATCGAGGCGACCGCCGAGGAGTGGGCGGCCGCGACCGCCGGCGAAGCCGAGGACGGCGGGACGGATGCCCGGACGGCCGGCGAGACGGCCGGCGAGACGGTGGCGGAGGCGCTCGTCGCGGTCGGCCGGTGGGCCGTCGAGCGCGGGGAGTACGCCCGCGCCGCGCGGCTGCTTGACCGGGCGGACGCCGCCGCGGCGGATCACCCCGCGGCCCGGGC
>NZ_JAIQLH010000277.1 GCF_020037025.1 Streptomyces huiliensis | reverse complement strand
GGCGCTTCCCTTCGGTGTTTCACACTCTATCAGGCGTTTTCCGTCTCTCTCGCCACCCGCCTTTCCGTACACATCAAGGCATACGGGCAGACAAAAGCGGTCCTGAGAAAGGATCACATCTGAATGGAGTGCCGCCCCCGTACCGTGCTCCTCAGCTCTCGCTGCGGGCTCCGGTCGTGGGCAGGTCTTCGACAGTACAGGCCCCCGGCCGACAGAGGCAAATCGGTTACGGAGCGCACTGGACGGGCGGGGGCGCGCTCGTGCGGAACCGTCAGTTCCTATGACTTAGGCTCTGATCAGTGCACCGTCCGGGACAGGTAGTGACGGTGCGTGACTAATCTCCACCCCTGGGAGGCTTCCCATGACCACCGTGTCGTCCCCGATCGCCGGACGCGCCATCGGACTCGCGGCAGTGCCCGATCCGGTCTTCTCCGGCGCGATGGTGGGACCCGGTACCGCCGTCGACCCCGTGCGTGAGCCCTCGGAGGCCGTCGCCCCCGTCGACGGTGTCGTCGTCTCGCTCCACCCCCACGCGTTCGTCGTCGTCGACGCCGAGGGGCACGGCGTCCTGACGCACCTCGGCATCGACACCGTTCAGCTCAACGGCGAGGGCTTCGAGCTGCTCGTCAACAAGGGCGACACCGTCCGGCGCGGCCAGACCGTCATCCGCTGGAACCCGGCCGCCGTCGAGGCGGCGGGCAAGTCGCCGATCTCCCCCGTGATCGCGCTGGAGGCCACGGCCGACGTGCTCGGCGACGTGCGCGAGGACGGCGACGTCAAGGCCGGCGACCAGCTGTTCAGCTGGCGGTAACGGGCCGCGGCAGCGCCGCCGGGACACCGGCGGAAACGGTTCAGCTGAACGCAACGGGGACGCGCTCCCCCCACCGGCCGCGGCCGGTGGTCCCCTTCGAGAGGACATGATGGAAGCAACGCTGCGAGGCGTCGGCGTCAGCCACGGTGTGGCGATCGGCGAGGTCCGGCACATGGGCACGGCGGTGCTGGAGCCGCCGGCCAAGCAGATTCCGACGGACGAGGCGCCGCGCGAACAGGGGCGCGCGCGCCAGGCCGTGGAGGCTGTGGCCGCCGACCTCATCGCCCGGGGCAACCTCGCCGGCGGCGAGGCCCAGCACGTGCTCGAGGCGCAGGCCATGATGGCGCAGGACCCCGAGCTCATGGCGGACGTCGAGCGGCGCATCGCCGTCGGCAGCACCGCCGAGCGCGCGGTCTACGACGCCTTCGCCGCCTACCGGGCACTGCTGGCCGGGGCCGGCGAGTACCTGGCCGGCCGGGTCGCGGACCTGGACGACGTGCGCAACCGGATCGTCGCCCGCCTGCTGGGTGTGCCGATGCCGGGCGTGCCCGACAGCGACGAGCCGTACGTGCTGATCGCCCGGGACCTGGCGCCCGCCGACACCGCGCTGCTCGACCCGACGCTGGTGCTCGGTTTCGTGACCGAGGAGGGCGGGCCGACCAGCCACAGCGCCATCCTGGCCCGCGCGCTGGGCGTGCCGGCGGTCGTGGCGCTGCCGGGCGCCGGTGAGCTGGCCGAGGGCACGGTCGTGGCCGTGGACGGCAGCACCGGCGAGATCTTCGTCGACCCGAGCGAGGAGAAGCGCGCCGAGCTGACGAAGGCCGCCGAGGAGCGCAAGGCGGCGCTGGCCGCCTCGTCCGGTCCGGGTGCGACCTCCGACGGGCACAAGGTGCCGCTGCTCGCCAACGTCGGCGGTCCCGCGGACGTGCCGGCGGCGGTCGAGGCGGGCGCGGAGGGCGTCGGCCTGTTCCGCACCGAGTTCCTGTTCCTGGACGACAGCCAGAAGGCGCCGTCCGAGGCCAAGCAGGTCGAGGCGTACCGCAAGGTGCTGGAGGCGTTCCCGGAGGGCCGGGTCGTCGTGCGGGTGCTGGACGCGGGCGCCGACAAGCCGCTGGACTTCCTCACCCCGGCGGACGAGCCGAACCCGGCGCTGGGCGTGCGCGGTCTGCGGACGCTGCTGGACCACCCGGAGGTGCTGCGCACCCAGCTGACCGCGCTGGCCAAGGCCGCCGAGGGGCTGCCGGTCTACCTCGAGGTCATGGCCCCGATGGTGGCGGACCGTACGGACGCCAAGGCGTTCGCGGACGCGTGCCGTGAGGCGGGGCTGCGGGCGAAGTTCGGTGCGATGGTGGAGATCCCGTCCGCCGCGCTGCGGGCGCGCTCGATCCTGCAGGAGGTCGAGTTCCTCTCCCTGGGGACCAACGACCTCGCGCAGTACACCTTCGCCGCCGACCGTCAGGTCGGTGCCGTCTCCCGGCTCCAGGACCCGTGGCAGCCCGCGCTGCTCGACCTGGTCGCCGCGTCTGCGGAGGCGGCCAAGGCCGAGGGCAAGAGCTGTGGTGTCTGCGGTGAGGCCGCGTCGGACCCGCTGCTCGCCTGTGTGCTGACCGGTCTCGGCGTGACGAGCCTGTCCATGGGCGCCGCCTCGATTCCGTACGTGCGCGCCACGCTGGCCAAGCACACCCTCGCCCAGTGCGAGCGGGCCGCCGCGGCGGCCCGTGCGACGGACACGGCCGAGGAGGCCCGCCTCGCGGCGCAGGCGGTGCTGTCCGGCGAGTGAGCGGCGCCCGCGGAAGCGGGTGACCGTGGAGTGAAGTGAGTGGGGTGAGGGGTGCCCGCCGGGTGGCGGGCGCCCCTCACTTTTTCTTTTATGTCGTCTCCTCCAGTTCGATGCCGGCCTCGTACTCCACGCCGTGCTCGGGTGGGACGGGTTCGCCGGTGGCGGGGTCGGTGCAGTAGGCGGAGAAGACCTCGGCCTCGTCCAGTGGTCGGGGCCAGCCGGAGCGGAGGGTCCAGCCGCGGACGGTGGGCGGCCGGCCGGGGGCGGTGGTGCGGGCGACGATGCCGCCGGGGCGGTCGGTGGCGATGCCGGCGGCCAGGACGGTGCAGAAGACCAGGGCCGAGGGTTCGTCGAGCCGGAGCCGGCCGTCCGTGCCGCAGTCGGTCTGGAGGAGGGCGACGAGCGGGGCGTCGCCGTCGGCGGGGATGCTGCACACGAGGTGGTGGCCGCCCGGGCCGAGGGCCTCGACGATGCGGCGCAGGGCGAGGGAGGCGCGGGCGAAGGCCGTCCGGCCGGTGTCCTCGCCGCAGCGTTCGCAGTCGTCGCCGGAGAGCAGTTCGGTGGCGTATTCCCAGGTGGCCTGCTGTTCGGCCGCGTCGATGAGGCCGGGGAGCAGTCGGGTGACGGGGCGTCCGTCGTAGGCGACCGTGGTGCCGGCGGCGGCGACCTCGGCGGTGTAGCGGGTGCGGCTGGTGGCGCTGTCCGGGTCGAGGCGGAGGTCGGCGCAGTAGGCGGCGTAGTCGGCGGGGTCGAACAGGGCGACGGTCGTGTAGGTGCCCTGGGCGGCCAGGGCGCGCAGCAGGCCGTCGACGTGCCGTAGGTAGCCGGGGTGGTCGTCGAAGCCGAAGCTGGTGTAGCGCCGCATGGCGGCGAAGTCGTGTGCGTCCGCGAGGACGGCGACGGTGCTGGGTACTTCCCTGCGCAGGCGTCGGCGGGCGCTGCGCCGGATACGGACGTCGTCGATGTGTGCCATGTTTCCACTCCCCCTCGGACGGTCACCAATGCTCACTCAGAGTAGTCGAGGGCACTGACAACGCGCCGAGGGCGGGCGGAAGCGCTGGTCAGGGGCGGCGGCGGGTGCGGCCGAGGTCCGCGTAGAAGGAGAGCAGGGCGGGGTTGTCGACGGAGCCGGGGTTGACGGCCCGGTCGAGGGGGGTGCCTTGGAGGAGGCGCTTGACGGGGACCTCGATGCGCTTGCCGGTGAGCGTGTGGGGGATGGCCTCGACGGCTATGACCTCGTCGGGGACGTGCCGCGGGGAGAGCTGTTCGCGGATGGTCCGCTTGATGCGGTCGAGGAGCGCGTCGTCCAGGGTGGCGCCGGGGGCGAGGTGGACGAAGAGGGGCATCCAGTAGCCGCTGTCGGGTTCCTCGACGCCGATGACGAGGGACTCGCGGATCTCGGGGAGGCGTTCGACGGCCTCGTAGATGTCGGCGGAGCCCATGCGGACGCCCTGCCGGTTGAGGGTGGAGTCGGAGCGGCCGTGGATGACGACGGTGCCGCGCGAGGTGAGGGTGATCCAGTCGCCGTGCCGCCAGACGCCGGGGAAGGTCTCGAAGTAGCTCTCGCGGTAGCGCCGGCCGTCGGGGTCGTTCCAGAAGCGGAGGGGCATGGACGGCATGGGCGCGGTGACGACGAGTTCGCCGACCTCGTCGACGACGGGTTTGCCCTGCTCGTCCCAGGCCTGGAGGTCGGTGCCGAGGCAGGGGGCCTGGAGTTCGCCGATGTACACGGGGAGGGTGGGGACGGCGCCGGCGAAGCAGCTGCAGACGTCGGTGCCGCCGCTGACGGAGGCGATCCACATGTCCTCGGCGACCTCGTCGTGGATCCAGCGGAAGCCGTCCGGCGGCAGCGGGGAGCCCGTCGTCGCCACGCAGCGGACGCGGGAGAGGTCGAGGTCGCGGCCGGGGTGGAGGCCGGCCTTGCGGCTGGCCATCACGTAGGCGGCGGAGGTGCCGAAGAGGGTGGCGCCGGTGCGTTCGGCGACCCGCCACTGGGCGGCGGTGTCGGGGTGGCCTGGGCTGCCGTCGTAGAGGACGACGGTGGCGC
>NZ_JAIQLH010000276.1 GCF_020037025.1 Streptomyces huiliensis | reverse complement strand
TGTCGGGGTGGCCTGGGCTGCCGTCGTAGAGGACGACGGTGGCGCCGACGAGGAGGCCGGAGACGAGGAAGTTCCACATCATCCAGCCGGTCGAGGTGTACCAGAAGAAGCGGTCGCCGGGGCCGAGGTCGCAGTGCAGGGAGAGCTGTTTGAGGTGTTCGAGGAGGATGCCGCCCTGGGACTGGACGATGGCCTTGGGCAGGCCGGTGGTGCCGGAGGAGTAGAGGACCCACAGCGGGTGGTCGAAGGGCACCTCCTCGAAGACCGGCGCCACGTCGCCCGAGGTCAGGTCGTCCCACTCCAGGGCGCCCTCGGGCGCGGCGGTGCCGAGCAGCGGGATGTGGACAACGGCGCGCAGGGTGGGCAGCCCGGCGCGGAGTTCGGCGACGGTCTCGGCGCGCTCGTGGCGCTTGCCGCCGTAGTGGTAGCCGTCGACGGTGAACAGGACGACGGGTTCGACCTGCTGGAAGCGGTCGAGGACGCTGCGGGCGCCGAAGTCGGGGGCGCAGGAGGTCCAGACGGCGCCGACGGCGGCGGTGGCGAGGAACGCGGTGACGGCCTCGGGGATGTTGGGCAGGTAGCCGCTGATCCGGTCGCCGGGGCGGACCCCGAGGCGGCGGAGCTCGGCGGCCAGGGAGCCGACGCGGGCGCGGAGTTCGGCCCAGGTGACCGGGCGCGGGTCGTGGGTCTCGTCGGTGTGCAGCAGGGCCGGTTCGGCGGCGCGGGCGGGGTCCTCGGCGGTGCGCAGGGCGTGTTCGGCGTAGTTGAGGGTGGCGCCGGGGAACCAGACGGCGCCGGGCATGGCCGCGTCGGCGAGCACCCGCTCGTAGGGGCGCGTGAACCGGACGTCGCACCACTCGGCGACGGCCTGCCAGAAGGGCTCCGGGGCGTCGACGGACCAGCGGTGGAGGGCGGCGTAGCTCGCCTCGGCGTCGCCCGGGACGGGCGCGGGGGCGCCGTGCCGTTCGGCGGCGCGGGCGTGGAAGCGGGTGACCTGGGCACGGGCGACGCGTTCTGTGTCCGGCCGCCAGAGGGGCGTCGGCTGGTCGGCGTGGTGCGGTGCGGTGGTCATCGTGGCTGCTCCCGGCTGTACGCGTCGTGGGCGTGGCCGCCGTGCGGCGGGTTCCCGGGGTGTGGGCCGGCGCGCGCGGCTGACGAGGACGATGCCATGTGATCGTCTTCCGCACCAGGGGTGCCGGGCCGTGCCGCCGGGAGGCGTCGGTCACCGCCGGGTGAACGGGCGGCGAACCCGCTCCATCCGATGGGGGGTGGGTGGCAGGGTGAACGGCATGGATGCGCATGACCTGGGACGGTCGGTCAAATGGGTGACGTCGTTCAGGACGGTGGGGGCGGCGCGGGTGCTGCGGTCCGTGCGGGCCGCGTGGTGGCGGCGGCGGGTGGACGCCGAGGGTGCGTACGGGCCGGTGGCCGAGCGGGCGCGGGTGCCGGGGCCGGCGTGCGGGGCGGAGCCGGAGCCGGGCGGCGGGGTGGTGCGGTTCGCCCGGTCGTCGCTGCGGGTGCGGGTGGCGGCCGGGGGCGCGGTGTTCTGCGGGTGGGACGGCGCGGGGCCCGGGCCGTCGTACGCCCTGGCGGGCCCGGTGCCGGAGGTGGACGAACGGGCGGTGCTGGAGCCGGACACGGACGGCGGCTGGCGGGTGGTGTCGGAGCGGCTGCTGGTGGTGGTGTCGCGGCACGGGGCGGTGGAGGTGCGGACGCCCGGCGGGGTCATGCTGCGGCGTGAGCAGCCGCCGCGCTGGTGGGATCCGGTGGACGCGGAGGCCGGCCGGGGCGTTTCGCGGTGGACGCAGCGGTCGGAAGTGGCGCCGGACGCCCGCTTCTTCGGCCTGGGCGGCCGGTCGGCGGGGCCGCGGCTGCGGGAGGGCGCGTACCGGCTGTGGAACAGCGATCCCGGGGGCTCGTTCGAGCCGGGGGACGATCCGCTGTACGTCACCATGCCCGTGCAGCTGGTGGTGGCGGACGCGGGGACGCACCTGGTGTTCCACGACAACTCCTGGGACGGGCGGGTGCTGCTGTGGGAGGGCGAGGAGGGGGCCGGTTCGGGGCACGACCGGCCGGGCCGCTGCGAGCTGCGGATGTGCGGCGGTCCGCTGCGGTACTGGGTGATCGCGGGCGCCCCGGCGCGGGTGCTGCGCGGCTGGGCGGCGCTGACCGGGGGCGCCGCGGTGCCGCCCGCCTGGGCGCTGGGGCCCCACCACGCGCGGTGGGGCTTCGGTACCGAGGCGGAGGTACGGCGGGTGGTGGCCGGGTACCGGGAGCGCGGGCTGCCGCTGTCCGCCGTGCACCTGGACATCGACCACTACCGGGGCCACCGGGTGTTCACCGTGGACCGCGAGCGGTTCCCCGACCTGCCCAAGCTGGCCGCCGACCTCCGGAAGGACGGCGTCCGGCTGGTGTCCATCGTCGACCCGGGGGTGAAGGCCGAGCCGGGCTGGGAGGTGTACGAGGCGGGAGTGGCGGCCGGTGCGTTCGTCCGGGACGGCCGGGGGCGGCCGGTGCGCGGCGAGGTGTGGGCGGGGACGTCGGTCTTCCCGGACTTCACCGATCCGGGGGTGCGCCGGTGGTGGGGCGGGCTGTACGCGGAGCGGCTGGCGGAAGGGTTCTCCGGGTTCTGGCACGACATGAACGAGCCGGCGGCCTTCGCGGCGTTCGGCGAGCACACGCTGCCCCTGTCGGCGCGGCACGCGCTGGAGGGCCGGGGCGGCGACCACCGGGAGGCGCACAACGTCTACGCCCTGGCCATGGCCCGGGCGGGGTACGAGGCCCTGCGCGAGCTGCGGCCGGACGAACGGCCGTTCCTGTTCTCGCGGTCGGGCTGGGCGGGGATGCAGCGGTACGGCGGGTCGTGGTCCGGCGATGTGACGACGGGCTGGCCGGGGCTGCGGGCGTCGTTGTCGCTGGTGCTCGGGATGGGGCTGTGCGGGGTGCCGTTCTCGGGCCCCGACGTGGGCGGCTTCACGGGTTCGCCGTCGCCGGAGCTGTATCTGCGGTGGTTCCAGCTGGGCGCGTACCTTCCCCTCTTCCGCACCCACGCGGCGATCTCGGCGGGGCGCCGGGAGCCGTGGGAGTTCGGTCCGGAGGTGCTGGAGCACGCGGGCGCGGCGCTGCGGGAGCGGATGCGGCTGCTGCCGTACTTCGTCACGCTGGCCCACCGGGCGCGGGTGACGGGCGCGCCGTACGTCCGCCCGGCGTGGTGGCGCACACCGGAGGACCGGGCGTTGCGGGACTGCGAGGACGCGTTCCTGCTGGGCGACGCGCTGCTGGTGGCGCCGGTGCTGGAGCCGGGGGCCGACCGGCGGGCGGTGCGCCTGCCGCGCGGCCGCTGGTACGACACGGCGACGGGCCGCGCGCACGAGGGTCCCGGGCAGATCCTGCTCGACGCTCCCCTCGCCCGGATCCCGGTCCTGGCGCGGGCGGGCGCGGTGGTCCCGGTCGCGGGCGCGGACGGCGGGGTGGAGCTGGACGTGTGGGCTCCGGCGGCGGGCCGGACGGGCGGCGGCGTGCTGGCCGTCGACACCGGCGCCGGGACGGCGGAGGTGGTGCGGTTCACGACCGCGTGGCGGGACGGCGCGGTGGCGGTGGAACGGGAGGGGGCGGCGGAGGTGGGGTTTCCGGTGCGGGTGCGGGGGGTTTAGGGGCGGGGGAAGCCCGCCCTGTACCGCCCTTGGGGGGCGGCCGCCCCGGGCGGTACGGGACCGGGCCGCCCCCGTCGTGCATCGCGCGCGGCGCGCTCACAGCGTGCGCAGGCCGTTGATCACCAGGCGCAGGATGCTCTCGTCCGGTGGTTCCGCCGGGGGGATCGGGCGGTCGACGCGGACGATGCCGGCTTCGAAGAGGTCGCCGACGAGGACGCGGACGACGCCGGAGGGAAGGCCGAGGCGGTCGGTGAGTTCGGCGACGGAGCGGGGGTCCTCGGCCGTCAGCTCGGCGATGCGGAGGTGTTCGGGGCCGAGCCGGTCGTCGGTGGCGTCGGGAGGGCGCACGGCGATGACGAACGCCGTGCGGTCGAGCCGGTGCTGCCCGGCGCCCCGGGTGCGGCCACGGGTCATGGTGTACGGGCGGACCACCGGGCCCGCCGCGTCGTCGTACCAGTGCTGTGGCTCTCCGGTGGTGTCAGGGTTCCCGCCGTCTCCGGCCCTCCGTCCGGTCATCCGCCGGCGGCCTCGCCGGTGCGCGGGGAGCTGGCCAGGTGGGCGCCGACGCGCTTGACGAGCAGCGTCATCTCGTAGGCGATCAGGCCGATGTCGGAGTCGGCGTCGGCGAGGACGGCGAGGGCGCTGCCCTGTCCCGCGGCGGTGACGAAGAGGAACGCGTCGTCGAGTTCGACGACGGTCTGGCGCACTTGGCCCGCGTCGAAGCGGCGGCCCACGCCCTTGGCGAGGCTGTGGAAGCCGGAGGCTACGGCGGCGAGGTGTTCGCCGTCCTCGCGGGTGAGGTCGGCCGAGGAGCCGACGGCCAGGCCGTCGCCGGAGAGGACGAGGGCCTTGCGGATGGTGCCGACGCGTTCGACGAGGTCGTCGAGGAGCCAGTTGAGCTTGCCGTTGCCCGCGGGCTGTGCCGTGGCGGTGTCTGCCGACGCGTTGCGTATGGCGGTCATCGACCGTCCCTTTCGTTGGTGGTTCGTGTGCTGTCGTGCTCGGTGGGGTGCGGGGCGTCCGCCCGGCCGCGCTGCCATCCCCGTTGCAGGAACGCCATGCGGGCGCGGACCTCCTCCGGGTCGCGTGCGGTCTCGTGGTCGGCGTCGGCCGGTTCGGCGGCGGCCCGAAGGCTTTCCTTGACCAGGGGGGCGAGGCCGGCCTGCCGGACGCGGCGGGGCAGTCCGGTGGGCGGGGTGGGTTCGTCCAGAAGGCCGGGGTGGTCCTGGTGGTCCGCGCGGTCCGGGGGCTCGCCCACCGGGCGGCCGTGGTCGGAGACGAGGACGGGGTGCCGGGGGCGGCGGGGCAGGCCGCCGGGCGTCGCCGGACCGGCCGTTCCGGGACCGCCGGCCGGAGCGCCGTGCGTGCCGGAACCGGGGCGCCGCTCGGCGCCGCGCGAGCCGAACGCCGGGGAGGCGGGAGCCGGGGCCGCCGGGCGGCGGGCGGCGGGCTCGTCGGCCGGGCGGGTGTGGGCCGGGGCGTCCGACGGGACCCGGGAGCTCCAGGGCGCCAGCGGGCCGCGTGTGTCGGGGATGCGGCGGGGGCCGCGTGGTACGAGCGGGTCGTCCGCGTCCAGGGGAGCCGTTGGGTCCCGCTTGTCCAGTGGGGCCTGCTTGTCCAGTGGGTCCCGCTTGTCCAATGGGGCCGGTGCGCCGAGTCCGCCGAATCTGTCGCGCTCTTCGAACTCTTCGAACCCTTCGGGCTTTTCGGGCTTTTCGAGGGGAGACAGCGGCGGTTCCAGCTCGACCGGCCCGTCCGGGCGGACCGCCTTCCCGCCCGTGGCCCCGCTCCCCTTGGCCGGCGCCTCGTCGATGAGCGCGGCGGGGATCAGGACGACGGCGGTGGTGCCGCCGTAGGGCGAGGGCTGGAGCGAGACGCGGACGCCCTGGCGCCGGGCGAGCCGGCTGACGACGAACAGGCCGAGCCGGTCGGTGTCGGAGAGGTCGAACTCGGGTGCCTCCGCGAGCCCGAGGTTGGCCTCCAGGAGGGCGTCCGCGCTCATCCCGAGGCCGCGGTCGTGGATTTCGAGGGTGAAGCCGTTGGGCACCCGCTCGCCGACGACCTGGACGGCGGTGTGCGGCGGGGAGAAGACGGTGGCGTTCTCCAGGAGCTCCGCCAGCAGGTGGGTCAGGTCGCCGACGGCCGGGCCCTGGACGGCCAGCGGCGGCAGCCGGCGCAGCTCGATCCGCTCGTACGCCTCGACCTCGGAGACGGCGGCGCGGACGACGTCCATCAGCTGGACGGGCTTGCGCCACTGCCGGGAGGGAGTGGCGCCGGAGAGGATCACCAGACCCTCGGCGTGCCGGCGCATGCGCGTGGTGAGGTGGTCGAGGCGGAAGAGGTCGGCGAGTTCGTCGGCGTCGTCCGTCCGGCGCTCCATGGTGTCGAGCAGCGCGAGCTGACGGTGCAACAGGACCTGGGAGCGGCGGGCGATGTTGACGAAGACGTCGGATACGCCCCGGCGCATTTCGGCCTGTTTCACGGCGGCCTCGACGGCGGCCCGCTGGAGGGAGTTGAGGGCGCGTCCGACCTGGCCGAGTTCGTCGGTCGGGTACTCCAGGCGCGGCGCCTCCGTCTCGACGTCGACCTGTTCGCCGGCGGCGAGGCGGCGCAGGACGGCCGGCAGCCGGACGCCGGAGACCTCGTGAGCCTCGCGGCGCAACTGCCGCAGGTCCCTGACGAGTCCGCGGCCGACGCGCCAGGAGACGACGACGGAGCAGATCAGGGCGGCGAGGCCGAGCACGCCGGCGACGGCGGCCTTGGTGAGGACCCAGGTGGCGACGGGTTCCAGCCGGTCCTCGTGGCGTTCCTGCGCGTCGCGGCCGAGGCGGGCGAGGTCGTCGAGGACGGTGCCGGCGGTGGCCTGCCAGCGCTTGGCGTCGACGGTGCGGAGGGCTTTGGCGGGTCCGGCGGAGACGACCGCCTCCTCGGTGCCCTTCAGGGTCCGGGCGTTGGTGCCCCGCCAGTAGTCGTCGAAGACCTTCTGGTCCCGGACGGGCAGGACGGGGAGGTTGGTCGCGAAGAGGATCCTGCGTTCGGCCATGCGGTCGGCGAGCAGGCGCAGTTCGCGGGCGGTGACGGTACGGGCGGTGAGCGCCGCGGCGAGGAGGGCGTCCTCCCGGGACAGGGACTCGCGGGCGTGGGTGAGGCCCACCAGGGCGCGGCGCTGCTGTTCGAGGTCGGCGTCCTGGACGGAGCCGAGGATGCTGAGGAAGTCGAGGTGGGGGGCGACGATCTCGTTGTAGGCGCGGAAGGCGGCGTCGCGGGTGACGGTGCCGCCGGTGACCTTGGCGCGCAGGGCGGCGAGGCCGGCGAGGCGGCGGTCCATGGTGCGGAACCAGTCCGCGGCCGTGGAGCTCATGTCGTCGCGCACGTCGCCGGAGGCGCCGGAGCGGAGGGCGGCGGCCGCCTTGTCGGTGGCCCGCTCGCGGGCGCGGAGTCCGGCGAGGGCGTCGGTACGGTCGCGGGCGGCGCCGGCGCCGTGGGAGCGGGGGGCGGCGAGGACGACGAGGGCCTGGCGGCGCTCCTTCTGGAGGGCGTCGACGACGTCCTCGGCCGGGTGGCCGATTCCGCGTGTGACCTCGGCGGCGGAGAGCAGGCGCTCCGCCTCCATGCCGGTGATCACCGTGGCGAACGCCCAGAGGACGGTCAGGGACACCAGTGGCACCAGCAACAGTGCCACGATCTTCCGGCGGATCGATTTCCCGCGAAAGCGCATGGCCTCCCCCACTGCACCCCGCGGCGCGACGGGGGTGGTGCTCCGACAGTGATGCGGCGTGAGCCTACTACTGCGGGGATTACCCCTCGAAGACCTGTACGGGCGCCTGGGCTTGGGGTGTTGGCCGGGTCGTCCCGAGTTCTCCCGTGATCAGGGGACTTCTTCCGGGGCCGGGCGGCCCGGATCGCGGCCGGGGACGCGGCGGGACCCGCTGCGTGATCAAGCCGGAGTGGCCTGAAGTCGCCCTCTTCCGGGGCGATCCCCGGCCATGCGGCACGGCGCGCTCCGGCGCCCGCGCCCCGGCACACGTCCCGGGGTCCGGGTTATTTTTGACATTCCTGCGGGAAAAGCCCCGAGCGGGGGCAGCCACTGGGGGAGGTGAGCCGCCATGGACAGGGTTCGCGAAGGACGACGGCCGGACGGACGCCCACGGGCGCGCGCGCCGTTGTGGACCGAAGAGCCGGTCCACCGGCCGCGCATGCCCGACCCCGTACGGGCCGCGGCCGTACGCGCCGTGCTCCTCGTCGCGCTGACGGCGACGTGCGCCATGGCCGCGGTGCTGCTGACGCTCGCCGGCTCGTGGCTGGCCTTCCCGGTGCTGATCGCCACGGTGACCGGCACGGTGGCGACGACGTGGGGCGTCCTCGACGTGTGGGTGACGCGTCAGGTATGGCGCCAGCGGCACGGCGTGGTGTCCGTGCCGAGCAGCACGGCGCGGGAGGGACGACGGGTGCGGCGGCCTCGGTATCCGTGAGGCTGTGCCCCGGTCCCTCCCCCAGAGGGGGCACCCCCATTTCGCCGTTTCCCGGGGTCCCGGACCCTTTGGAGCGCACCTGCGGTGCGCGTCCTCAAACGCCGGATGGGCTGTTCAGCCCGGCCGGCACGGCCTCCTCCTCCGGCCGCCGGAACATCCGCGTCGCGGTGATCTCGCCGTGCACCGGCTCCGACTCCGGGTCCGGTTGCGGCAGCCCGGGCCGCAGGTGCTCCTCGACGCTGATGTACTTCAGCCCCGCCCGCAGATCAGCGTCGTTCCGCAACCGGATGACCAGCGGGAACTCCGCGAGCGCCGTGGTGTCGAACAGCCCGGTGGTGTACAGCAGCTGGACGCCGAGCGCGTCCGCGACGGCCCGCTGGAGCTCCAGCAGGTACGTGGCGTTGGCGCGCCCGATCGGGTTGTCGAGGAAGAGCGTGCCCGCGTGCTTCTGCCGGTCCCGCCCCCGGTCGTTGCTGCGCAGCGCGGCCATCGTGCAGTACAGGGCGATGGCCGCGGTGAGCAGCTGGCCGCCGGAGAACACGTCGCCCATCTGCCCGACGGGCACCCGCTCGGCGCGCAGCACCGCGTCCGGCTTGAGGATCTCGACGGCGACGCCGCGCGGCAGCAGGGCCGCCCGGACGCCGCGCAGCAGCAGGGACATACCGTCGCGGCGCAGGTCGGAGTTCTTCCTGACGGCGGACCGGGTGGCCTCGTCGATGACCTCGCCCAGCCGCTCGGTGAGGGTGCTCTGGTCCGGGTCCTCGAAGCGGATGCGCAGGAACTCCTGGCCCGACCACTCCCCCAGCCCCTCGGGCAGCCGGGAGAGCCGCTGGGCGGAGCGGAGCGTGGTGAGCGAGGACTCGACGAGCCCGCGCAGCCGGTCGACGATGCCGTCGCGGTTGCGCTCCAGCTGGTCCAGCTCGTCCGTGAGGACGCGCAGCCGGGGCGCGAAGGCGTCGGCCCAGGCGGCGGCGTGCTCGGGCAGGGCGGACGCGGGGAGTTCGCGGATCTGCTGCCGGGCGGGGGTGCGGACCTGCTCGTAGCGGGTGGAGTTGGCGTGCCGGACGAGGACGTCGCTGGCCTCGCGGACGGCCGTCTCGGCCGCCGAGAGGTCGCCGGCGCAGCCGCGCAGCGAGCGCCGGGACTCGGCCGCGGCCTGCCGGGCCTCCTCCAGGGTGCCGTCGTACGGCTCGGGGGCCGTCTCCTCCTCGTCGGGGGCGTTGTCGCGGAGCAGGTCGCGCAGGAGGGCGGCGGTGTCGTCGAAGCCGCCGGCCGCGTCCTCGGCGGCGCGGTGCGAGCGGAGCAGGCTCGCGTGCGCGGTGCGGGCCTCCTCCAGCGCGTCGGTGCGCGCGGTGAGTTCGGCGGTGGCGGTGCGGAGCAGCTCCTTGGCCTGGTCGGCGTCGGCGGGCACCCGCTCCTCGGGGAGTTCGGTGTGGGCCTCGCCGTCGGCGGGGGCGAGGCGTTCGGCCTCGCCGCGGAGCCGGCCGAGCTGCTCGCTGGCCGCGGAGGCGCGGCTCTCCAGCAGTTGGACGAGGGCCTCGGCGCGGGCGGCGGCGGCCTGGCGGGACGGGCCGTCGGCGCCGTCGGTGCCCTCCAGCAGCTGGGCGGCGCGGGTGCGGACCTTGTTGGTGAGGCGGTCGAGTTCGGCGCGGGCGGCGCTCTCGTCGCTCTCGGCGCGGGCCTGTTCGGCGCGCAGGTCGGCGCCGACGCCGACCTTCTCGTACACCTGGGAGGCGGCGCGGTACGCCTCGCGGAGGGCGGGCAGGGAGTCGGTGGACGCCTCGGCGTCGTCGGGGACGTCGTCCGGGGCGCCGGCGATCTCGGCGCGTTCGGCGCGCAGGGCGCGGGCCGTGCGGTGGGCGTCGTCGGCGGCGCGCTGGGCGGCGCGGCGGTCCTCGTCGGCGGCGCGGGCGCGGTCGACGCAGGCGGCGGCGCGCTCCTCCGACTCGGCTGCCTCCTCGGCGAGTTCGCGGAGCCGGGTCTGCCAGTGGGCGCGCTCGCGGAGCCGGTGGGCGAGGCCGGCGAGGGCGTCGGCGACACGGCGGGCGCGCTGGGCGGCCTCCTGCCGCTCGTCGCGGACCAGCGCGGTCTCGGCGGCGATCTCGTCGGCCTCGGTACGGGCCGTCCGGGCGGCGGTCAGCTCCTCCTGGGCCTCCTCGGCGGCGGCGCGGCAGCGCTCGGCCTCGGCGGCGAGCTCGGCGAGCCGGCCTTCGGGGCAGCCGGAGCGCCAGGAGGCGAGGCGGGCGGCGAGGGCGCGGTCGGCGGCGAGGCGCCCGGCGACGGCGCGGATGTCCTCGTCGCGGGCGGCGGCGCGCTCGCGGAGGGCGTGCCGCTCCTCGTCGGCGGCGCGCTCGTCGTGCATGGCGGGGTTCGGCGGCACGAGAAAGACGCCGCTGTCCTTGTCGGCCTCGGGCACGGGGGCGAGGAGGGCGGCGGCGGTGCCGACGGCGACGGCGGAGCGCGGCAGCAGCGAGGCGTCGGCCAGTGCTTCGCGGGCGCGGCCGTGGGCGTCCGGGTCGGTGATGACGACGCCGTCGACGAGCTCGGGCCGGGCGGCCAGGACGCGGGCGTGGTCGGCGGGGTCGACGGCCTGGGCGAGGTAGCGCCAGCCGGGGAGGGCGGGGATGCCGTGCTCGCCGAGGAACTCGACGGTGGCGAGGACGTCGGGGCCGGCCGGCAGCAGGCCGCCGTCGCCGAGGGCGCCGAGGATGCGGGAGTCGTCGGCGGCGGCGGTGCGCAGGTCGAACAGCTGCCGTTCGGCGGTGGCGACGGTGTCGTCGAGGAGTTCGCGGAGGGCGTCCGCGTTGCGGTCCAGCTCCTCGGCGGTGAGCGGGCCCGCGGCCTCCCCGCGTCCCTCGGCGCCGCGCTGGGCCGGGACCTGGCCGGCGGCGGGCTGCGGCAGGCCCAGGAGTTCGGCGAGCCGCGGCTCGGCGCCGAGGGACTCGGCGAGGCGGCGCTCGGCGTCGTACGCGCCCGCGGC
>NZ_JAIQLH010000275.1 GCF_020037025.1 Streptomyces huiliensis | reverse complement strand
CCGCGCCGCCCGCGCCCCCGGCACAGGGCACCTCCTCCAGCTTCACCACCCGCCCCGCCTCCGTGTGCCGGTCGAACCCGAGTCCGGTGTGCGGATGCGACGGCGCGCCCCCCGGCCACAGCACCACCAGCCCCGTCAGCACCGCCGCCGCGAACGGGATCAGCACCGCCGCGATCACCTTGCGCAGCCGCCCGGAGACGGGAGCGGCGGGCCCGTGGCTGTGACTGTGG
>NZ_JAIQLH010000274.1 GCF_020037025.1 Streptomyces huiliensis | reverse complement strand
CCCGGAGACGGGAGCGGCGGGCCCGTGGCTGTGACTGTGGCCATGCCCGTGCCCATGCCCATGCCCATGGTGGCCGTGGCCGTGATCGGACACGTTCCGCCGTCTGCGACCGCGCCCCTGTCCCCGCCCCTGTCCCCACCCCCGCCCGCGACCATGGCCGGATTCAGGCGGGGACGAGGGCGGCCGGGGCGGGGGAACGGCGTCGCTGGCGGTCATCGCCCGATCATCGCAAGCCCCCCTGGCACTCCGCCGCCGGGAGGCGCTAGCGTTGTGCCACCTTTGCAATCGCGGGAGCTCGGAGCACCGGGCTGAGAGGGCGCTGACCTCCGTACGATCGGTACGGAAGCCGCTGCGTCGACCGCTGAACCTGTTACCGGGTAATGCCGGCGTAGGGAGTTACGGTCTGATGACCACGCAGGACGCACGCACGTCTGCCGACCCGTCCACCAGCCGACCGACGACGGAAGGCACCGGGAAGATCGGCTGGCACAAGGACTACGTCACCGGCTCCCGCCCCGACCTCCGGGTCCCGGTGCGCCGGGTGCACCTGACCAACGGGCAGGACGTACAGCTGTACGACACGTCGGGCCCGTACACGGACCCGGACGTCGTCACGGACGTCCGCCGGGGCCTGCCGCCGCTGCGCGAGAACTGGATCGTCGGCCGCGGTGACACCGAGGAGTACGCGGGCCGGCCGATGCGCCCGGAGGACGACGGCATCAAGCACACGTCGCCGCGCGGCGGCCTGAAGAACCTCGACGCCGTCTTCCCCGGCCGCCCCCGCCAGCCCCGCAGGGGACGCTCCGGCGCGGCCGTGACGCAGCTCGCCTACGCGCGGCGCGGCGAGATCACCGCGGAGATGGAGTACGTCGCCCTCCGGGAGAACGTCTCCCCGGAGACCGTCCGCGAGGAGATCGCGGCCGGCCGGGCCGTTCTCCCGGCCAACGTGAACCACCCCGAGATCGAGCCGATGATCATCGGGAAGAAGTTCCTGGTCAAGGTGAACGCCAACATCGGCAACTCGGCCGTCACCTCCTCCATCGAGGAGGAGGTCGAGAAGATGACCTGGGCCACCCGCTGGGGCGCCGACACGGTGATGGACCTCTCCACCGGCCGCAACATCCACACCACCCGCGAGTGGGTGCTGCGCAACTCGCCCGTCCCCATCGGCACCGTGCCGCTCTACCAGGCGCTGGAGAAGGTGGACGGCAAGGCCGAGGAACTGACCTGGGAGATCTACAAGGACACGGTCATCGAGCAGGCCGAGCAGGGAGTGGACTACATGACCGTCCACGCCGGTGTCCTGCTGCGCTACGTCCCGCTGACCGCCCGCCGCAAGACCGGCATCGTCTCCCGGGGCGGCTCGATCATGGCCGCCTGGTGCCTGGCGCACCACAAGGAATCGTTCCTGTACGAGAACTTCGAGGAGCTCTGCGAGATCCTCGCGGCCTACGACGTCACCTACTCCCTCGGTGACGGCCTTCGCCCGGGCTCGATCGCGGACGCGAATGACGAGGCGCAGTTCGCCGAACTGCGCACCCTGGGCGAGCTCAACACGATCGCCAAGCGGCACAACGTGCAGACGATGATCGAGGGCCCGGGCCACGTCCCGATGCACAAGATCAAGGAGAACATCGACCTCCAGCAGGAGATCTGCGAGGAGGCGCCGTTCTACACCCTCGGCCCGCTGACGACGGACGTCGCCCCGGCGTACGACCACATCACCTCGGGCATCGGCGCGGCGATGATCGCCTGGTGGGGCACGGCGATGCTCTGCTACGTCACGCCGAAGGAGCACCTGGGCCTGCCCGACCGCGACGACGTGAAGACCGGCGTCATCACGTACAAGATCGCGGCCCACGCCGCCGACCTGGCCAAGGGCCATCCCGGCGCCCAGGAATGGGACGACGCCCTCTCCGACGCGCGCTTCGAGTTCCGCTGGGAGGACCAGTTCAACCTGGCCCTCGACCCGGACACCGCCCGCGCCTTCCACGACGAGACGCTGCCGGCCGAACCGGCGAAGACCGCGCACTTCTGTTCTATGTGCGGTCCCAAGTTCTGCTCGATGAAGATCTCCCAGGACATCCGCCGCGAGCACGGCGGCGACCTGGGGGCGACCGCCGGCGAGGCGGACATCGAGGCCGGGATGCGGGCCAAGTCGGAGGAGTTCGCCGCGTCCGGCAACCGGGTCTACCTGCCGCTCGCCGACTGAACGCGGCCGATCGTTCCTGGTGGGCAGGGCCGGGCGGAGCCGTCCGCCCTGTCCTGCCGAGGGGCTCTCAGTCGGTGTCCGTCGCCGCCAGGACGGCTATGCGGCGGCCGTCGGGGGAGAGGGCGGCGATGCCGTAGTCGGAGAAGCTGTCGTTGCTGAACCAGCGCGAGTCGGCCTCGAAGTGGAACCACGTGGTCTGCCGGGCGTGGTGCTCCACCTCTTCCGCGGTCGCGCCGGCCGGTGCGCCGCTCAGGCCCGACAGGGACTTCCACGCCCAGAGCCGGCCGTAGGCGCCCTGCGCTCCCGGGGCTTGGAAGCTCCCCATCGACGCGGTGGCGAAGAGCAGGGCCCAGACCTCCTCGACCGGGCGGACGGCGATCTCGAAGCGGCCCCCGGGGGCGAGGTCTTCGAGGCAGTGCATGGGCAGGGTCGGCAGCAGGGCGGGCACACGGTCGGGGGTGACGGGCTCGTCCGGCAGGAACAGCCAGGCTCCGCAGTCACCCCAGTCGCCGGCCTGCGCGGCGGCGACGATGGTCTCGTGCACCTCGACGGTGGCGACGTCACGGAGGGCCGACCGTTCGGCCGTGCGCGGCGTCGGCGGGTCCACCCGTCCCTCGGCCGGCATCCTGGTCGCCATCCTGGTGGCAGTACCGCTCATCGAGCGGTACGGGAAAGCGGCGCCGGCCTCGATGGCGCGGCGGCGCTCCGGGAGCCAGTTCAAGGGGTGCCAGTGGTGACGCGCGGGCGACCACGAACGCACGGGCGGGAACGCGTCGACGTCCACGCCGCGGAGCACCAGTTCGTGGAAGAGGCAGGTCCGCAGCTCGTCCAGCCGGTCCGGCTCGTCACCGGCGGGGCGAGCGTCGGAGAGAGCGGCCGCCAAGTCGTCGACCCGCTGGTGCTCCGCGAGGAGCGAGGCGATGTACGGCGCCCTGAGCTCGCGGCCCATGGTGTGGGGCGGCTCCTTCTCGTCGAGGAGACGCAGCAGCTGCGCCAGGCTGTCGCGGCCGGGCGTGAAGGCGAGCACCCGCACCAGGTGGGCCAGCCGCCTCTCGTTCCGCCGCGCCTCTTCGGAGGCGGCGGCATACCGGTCGGCCACCCGCACCCCCAGCTCGTACAGGAAGCGGGTGTCGCCTCGCGCGGCGCGCTGTTCGGCCTGGTCCCAAACGAGATCGCCGAGTTCGTCGTCCTGGGTGTTCTCCACGGCCCGTCACCCTACGCCGGGCGCGCTCACCGCTTCCCGGCGGATCTTCCACGGAATGGGCGGTTCTGTGGTTCGCCCCGAGACTGGCCGGATGAATGACATATCCCTGAGCAAGGGCGCGAACTGTGTGGTGCCCGTGTCCTCCGTGCATGCCGTGCTCAGCTGGAAGGCCGTGCCGGGAGCGCCGGACGTCGACGCCACGGCCCTGCTGCTCACCGCCGACGGCACGGTCCGCGGCGATGGCGACCTCGTCTTCTACAACCAGCCCCGGCACGCCTCGGGCGCCGTCGCCCACCACGGCAAGCGGTCCGGGACGGACGGCCTGGTCACCGACACCGTCGCGGTCGACCGTGACGGTCTCGAACCGGCCGTCGAACGGGTCGTCCTCTGCGCATCGGCCGACGGTGGGACGTTCGGCGACGTGACGGGGCTGACGCTGGAGCTGCGGGACGCGGCGACGGGCGCGGCGCTCGTCCGGTACGAGATGACCGGCGGCGCCGAAACCGCTTTCGTCTGCGGTGAGTTGTACGTACGGAACGACCGATGGAAGTTCCGGGCGGTCGGCCAGGGGTACGACACCGGACTGGCCGGCCTCGCGACGGACTTCGGCGTCACCGTGGGGGAAGAGCGGCCGGTGGCGTCTCCGGATGTCCCGGACAACTCGGATGTCTCGGATGTCTCGGACACTCCGGCCGTCGCGCCGCCCCCCGCCGCGCCCGCCGAGGAGCGCCTCCCCCTCGACATGCGCAAGCGCCTGGCGCTGCGCAAGGAGCAGGTGTCCGTCAGCCTGCGGAAGCGCGGGGCCGAAGGGACCCGGGCCCGGGTGGTCCTCGTCCTCGACGCGTCGGGGTCGATGTACGAGCTGTACCAATCCGGTGTGGTCGCCGAGGTGGTCGAGCGGATGGCCGCCGTCGCCGCCCAGTTGGACGCGGACGGCGCGATGCAGGCATGGGTCTTCTCCGACCGGCCGGCCCGGCTGCCCGACCTGCGCGTGGGCGAACTGCCCGAGTGGCTCACCCTGCACGTGCGCATGGACAACCCCTGGGACGAGGGCGACGGGGAGCGGCTCCCGGGGCAGATCGACATGTGGTCGCTCGGCGGCGGCAACGACGAGCCCAAGGTGATCGCCAAGGTCCGCGCGGACGCCCGGAAGGATGCCGCCGCCGAGCCGACCCTCGTGCTGTTCTTCTCCGACGGCGGCATCTACGAGAGCCGCAGGATCGAACGGGAGCTCAAGGGGGCCGCCAAGGAGCCGGTCTTCTGGCAGTTCGTGGGGCTGGGCCGGGCCGACTACGGGGTGCTGGAACGGTTCGACACCCTGCCGAACCGTTCCCTCGACAACGTCGGCTTCTTCGCCGTGGACGACATCACCACCGTTTCCGACGAGGAGCTCTACGACCGGCTGCTGTCCCAGTTCCCGGCCTGGATCGACGCGGCCCGGCGGGCCGGCGTGCTCGGACCGGACGTCCCCGGTCCGCGTCGCCGTCCTGCGCTGTGAGCCGTCCCGCACCGTGAGCCGTCCCGCACCGTGAGCCGTCCCACGTCGTAAGCCAGGCCGCGCCAGGAGCCGGCCGGTCCTCACTCCCGTCCGTCCGACCCCCCGAACTCCGGACCGGTGAAGTCCGGGCTGGTGAACCGCGGCCGGAGGTGGGGGCCCGGCTGCTCCTCGTGGCTGGAGAAGCCCGGGCTGGAGAAGCCGAGCCGCGGGGTGCGGCCCCGGGCCTCCCGCGGCCCCGGCACGTACGAGGAGTCGGGCTCCACGGGCGCGTCGGCCACGGGCGCGTCGGCCACGGCCGCGCGGAGGAAGGGCAGGACGCCGTCCCGGAGCAGCGCCTCGTGCCACGCGTCCCGGGCCCGGTCGGCCGCCAGCGCCGGCCGGTCCGGGCGGGAGGGGCCGGCGTCCGGCGCTCCGGTCCCGGGGGCGCCCGGGCGCCCGTTGCGCAACGCCGTGAGCAGCAGTGCGCCCATGGCGATCAGCGCGCCGGCGGCCGTCAGGCCGGCGAACCACCAACCGGCGGTCACCATCGGGCGGGCCACCGACGCCTCGGTGTCGACCGCCTCGAGCGCGTAGCCGATGAGGAGGAACAGGAACGCGGCGATCCCGGCGAGGACCGGGGCCAGCACGGTGAGCACCGCACCCGCGCCCGCCCCCGTTCTCGCGTCCGGCGCCGCGTGCGGGCGGTCCTGTCCGTCGTCGTCCTCGTGCCGGCCGCGTCCCGCGCCCACGGGCTCGGAACGGGCCGCGGCGGTACACCTGCGCAGTTCCTCACGCGCTCTGACGTAATTCCGGTATTCCGTCCGGGCGCACGCCGAAATGGCGTCCGTGGCCTCGACGGCCGCGGCCCGCAGCCGTTCCGTGTCGAGTCGCCGTCCTTCCACGGCGATCAGTTCTCTGATCTCCGGATCCCGGTCCGCCGAGCGCAGCGCCAGGTCCAGGACCCGTTCGAATTCCGGGCGGTCCTCGGCCAGCAGATGCGGAGCGCTGTTCATGTGCATCCCCCGATGCTCCGTAGGGGCCCTTGGCGCCGACGGCGCCTGCATGGGGCGGAAACGGAGGAGAGCCTGCTACGGATAAGCCGATGGTAGAGCCGCACCGGCGCGGGGTGACAGTGCGTTTCGCGAATTCCCCCGCGGCGGTGGGATCCCCAACCTGCCCATGAACCGGTCTGATAATCCTCAGTCGCCGAGCGGCAGTTGCACGACCAGCAGCTTTCCGGCCATGGTGACGCCGCCGTCCATGGCGAGCGCCAGCCCGTCCGCGTACAGGTGCGGCCCCTCGACGGCGGGGGCGCTCTCCTCACCGTCGTCGTCCTCGCCGGGGACCTCGCCGAGGAGGTACGGGATGGGGCTGTGGCCGTGCACCACGCGGCTGCCGCCGTAGGTCTCCAGCAGCTCGCGGGCGGCCATGGAGCCCGCCTCGTCGCGGAAGGCGAAGCGCTTGGTGAACTTGCGGAACAGGTCCCAGCACTCGTCGGGGTCGTTGCGCTGGAGCGCCTCGGTCACCGCGTCGTTGACGGCCTCGATGGAGTCGCCGTATTCCAGGTAGGCGGTGGTGTCGGAGTGGACGAGCAGGTGGCCGTCCTCGTGCGCCATCGCGTCGAGCCGCGACATCCACTGGAGGTGGTGGTCCTCCAGCCGCTCCATGTCGGTGCGCTGGCCGCCGTTGAGCAGCCAGGCGGCCTGGAAGGAGGCCGTGCCCGCGCCCGAGTTGACGGGGGTGTCGCCGAACCGCTTGGCGCCGATGAGCAGCAGCTCGTGGTTGCCCATGAGCGCCTTGCAGTAGCCGCCGGCCGCCGCGGCCTCCGCGGAGAGCCGCATGACGAGGTCGATGACGCCGACGCCGTCCGGGCCGCGGTCGGTGAAGTCGCCGAGGAACCACAGGCGGGTGTTGCCGGCCGCCCAGTGGCCGTGCTGGTCGACGATGCCCTGGGCGGCGAGCGCCGCGTACAGCTCGTCCAGGTACCCGTGCACGTCGCCGACGACGTACAGCGGGCCGGGACCGCCCGGGACGGGGTGGTGCTGCGGGGCGGTGATCGGGGTCAGCTCGACGGTCGGGACGTCGGCGGGCGCCTCGCCGTACGACGGCTGTGGCTGCCGGGGCTCGATGACCGGCAGGTCACGCGCGGTGGGCGTGTAGCCGTCGAGGTGCCCGGGGTCGTCCGCGCCGAGAGGGTTCACGTGATCTTCCCCGAGGTGAGAAGGGGGCAGCGGATGGGTGTATCCGGGCAGGGGAGGAGGAGCGGCGTAGCCCGGGTAGGGCGAGATCGCCTCCGCGGTCCGTCCCGCAGGTCCCTGTCCGGCCCCCTGAGCCATCGACCCCTCCACCGTCGCGCCGCAGTGCACCTTGTGGACCCTGCCTGGTCATGGCGGCCCGTGGTGTCGTGCGCCCATCATAGGAATGACCGTCGCGGCTTGTGACGCACCAGGGGCCGTCAATCGGGGACGGAACCCGGGATCGCCGGTGTTTTGCCGGGTATTGCCGGTTTCGTTCCCTCTTGTCGAGGTGCTCGTGTGTGGTGACACATAGAGGGAGCGGGGTTGACGCGTGGCCGCCGGACGAGCTGATTCAGCCCGTCCGGCGTTTGAGGGCAGCGCCCGCAGGGTGCTTCGGGGAGTGCGGGGGCGCAGCCCCCGCGAGAAACGGTGAAGGGGCGGGGCTGGGGCGACTTACTCCGGCCGCCGCGGCGCGCCGACCGCGGTGCGCGGCGGCACGGCCCTGACGGACGACGTCCGAATGATCAGCTCGGTGGATATGACCTGCTCCACGGGCCGTCCGTGATCAAGCCCCTCGATCGCGTCGATCAGAAGCTGCACGACCGCCGTACCGATCCGCCGCGGCTTGAGCGACAACGTGGTGATCGGCGGCTCGGTGGTGGCGTACACGGTGGACTCGCTGCAGCAGACGAGCAGCAGGTCGTCGGGCACCCGCAGCCCGTAGCGGCGGGCCGCGGCCAGCAGGTCGGTGCCGTTCGGGTCGAAGAGGCCGTACACCGCGTCGGGCCGGTCCGGGCGGGCGAGCAGCCGGTCGGCCGCCACCGCGCCGGCGCAGGGGTCGTGCGCGGGGTACTCCTCGTACACCGGGTCCTGCCCGCTCCGCTCGCACCAGTGCAGGTAGGCGTGGGTGGAGAGGCGGGTGTACGTGTCGGTGGACGTGCCGGTGAGCAGTCCGATGCGGCGGGCGCCGGCCGCGGCGAGGTGGTCCAGGATGCCCAGGACGGCCTGCTCGTGGTCGTTGTCCACCCAGGCCGTCACGGGCAGCGTGCCCGCGGGGCGGCCGTCGGAGACCACCGGGATGCCCTGGCGGACCAGCTCCGAGACGACGGGGTCGTGGTCGGACGGGTCGATCACCACCGTGCCGTCCAGGGCCACGTTGGACCAGACGTCGTGGCGCGATGTCGCCGGGAGGATCACCAGGGCGTAGCCGCGGGCGAGCGCGGCGGAGGTGGCGGCCCTGGCCATCTCGGCGAAGTAGGCGAACTCGGTGAAGGTGAAAGGTTCATCCCCGTACGTGGTCACGGTCAGGCCGATGAGGCCCGACTTGCCCGTGCGGAGGGTGCGGGCCGCCGCGGAGGGCCGGTAGCCCAGCCGGTCGGCGACCTCGCGGACGTGGCGGCGGGTCGCGTCCGGCAGCCGGCCCTTGCCGTTGAGCGCGTCGGAGACGGTCGTGATCGAGACACCGGCGGCGGCGGCGACATCTCGGATGCCGGCCCGTCCCTGCCGGGTGCCCCGCCGGGTGGTCTCCGACCGGCTCACCTGGTGCTTCCCTGCTGCTGTCATGGCGAGCCGATAGTAGGGCTCGGCCGGTGCCCTGGCGGGGGCCCACATTTTGGAGTTGACAGGTACGTTTCTGCATGCCGGATCACGGTCAATGACCATGGAAAACCAGGAGGTTGTCCCAGGTCACAGTGAACCGTTGGCCCCTGGCATATCTACGTCTGATGAAGGTGCCAGGTCTCGAAGAGGTCTCAACTCACCTTCACGGGGGACGCGCGCCACGGCGCCCGCCACGGCGCACGCTCATCGGACTGGCGCGCCCGCAGCTCTGGACGCCACCCGGGGCAATCCTCATAAGGTGTGCAGTATTCACGTGCACGCGGTGGTGCCACGTGGGCGCCGCCGGCCTGTGTGCCGGTCCGCGCGTCCCCGTGCCCCCGTGTGTTGACGAGTGCGGATTCCCGGGTGGCCGGATGCGCACGGGATGCGGAGGAGGACCCGCGGTGACCGAGAAGACCCCCAGGCTGCGTCCGGCCCTGGACGACGTCCCCACCTACAAGCCCGGCCGCCCGGCCGCGAAGGACGGACCGGTCGCCTACAAGCTGTCCGCCAACGAGAACCCGTACCCGCCGCTGCCCGGCGTGCTGGAGGGCGCGATGGCGGCCGTCGCGCAGCTGAACCGCTACCCGGACATGGCGTGCGCCGGGCTGATGGCCGAGCTCGCGGACCGCTTCGACGTGCCGGTCACCCACCTGGCGACCGGGACCGGTTCGGTCGGCATCGCCCAGCAGCTCGTCCAGGCCACCGCGGGCCCCGGCGACGAAGTGATCTTCCCCTGGCGCTCGTTCGAGGCGTACCCGATCGTCGTCCAGGTGGCCGGCGCCACCCCGGTGCCGGTCGCGCTGACCGCGGACGACCGGAACGACCTGGACGCGATGGCCGCAGCGGTCACCGACCGGACCCGGCTGATCTTCGTCTGCAACCCCAACAACCCCACCGGCACGGTGGTGCACACCGCGGAGCTGGAAGCCTTCCTGGACCGGGTGCCCGCCGACGTCCTGGTGGTGCTGGACGAGGCGTACATCGAGTTCATCCGGGACGCGGACGTGCCCAACGGCATCGACCTCTACCGGAACCGCCCCAACGTCTGCGTGCTGCGCACCTTCTCCAAGGCGTACGGCCTCGCGGGGCTGCGGGTCGGCTTCGCCATCGCGCACGAGCCGGTCGCGGCGGCGCTGCGGAAGACCGCGGTGCCGTTCGGCGTGCTGCAGGTGGCGCAGGAGGCCGCCATCCTCTCGCTGCGCAGCGAGAAGGAGCTGTGGGAGCGGGTGGACGCGCTGGTGGCCGAGCGGACCCGGGTGGTCGAGGGGCTGCTGGCGCAGGGGTGGCCGCTGACGGACACCCAGGCGAACTTCGTCTGGCTGAGGCTGGGCGAGCGCTCCGAGGCGTTCGCGGCGGCCTGTGAGCGGGCCGGCGTGATCGTGCGGCCGTTCCCGCCGGACGGGGTGCGGATCACGATTGGCGAGACCGACGCCAACACGATCTTCCTCAAGGTGGCGGGGGAGTTCCGCCGGGAGATGTCGCTCTAGGACACCGCCCCCCCGGCCCGCGTTCCGGCGCCGCGTACCCGACAGCGGGGTGCGCGGCGCTTTCGCGTTCCCGAGGGCCGGTCCGGAAGGGGGCTGTTGGGGCTCCCCAGGCGGTGATCCGCGGCCTGGAGAGCTCCGGCCGTCGGCCGCAAGGGCCGAAGGGGTACCCCCGCTGATTGTCCGAAAAGCGGGTGCGTCATAATTGCTTGTGAATGTGAACGCGTTCACAAGCTCGTCCTTTATGTGCCCTTTCACCCGGGCATAGCGGGGCGAAACGCCGACGGAGAGCGTCGGCGGAGCGTCGGCACGGGGTGCCGGTGACGCACGACGCAAGGAGGGACCGAGTGAACCTGGCTCTGGCGCCGGAGACGCTGGCGCGCTGGCAGTTCGGCATCACCACCGTCTACCACTTCCTCTTCGTCCCCCTCACGATCAGCCTGGCGGCGATCACCGCGGGCCTGGAGACGGCCTGGGTCCGCACCGGCAAGGAGAAGTACTTCCACGCCACCAAGTTCTGGGGGAAGCTCTTCCTGATCAACATCGCGATGGGGGTGGTCACCGGCATCGTGCAGGAGTTCCAGTTCGGCATGAACTGGTCGGACTACTCCCGCTTCGTCGGTGACGTCTTCGGGGCGCCGCTCGCCATGGAGGCGCTGCTGGCGTTCTTCTTCGAGTCCACCTTCATCGGTCTCTGGATCTTCGGCTGGGACAAGCTGCCCAAGAAGATCCACTGCGCCTGCATCTGGATCGTCGCCGTCGGCACGGTCCTGTCCTCGTACTTCATCCTGGCCGCCAACTCCTGGATGCAGCACCCCGTCGGCTACGCGGTCGACAAGGCGACCGGGAAGGCGCGGCTCACCGACATCTGGGCCGTCCTCACGCAGAACACCACCATGGTCGTGGTCTTCCACACCCTGACCGCCGCGTTCCTCACCGGCGCCGCCTTCATCGTCGGCATCTCCTCGTTCCACCTGTGGCGCGCCAAGCGCAAGCGACTCAAGGGCGAGGAGCTGGGCGACAAGCAGCGGAAGCAGCTGCCCGCCATGCTCACCTCGCTCCGCGTCGGCCTCGTCGTCGCGGTGATCGCCGGCCTGGGCACCGCGATCAGCGGCGACCAGCTGGGCAAGGTGATGTACGAGCAGCAGCCGATGAAGATGGCCGCGGCCGAGGCCCTGTGGGAGACGCAGGCGCCGGCGCCCTTCTCGGTCTTCGCGGTCGGCGACGTGTCCAAGGGGCACAACAGCGTCGAGATCGAGATACCCGGTGTGCTCTCCTTCCTCGCCCACAGCAACTTCACCGAGTCCGTCCCCGGCATCAAGGACACCGCCGCGAAGCAGGCGGCGCTCCACGGCGGCAAGCCGGAGGACTACATCCCCAGCATCTTCATGACCTTCTGGGGCTTCCGCCTCATGATCGGGTTCGGGATGACGTCCTTCGCCGCCGGTCTCGTCGGACTCTGGACCACGCGCAAGAAGTTCTGGCTGGCCCCCGAGTACCGGACCGGCGAGGACGAGATCCCGCGGCTGATGCTCACCAAGAACCGCGAGCTCGGCCCGTTCCTCACCAAGTGGTCCTGGCGGATCGGCATCCTGACCATGGGCTTCCCGCTGATCGCCAACTCCTTCGGCTGGATCTTCACCGAGATGGGCCGCCAGCCCTGGGCCGTCTACGGCCTGATGAAGACCGGCGACGCGGTCTCGCCGGGCGTCGGTCAGGGCATGGTGCTCACCTCCCTGCTGGTCTTCGTCGGGCTGTACGCGGTGCTGGCCGTGGTCGAGGTCAAGCTCCTCGCCAAGTACGCCAAGGCCGGCCCGGACACGGACGAGAAGCCCCCGGCCAAGGACCCCCGGCTGCGGTTCCCCTCCGGCGGGAGCGGCACGGGCGACCCCGCGGCCGCGGAGGCCGCCGAGGAAGCCGACAAGCCGATGACCTTCGCCTACTGACGCGGCCGGCGGAGAACGGAGAACCGACCATGCACCTCCACGACTTCTGGTTCCTGCTGATCGCCGTCCTGTGGATCGGCTACTTCTTCCTCGAGGGCTTCGACTTCGGCATCGGCGTGCTCACCAAGGCGCTGGCCAGGGACCGCGCCGAGCGGCGCGTCCTGATCAACACCATCGGCCCGGTCTGGGACGCCAACGAGGTGTGGCTGATCACCGCGGCGGGCGCCACGTTCGCCGCCTTCCCCGACTGGTACGCGACTCTCTTCAGCGGCTTCTACCTGCCGCTGCTCGCCGTCCTGGTCTGCCTGATCGTGCGCGGCGTCGCCTTCGAGTACCGCCACAAGCGCACCGGTGAGCGCTGGCAGCGCAACTGGGAACACGCCATCTTCTGGTGCTCGTTGATCCCCGCCTTCCTCTGGGGTGTCGCCTTCGCCAACATGGTGCGCGGCGTGCCGATCGGCCCCGACAAGAACTACACGGGCGGCCTCCTCGACCTGCTGAGCCCGTACGCGCTGCTGGGCGGCCTCCTCACGCTCGTCCTCTTCACCTTCCACGGGGCGCTGTTCGCCGCGCTGAAGACGGTCGGCGACATCCGTCACCGGGCGCGGGCCTTCGCCGGGGTGTCCGGCCTGGCCGCGGGCGTCCTCGCGGTGGCCTTCCTGGCCTGGACCCAGGCCGAGTCGGGGAACGGCCGCAGCCTGCCCGCGCTCGTCGTGGCCGTGGTGGCCCTGGCCGCCGCGCTGGTGGCGAACCGGCGCGGCCGGGAGGGCTGGGCGTTCGCCCTGTCCGGGCTGACCGTCGTGGCCGCCTTCGCCATGATCTTCCTGGCCCTCTTCCCGGACGTCATGCCCTCCTCCACCGACGCCCGGTGGAGCCTCACCGTCACCAACGCCGCCTCCAGCCCCTACACGTTGAAGATCATCTCCTGGGTCGCGGGCTTCATGACGCCCGTGGTCATGGCCTACCAGGCGTGGACGTACTGGGTGTTCCGCAAGCGGATCGGCACCCAGCACATCCCCGCGGCGCACTAGAGCACCGAGGACCGGCAGCTGATGAAGAGGACCGGCAGCCCATGAAGCCCGTCGACCCCCGCCTCCTCCGCCACGCGGCCGCCACCCGCCGCTTCCTGGCCGCCACCGTGCTGCTCGGACTCGTCGGGGCGGGCCTGGTCATCGCCCAGGCCATGCTGATCGCGGAGACCGTCACGGGCGCCTTCCAGCACGGCCGGTCGTCCGGCGACCTGGCCGTGCCCCTGGCCCTGCTGGCCGCGACCGCGGCCGGCCGGGCCCTGGTCGCCTGGCTCACCGAGCTCGCCGCGCACCGGGCGAGCGCCGCCGTCAAGTCCCGGCTGCGCACCCGGCTGCTCGGCCACGCGGCCCGGCTCGGCCCGGGCGCGGTGAACACCGGCGAGCTGACCACCCTGGCCACCCGGGGCGTCGACGCGCTGGACGACTACTTCGCCCGCTACCTCCCCCAGCTCGGCCTCGCCGCCGTGGTGCCCGTCGCCGTCCTCGCCCGTATCGCGACCGCCGACTGGCTCTCGGCCCTCGTCATCGTCCTCACCCTCCCCCTCGTCCCGCTGTTCATGGCCCTGATCGGCTGGGTCACCCAGTCCCGGATGGACCGCCAGTGGCGCCTGCTGGAACGGCTCTCCGGACACTTCCTCGACGTCGTCGCCGGCCTGCCCACGCTCAAGGTCTTCGGCCGGGCCAAGGCCCAGGCCGAGTCGATCCGCGCGATCACCTCGGACTACCGGCGCGCCACGCTGCGCACCCTGCGCATCGCCTTCCTCTCCTCCTTCGCCCTGGAACTGCTGTCCACCCTGTCGGTCGCCCTGGTCGCGGTCGGCATCGGCATGCGGCTCGTCCACGGCGAACTCGACCTCCACACCGGCCTGCTGGTGCTCGTCCTGGCCCCGGAGGCGTACCTCCCGCTGCGCCAGGTGGGCACCCACTACCACGCGGCGGCGGAGGGCCTGGCCGCCGCGGACCGCGTCTTCGCCGTGCTGGAGACCGCGCCGCCCGCGGCGGGCACCCGGCCGGCGCCCGACGCCCGCGGCGCGGTGCTCACGGTGGACCGGCTGGTGGTCCGCCACCCCGGCCGGGAGCGGCCCTCCCTGGCCGAGACCTCGTTCGAGGTGCGGCCCGGGGAGACGGTGGCCCTGACGGGCCCCAGCGGCGTCGGCAAGTCGACCCTGCTGAACGTGCTCCTCGGCTTCGAACGCCCCGCGGGCGGGCGGGTGTCGGTCGGCGGTACGGATCTGTCATCGCTCTCCCCCGAAAGCTGGCGGGACCAGGTGGCCTGGGTCCCGCAGCGGCCTCATCTCTTCGCCGGCACGGTCGCCGAGAACGTCCGGCTGGCACGCCCGGACGCCACCGACGCACAGGTACGCGAAGCACTCCGCGCCGCCGGTGCCCTCGACTTCGTCTCCATGCTGCACCACGGCACTGACACCTGCCTCGGCGAGGACGGTGCCGGTCTGTCGGCCGGTCAGCGCCAACGCCTGGCACTGGCCCGCGCGTTCCTCGCCGACCGGCCCGTCCTGCTGCTCGACGAGCCGACCGCGAACCTGGACGGCGAGACGGAGGCGGCCGTCGTCGAGGCCGTCCGCCGCCTCGCCGCCGGCCGGACCGTCCTGCTGGTCGTCCACCGGCCGGCGCTGCTGGCGGTGGCGGACCGGGTGGTGCGGCTGGAACGGGACGACGCGGTGGCGGGGGAGCCCGCCGGGCGGGCGGAGGCGGTGGTGGGGACGGAGCCGGAGGCGGCGCGCCCGGCCGGCTCCGCCGAGCCGGTGAGCGCCGTCCCCCTCGCCCCGTCCACGGCGCCCCCCACGGCCTCGGCCTCCTCCCCCCTCGCCCGCGTCCGCGCCGAAGGCCGCCCGTTCCGCCCCCGCTTCCTGCTCGCCCTCCTCCTCGGCAGCCTCGCGATCGGCAGTGCGACCGGCCTGATGGCGGTCTCCGGCTGGCTGATCTCGCGCGCGTCCCAACAGCCGCCCGTTCTCTACCTGATGGTCGCCGTCACCGCGACCCGCACCTTCGGCATCGGCCGTTCGGTCTTCCGCTATGCGGAGCGCCTGGTCTCGCACGACGCAGTGCTGCGCGCCCTCGCCGGACTGCGGGTCTCCGTCTACCGGCGGCTGGAGCGGCTGGCCCCCGCGGGGCTGCGGGACGTCCGCCGCGGCGACCTGCTGTCCCGGCTGGTCTCCGACGTGGACGCGCTCCAGGACTACTTCCTGCGCTGGCTGCTGCCGCTCGGCGCGGCCGCCCTCGTCGGCGCGGCGTCCGTGGGGTTCACCGCCTGGCTGCTGCCCGAGGCGGGCGCGGTGCTCGCCGCCGGCCTGCTGACCGCGGGCGTCGCCGTGCCGCTGGTGTCGGGCGCCGTGGCGCGCCGCGCGGAGC
>NZ_JAIQLH010000273.1 GCF_020037025.1 Streptomyces huiliensis | reverse complement strand
GCGCAACCTGCTCAACGGAACAACTCCTTTGCCCTCATAGGTGGTTCAGTGCGCCCGGACGCCGGGGACCGGCAGTTCGTAGGCCGGGAAGAGGCGGCGCATCTCGTTGTGGAAGCCGGGGAACGTCTTGCCTACGCAGCCCGGGTCGTCCAGCGTGATGGTGCCGGGCGCGGCCAGGCCGAGGACCGAGAAGGCCATGGCGATCCGGTGGTCCCGGTGACAGGCGATGCGCGCGGGCAGCGGGACGCCGGGGTGGACGGTGAGCCAGTCGGGGCCCTCCTCGGCGCGGATGCCGCAGGCGCGCAGGTTGCCGGCGACGGCGGAGATGCGGTCGGACTCCTTGAGCCTGGCGTGGGCGATGCCGGTGATGGTGATCGGCGCGTCGGCCAGGGGGGCGACGGCGGCGAGGGTCATGAAGGTGTCCGAGATCTCGCCCATGTCGACGGAGAAGCCGCCCCGGAACCGGCCGGTGCCGGTGACCGACGTCCCGCTGTCGCCGATCCGTACGTCCGCGCCCGTGCGCCGCAGGACGTCGACGAAGCCGAGGTCGCCCTGGAGGCTGCCGGCGCCGAGGCCGGGGACGGTGACGGTCCGGCCGGTCACCGCGGCGGCGGCGAAGACGTAGGAGGCGGTGGAGGCGTCCGGTTCGACGACGAGGTCGGCGGGGACGTAGGGACGCGTCCCGACCTCGATGCGGCCGTCCGGGCCCTCGGTGACGTCGGCGCCGAAGCGGCGCATCAGGCCGAGCGTCATGTCGATGTAGGGGCGGCTGACGAGCCGGTGCACCTTCACGACCAGCGGGCCGCGCATCAACGGGGCCGCCATCAGCAGGCCGCTGAGGTACTGGCTGCTGAGCGACGAGTCGAGGCCGATCTCGCCACCGTCCAGGCCCCGGGCCGTGACCCGGATGAGGGCGTCCTCGCCGGCCGCCGTGCGCACCTCGGCGCCGAGTCCCGCCAGGGCGTCGGCGAGCGGCCAGAGCGGCCGGGCGCGGAGCTGGCCGGAGCCGTCGAAGACGTACTCGCCCTCGCCGGTGGCCGCGAAGGGCGGCAGGAAGCGGGCGGCCGTGCCGGCGTCGGCGCACCAGACGCGGGCGCCGCCGGCCGGGCCGCGGCCGAGGCCGGTGATCTCCCAGCACTCGTCGGCGGGGGTGGCGGCGACCCGGACGCCGAGGGCGGTCAGGGCGTCCCGGAAGGTGAGGGTGTCGTCGCTGACCAGGGGGGCGCGGACGCGGCTGGTGCCGGGGGCCGCGGCGGCCAGCAGCAGGGCGCGGTTGGTGCAGCTCTTGGAGCCGGGGATGCGGGCCGTGAGGCCGACGCGTTCCGTGATCACCGGCGCACCCCTTCCGCCGCCCGGGCCACGCTGTCGCGCGCCGCCGCGGCCACCCGCTGGGCGGTCAGCCCGTACTGCTCGTACAGCGTGGTGTACGGCGCGGAGGCCCCGAACTGCTCCAGGCTGACGGCCTCGCCGAGTTCGCCGAGCAGCCGGTACCAGCCGATGGACGTGCCGGCCTCGACGGAGACGCGGGCGCGGACGGCGGGCGGGAGGACGGCGTCCCGGTACTCCCGCGCCTGCTCCTCGAACCACTCCAGGCAGGGCATGGAGACGACGCGGGTCGGGATGCCCTCGTCCTGGAGGATCGTGCGGGCGTCCAGGGCGATGTGGACCTCGCTGCCGGTGGCGACGAGCACCGCCGCCGGGGCTCCACCGGCCGCCTCGGCGAGGACGTAGCCGCCGCGGCGGACGCCGTCGGCCGGGGCGAGGCCGCTCTCCGGGGAGCGGTCCAGGACGGGCAGGGCCTGCCGGGTGAGGCAGAGGCCGGCGGGGCGGTCGGTGCGTTCGAGGATGCCGCGCCAGGCGGCGACGGTCTCGTTGGCGTCGGCGGGACGGACGACATCCAGTCCGGGGATGCCGCGCAGAGACCATAGGTGCTCGACGGGCTGGTGGGTCGGGCCGTCCTCGCCGAGGCCGATGGAGTCGTGCGTCCACACGTAGGTGACGGGCAGCTTCATCATGGCGGCCAGCCGGACGGCCGGGCGCATGTAGTCGGAGAAGACGAGGAAGGTGCCGCCGTAGGGACGGGTGCCGCCGTGCAGGGCGATGCCGTTGAGGATCGCGGCCATGCCGTGCTCGCGGATGCCGAAGTGCAGGGTGCGCCCGTAGCGGTGGCCGGGGAAGGTGTCGGTGGCGAACTCCTCGGGGACGAAGGAGGGTTCACCGGCCATGGTGGTGTTGTTGCTCTCCGCGAGGTCGGCGGACCCGCCCCACAGCTCGGGCAGGACCCCGGCCAGGGCGGTCAACACGTCGCCGCTGGCCTTGCGGGTGGCGACGGCCCGGCCGGGCGCGAACTCCGGCAGCGCGTCGGCCCAGCCCTCCGGCAGCCGGCGGGCGGAGATCCGGTCGTACGCGGCGGCGCGCTCCGGCTGGGCGGCGCGCCAGTCGCGGTAGCGCTTGGTCCACTCGTCGCGCAGCGCCCGGCCGCGGTCGACGGCGCCGCGGGTGTGCGCGAGGACGTCGTCGGGGACCTGGAAGGTCAGGTCCGGGTCGAGGCCCATGGCGGCCTTGGCGGCGGCGGCCTCCTCGGCGCCCAGGGCGGCGCCGTGGATCTTGCCGGTGTTCCGCTTGCCGGGCGAGGGCCAGCCGATGATGGTGCGCAGGGCGACGAGGGAGGGCCGGCCGGTCTCGGCGCGGGCGGCGACGAGGGCGGCGTGCAGCGCGTGGGCGTCCTCCGCGTACTCCCCGGTGACCGTCCAGTCGACCGTCCGCACGTCCCAGCCGTAGGCGGCGTAGCGGGCGGTGACGTCCTCGGAGACGGCGATGCGGGTGTCGCCCTCGATGGAGATGCGGTTGTCGTCCCAGAGGACGACGAG
>NZ_JAIQLH010000272.1 GCF_020037025.1 Streptomyces huiliensis | reverse complement strand
CCGGTGACCGTCCAGTCGACCGTCCGCACGTCCCAGCCGTAGGCGGCGTAGCGGGCGGTGACGTCCTCGGAGACGGCGATGCGGGTGTCGCCCTCGATGGAGATGCGGTTGTCGTCCCAGAGGACGACGAGGTTGCCGAGCTTCTGGTGGCCGGCGAGGGAGCCGGCCTCGTGGCTGATGCCCTCCTCCAGGTCGCCGTCGGAGGCGAAGACCCAGACGGTGTGGTCGAAGGGGCTCTCGCCGGGGGCCGCGTCGGGGTCGAAGAGGCCGCGTTCGCGGCGGGCCGCCATGGCCATGCCGACGGCGTTGGCGAGCCCCTGGCCGAGCGGCCCGGTGGTGGTCTCCACGCCGGGGGTATGGCCGTGTTCGGGGTGGGCGGGGGTGCGGCTGCCGGCGGTGCGGAGGGCCTTGAGGTCGTCGAGGGTGAGGGCGTAGCCGGTGAGGTGGAGCTGGGTGTAGAGGGTGAGGCTGGCGTGGCCGCAGGAGAGCACGAAGCGGTCGCGTCCCGCCCAGCCCGGGTCGGTGGGGTCGTGCCGGAGCAGGTGCCGGAAGAGGAGGTGGGCGGCGGGGGCGAGGCTCATGGCCGTCCCGGGGTGCCCGTGGCCGGCGGCCTCGACCGCGTCCACGGCCAGGCCGCGCGCGGTCTCGACGGCGCGGCGGTCGAGGTCCGTCCAGGCGAGCGGCGGCCCGGACGGTGCGGAGGGGGTTCTCATGGCAGTCGTGACCCGTTCCTGTGTCAGCCGGCCAGCGTGGCGGGCGCGTACATGCCGGCGCCCAGCGGGCCCAGCTCGGCGTCCGGGCGCGTGGCGGCCCGGGTCTCGTTCATGACCTCGGCGAGCAGGAAGGCGAGGTCCAGGGACTGGCTGCGGTTGAGGCGGGGGTCGCAGACCGACTCGTAGCGGGCGTGCAGGCCGTCGAAGTCGAGGTTGTGGCCGCCGCCGACGCACTCGGTGACGTCGTCGCCGGTGAGTTCGACGTGGATGCCGCCGGCGTGGGTGCCGAGGGCCTTGTGGACCTCGAAGAAGCCGCGGACCTCCTCCAGGACGTCGTCGAAGCGGCGGGTCTTGTGGCCGGAGGGGGCCTCCATGGTGTTGCCGTGCATCGGGTCGCAGATCCAGGCGACCGTGGCGCCCTCGGCGGTGACCTTCTCCACCAGGCCGGGGAGCACGTCGCGGACCTTTCCGGCGCCCATGCGGATGACGAACGACAGCCGGCCGGGTTCCCGTTCGGGGTCGAGCCGGTCGACGAGCCGCAGGGCGGTGTCGGGGGTGGTGGTCGGGCCGAGCTTGACGGCGATGGGGTTGCTGATGCGGGAGAAGTACTCGACGTGCGCGCCGTCCAGGTCGCGGGTGCGCTCGCCGATCCACAGCATGTGGCCCGAGGCGGCGTAGAGGGCGCCGGTGCGGGCGTCGACGCGGGTGAGGGCGTCCTCGTAGTCGAGCAGCAGGCCCTCGTGGGAGACGTAGAACTCGGCGTCGTCGAAGTCCTGGGGGCGGCCGCCGGTGGCGCGCATGAAGGCGAGGGCCTGGTCGATGCCGTCGGCGAGCCGCTCGTAGCGGCGGCCGGCGGGGGAACCGGCGACGAAGTCCCGGTTCCACTCGTGGACCTGGCCGAGGCTGGCGTAGCCGCCCGCGGTGTAGGCGCGGACGAGGTTCAGGGTGTTCGCGGACGCCTGGTACATGCGGAGCAGCCGGTCGGGGTCCGGGACGCGGGCGGCCTCGGTGAAGTCGAAGCCGTTGACGGCGTCGCCGCGGTAGACGGGCAGGGTGACGCCGTCGCGGGTCTCGACGGGCTTGGAGCGGGGCTTGGCGTACTGGCCCGCGAGCCGGCCGACCTTGACGACGGGCATGGCGGCGGCGTACGTGAGCACGGCCGACATCTGGAGGAGGGTGGCGAGCTTGCGGTGGACGGCGTCGTCGGAGACGCCGTCGAAGGTCTCGGCGCAGTCGCCGCCCTGGAGGAGGAACGCCTCGCCGCGGGCGACCTCGGCCAGCCGGTGCTTGAGCCGCTCGGCCTCGCCGGCGAAGACGAGGGGCGGCAGGGCGCCGAGTTCGCGGGTGACGGCGTCGAGGGCGGCGGCGTCCGGCCACTCGGGCTGCTGGGCGGCGGGGAGCGGGCGCCAGGTGGCCGGCGGCCGGGTCCGTGCGGCCGGGCCGGCCGGGGTGTCGGTCAGGCGGAAGGTCATGACGTGGCCTCGTGCATTCTGCTCGGAGGGGAGCTGCTCGGAGGGGAGCGCGATGGGAAGAACCGGAAGAAGGGGCGTGGTGCCGCGTTCAGTGCCCTGCCATGAGGTCGCTCATCACCGTGCCCAGGAACTCGACGCCGTTGCGGGTGAGCACGGACGCCGGGTGGAACTGCACCGAGGCGAAGCCGGGCCCGCGCAGGGCGTGGACCTCGTCGTTCTCGGGGTCGCGGTGGACGTGCACGGTGCCGCCGCGGACCGGGCAGGGGAAGGAGTCGGTGGCGCTGGACGCGGCGAAGGTGTTGTAGAAGCCGACGAGTTCGGTGCGGCCGAACGCCTCGATCTTCCGCTGGACGCCCTGGTTGGGGACGGCGCGGCGGACGATGTCGAGACCGAGGACGGTGCTGAGCACCTGGTGGCCGAGGCAGACGGCCATGAAGGGCTGTCCGCTCGCCAGCAGCTGCCCGGCGACGCCGCGGATGTGCCGGATCTTGGGGTGGTCGTGGTCGCGGGGGTCGCCGGGGCCGGGGCCGAGGACGACCAGGTCGTGCCCGTCGAGCCGGTAGTCCTCGTCGAACCGGCGGACGGAGACGCGGAGTCCGTGCGCGGCCAGCATGTGGTGGGCCATGGCCGTGAAGGTGTCCTCGGCGTCGAGCACCAGGACGTCGCGGCCGGTGAGGCCGGGCAGCGGGTGCGCCCGGGCGGCCGGGTCGGCCAGCCAGAAGTCGGCGAGCGGGGTGTTGCGTTCGGCGAGGACGCGCCGCACCTCGGGGTGCTCGCCGACGCCGCCTCCCGCCGCCGTCCCGGGCCGCGCCGGGCCCTCGCCGCGGAGCGCGGCGAGCAGGCCCGCCGCCTTGGCGCGGGTCTCGGCGGCCTCGGAGGCGGGGGTGGAGTCGCGGACGAGGGTGGAGCCGACGGAGAGGGTCATCCGGCCGTCGGCGTCGACGTCGGCGGTGCGGATGAGGATGGCGGAGTCCAGCGTCTGCCCGCCGTCCGCGTCGCGGCCGAACAGGGCGGCCACGCCCGCGTAGTAGCCGCGGCCCTCCGGCTCGTACCGGCTGATCACGTGGCAGGCGCTCTCCAGCGGGCTGCCGGTGACGGTCGGGGCGAACAGGGTGCCGCCGAGGATCTCGCGTGCGTCGAGCCGGCTGCGGCCCTCGATGAGGTACTCGGTGTGCGCGACCCGGGCCATCTCCTTGAGGTAGGGGCCGACGACCCGGCCGCCGCCCTCGCAGAGCCGGCCCATCATCTTCAGTTCCTCGTCGAGCACCATGTACAGCTCGTTGGCCTCCTTGGTGTCGGAGAGGAACTCCAGGACGCCGGCGGGCGTGGGGCCCTGCGGCGGGTAGCGGTAGGTGCCGCTGATGGGGTTCATCACGACGGTGCCGCGGTCGAGGCTGACGTGCCGCTCGGGCGAGGCGCCGACGAACGTCCGGCCGCCCGCGCGGACGACGAACGTCCAGTAGGCGCCCGGTTCGCCGCCCAGCAGCCGGCGGAAGAAGGTGAGGGCGGTGGCGACGGACCAGTCGGCGATCTCCGCGACGAAGGACCGCTTGATGACGAAGTTGGCGCCGTTGCCGCGGCCGATCTCCTCGTCGATGATCCGCCGGACGGTGGCGGCGTACCGCTCGTCGTCGTGGTCGAAGTCGCCGCCGCGCAGGGTGATGGGCCCGTCGGGCAGGGCCTCCAGGGCCTCCGCGCGGGTGAGCGCGGCCTGCCCGGTGACGGTCAGCGCCAGCAGCGGCGCGCCGTCGTCGGGGTGGTCGTAGCCGCGCTCGCGGATCTGCCGGTAGGGCAGCAGGGCCAGCACCTCGTGCCGGTCCCGGCCGCCCGGGGCGGGCAGCGGGATGTCGGCGACGGTGTCGGCCTCGGCGGTGGTGCCGACGAGGACGTCGATCCGGTCGCCGGCGGCCGCCCCGCCGCGGTGCAGCAGGGCGAAGTCCGGTGGCGTCGGGCCGGTGATCCGGGCCAGCAGCTCGCGGGCGGTCACGCGACCCGCTCCGGGGCGACGGCGGTGGCGGCGGTGGCGGAGGCGACGGCGGCCAGCGCGGTGGCGGTGGGCAGGGTGACGGCGCAGCGCGTCGCCACGTACTCCAGGGTCATGCGGTGGTACTCGGCCGAGAAGTCGGCGACCGCGTCGGCGACCACGAACGTCTCGATGTCGTTCGAGAACGCCTCGTGGGCGGACATCAGGATGCCGACGTGCGCGTAGACGCCGCAGATCACCAGCTGGTCGCGGCCCTGCCGGCGCATCAGGTCGAGGAGGTCGGTGCGGCAGAACGCGGAGGGCCGCCACTTGGTGAGGACGACGTCCCCCTCGCGGGGTGCCAGTTCGGGGATGACCGCCCGGTGCTCCTCGCCCGCCGGCATCCCGGCGCCCCAGATGTCCTTGAGCAGGCCGCGCTGCTCGTCGGTCATCGCGCCGGGCTGCGCCGTGTAGACGACGGGCGCGCCGGCGGCGGCCCACGCCTCGCGCAGCGCGGTGGCGTTGGCGACGAGTTCGGCGGCCGGGGACTGCCCGGCGGTGAACGGGCGCACGAAGTAGTTCTGCATGTCGTGGACGAGCAGCACCGCGCGCCGGGGGTCGATGGTCCAGCCCGCCGTGTTCTCCGGCAGGGAGTCGGCGGCCGGCATGGGGTACGGGGCTATCGGCGGGATGGCCACGAGGGGCGTCCTTTCACTGAGGGGCGTGCGGTGCGGCGGGGGGCGTCAGGCGCCGAGCGTGGCTCCGCCGTCGACGGTGAGGTGGTGCATGGTGATGTGCGCGGCGCGGTCGGAGAGCAGGAAGAGGACCGCGTCGGCGATGTCCTCGGGGCGGGCGACCTTCTTCAGCGGGATGCCGAGCCGGTACTCCGCGGCGACGCCGTCGACGGAGTGGGCGCGGGCGGCGTCCGCGTCGTCCCAGAGGGCGGTGAGCATGGCGGTGTCCGTCGAGCCGGGGCCGACGACGTTGCAGCGGACGCCGTACTCGGCGAGCTCCAGGCCGAGGCAGGCGGTGAACATGCTCGCGGCGGCCTTGGAGGCCGCGTAGGCGGCGAGGTTCATGCGCGGGGTGCGGCCGGCGTTGGAGGCGACGGTGACGATGGCGCCGGCGCGGCGGCGGGCCATCCGGTCGGCGACGGCGCGGCTGACGTGGAAGACGCCGGTGGCGTTGACGCCGAGGACGGCGTTCCAGTCGGCCTCGGTGAGCTCGCGGACGCTGCCGGAGCGCAGGATGCCGGCGCCGTTGACGAGCTGGGTGAGGGGCCCGAGTTCGCGTTCGGCGGTGTCGACGGCGGCCTCGACCTCGGCGGCGGAGGTGACGTCGGCGGGCAGGGCGAGGGCGCGTCCGCCGGCGCCCGTCAGGTCGGCGGCGAGCGCATCCAGGGCGTCCTTGTCGCGGTCGAGCAGAGCCACGGCCACGCCCTCGGCGGCGAGGGCGCGGGCCACGGCCTCGCCTATGCCGCCCGCGGCGCCCGTGACGAGCGCCGTGCCGCGCAGTCCGTAAACGGTGGTCATCGATTCGTCTCCTTCGCCAGCAGGCCCTGGACGACGTCGGAGGGGATGCCCAGACTCCGGACGGAGAAGGAGCCGAGCGCTTCCAGGTAGTCGTCCTTGAGCTGTCGTTCGTCGAGGCGCGTGGACCGGCCGCCCTCCAGGAGCACCTCACCGGCGACGACGACGGTGTCGATGTCCATGGATCCGCCGAGGGCGAGGAAACTCTCCAGCGGGCGGGGGTTGAGCAGGTAGCGCCAGTCGTCGACGGGCACGACGACGAGGTCGGCCTGCTTGCCGGCCTCCAGGCTGCCGACCTCCTGGTCCCACCGCAGTCCCTTGGCGGGGATGCGGGTGGCCATGGCGAGGGCGTCGGTGGGCAGCACCTCGGTGGGGTCGCCGGACATCTCGTTGAACATCTGCCAGGCGGCCCGCATGGACTCGGCCATGCCGCTGATGGGCAGGGCGGTGCCGTCGGTGGAGAGGGAGACGTCCAGGCCGGCCCGGCGCAGTTCGGGGATCATGCGGGTGTCGGTGAGGGTGGTCTCGCCGGCACCGCCGTACTTGGCGGGCGAGTGGTTGAGGTGGGCGCCGGCCGCGAGCAGCAGCTTGCGCTCCTCCTCGTCGGCGTAGCCGGTGTGCACGGACATCAACCGGTCGGTGACGAGCCCGAGTTCGGCGAACCGGCGGACCGGGGTGGCGCCGAAGTACGTACGCATCACCTCGGCCTCGTTGCGGAGGGCGCCGATGTGGGCGGCGAACGGCACGTCGTACCGCTCGCACAGCTCGGCGAAGCCGCGGCCGAGCTCGTCGGTCATGTTGGTGCCGTAGACGGCGGTGGGGCGGGCCCGCAGCCGGCCGGTGGTGTCGGCGGCGCACCGGTCGAGGAGCGTCTCCAGCCGGGCGAGGACGCCGTCGGCGTCGCGGGTGCGGCGGAACCGGGTCTCGCCGGGGGCGCAGACGGCGTCGCTGGCCCAGGTGCTGGCCATGAAGCGGATGCCGAGGTCGAGGGCGGCGTCGGCCATGGCGTCGGGCCGGTTGAGGGAGCCGACGTCGCCGAGGGTGGTGACGCCGGTGCGGAGCTGCGTCCACATCGAGTACCGGGCGACGGCCAGGGCCTCGTCGGGGGTGAGGCTGTCGACCTGGTCGTAGAAGGAGTCGAAGACGACGGAGATCTGCCGCAGGTCGCCGCCGAGGGCCATGAACGCGGCGACGTCGTCGCGGTCGTGCGGCGGGCGCAGCGCTCCCTTGAACGGGATGCGCATGGCGAAGAGTTCGTGCCAGTGCGGGTTGACCAGGCCCGGCAGGATCATCGAGCGGCGGGCGTCGACGGTGCGGAGTCCGTCGCGGACGGCGGGGTCCAGGGCGGCGACGGCCGCGTCGACCTCGGCGGTGGGGCCGACGGCGGCGATCCGGTCGCCGACGACGAGCACCGAGCCCGAGGAGAGGACGGTGGCGCCGGTGTCGCCGGGGTAGACGTGGCCGTCGCGGAACAGGAGACCGGTGTGGCTGGTGGGGGCGGTGTGGCCGGTGGGGGCGGTGGTCATGCCTGCACCGTCCCGTCGGCCGTGCGGGCCTGCCACGCCTCGGCGAAGCGGCGCTCCCAGGCGTCGACGGTGGGGTCGGCGGCCAGGTCGCGGAACTCGACGCCCAGGCCCTCGCGGCGCCAGCGGGTGACGAGGCGCATCATCTGGAGGGAGCTGAGGCCCTGGTGGATGAGGTTGACGTCGGTCTCGATCTCGTCGGGGGTGGTCCCGATGGTCTCCGCGAGGATGCGGCGGAGGTCGTCGCCGGTGAGGGGGCCGGTGGCCGGAGTGGTGCTTTCCATGAAGAGTTCAGCCTTTTCTGGTCAGGAGGCGACGGTCTCGGAGGCGACGGTCTCGGGGGCGACGTTCCAGGGCCGGGGCGCGGAGGGGTCGGCCGCGGCGGCGGCGAGCACCTTCTTGTCGACCTTCCCGAGGCCGGTCAGCGGGAAGTCGGCGACGGCCTCGACGCGGTCCGGGAGCTTGTAGTCGGCGAGGCCGCTCGCGCTCAGGGCCGCCTTGACGTCCCGGAGCTTCGGAGCCTCGCCGGCCGGGACGATCCAGGCGTGGACGCGCTCGCCGAGGTACTCGTCGGGGGCGGCGACGACGGCCGCGCGGGCCACGTTGGGCAGGGCGAGGAGGTGCTCCTCGACCTCGCCGGCCGAGACCTTGTCGCCGCCGCGGATGACGACGTCCTTGATGCGGCCCTCGATGACCAGCCGGCCGTCCTCGGTGATCCGGGCGAGGTCGCCGCTGCGGTAGAAGCCGTCGGCGGTGAAGGCCCGCGCGTTGTGCTCGTCGGCGCGGTAGTAGCCGCGCAGGGTGTACGGACCGCGGGTGAGGAGCTCGCCGGTGCCGCCGGGCGGGACGTCGTTCCCGTGCTCGTCGACGATGCGGATCTCGTCGGCCGGGGAGAGCGGGGTGCCCTGGGTGGTCCACACCGTCTCGGGGGCGTCGTCGGCGCGGGTGACGGAGAGCAGCCCCTCGGCCATGCCGAACACCTGCTGGAGGCGGGCGCCGAAGGCCGGTTCGATGCGGCGGGCCAGCTCGGGCTGGAGCCGGGCGCCGCCGATCTGCACGGTGCGCAGGGTGGCGAGGTCGGGCTCCAGCCACTCGGCGGCCTCCAGCCACATCTGGGCCACACTGGGCACCAGGGAGGTGAAGGTGACCCGCTCGGCGGCGATGAGCGCGAAGCAGTCGTCGGCGGTGGGGTCCTCGGCGAGGACGGCGGTGCCGCCGGCCTGGAGGGTGCCGAGGACGCCGGGGCAGCCCCAGGTGAAGTTGAACTCCACGGGCAGCGCGGCCAGGTAGACGTCGTCGCCGGTGAGGCCGTTGACCTCGGCGGCGGTACGGGTCTGGTACGCGTAGTCGTCGTGGGTCCGCGGGATCAACTTGGGGAGCGCGGTGGTGCCGCCGGAGAGCAGGAAGAACGCCGTGTCCGACGGGTCGTTGGCGACGGGCTCCGCCAGGGGTTCGGCGTCGACGGCGGCCAGCGGGACGACCGTCCCCTCCGCGCCCTCGGGCACCTCGCCGTCCAGGGTGAACACCCGCCGCAGCGTCGGCAGTTCCTCGACCATGCGCAGGGCGAGGGCGGTGTGGTCGAAGCCCCGGTGCTGCCCGGGGATCACGTAGCCGGCGGCGCCGGACAGCTCGCACAGGTGCCGGATCTCGTTCGCGCGGTGGGAGGCGAGCGAGAACACCGGGCGGGCGCCGGCCCGGAGCAGGCCGAAGAAGACGACGGCGAACTCGGCGACGTTGGGCAGCTGGAGGACGACGCGGTCGCCGGGCTCGATGCCGTGGCGCCGGAAGCCGGCCGCCGTCCGGTCGGCCCGCCGGTCCAGCTCCTCGTAGGTGAACCGGCGGTCGCCGTGCACCAGCGCGGTCCGGCCCGCGTACCGGGCGGCCCAGGTGCGCAGCAGGCCGTCGAGGGTCTCGCCGCGCCAGAGGCCCTCGCGGCGGTAGCGGTCGGCGAACTCGGCAGGCCAGGTGGGGCGTTCGTAGGTCATCGCACGATCTCCACGACGGCGCAGCCGGCCTCCATGCCGGTGGCGGCCCCGATGAGCAGGACGCGGTCGCCGGCGCCGACCTGCCCGGAGGTGTGCAGCCGCTCCAGGGCGACGAAGATGTCGGCGGCGCCGGTGTGCCCGACGCGGCGGGCGATCTCCCAGACGCTCCGGTCCAGGCCGATGCCGAGGGGCTCCAGGAAGATGTCCTCCAGCGGCCCCCGCGCGAAGCCGACGTGGCAGACGCGGCTGATGTCGTCCATGGTCAGCCCGGCCTCGGCGAGCGTCCGCTCGGCGACCTCGGCGACGCTCTCGCCGAAGTGGCCCATGGGCGGCGTGATGCCCTTGGCCCACTGGTCGCGCCAGTACTGGCTGCGCTCCTCGAAGTTGAGGGAGCGGCCGATGGTGATGCCCGGCGGGAACATCACCTCGCCGCCGCGGTGCAGCTCCTCCATGGAGGAGTTGGAGACCGAGCCGATGGCGAGCACCTTGGCGAAGCCGTCGCGCCGGGAGACCACGGCGGCGGCGCCGCCGTCGGCCAGGATGAACAGCTTGGAGGCGGTCCAGCGGTCCACCATGGGGGTGGAGAAGTTGTCGCCGGTGGTCAGCAGCACCGCGTCGGGGGTGCCGGGGGTGGTGAGCCGGTGCGCGGCCAGCTCCAGGCTGGCGAGCATGCCGAGGCAGCCCTGCCGGACCTCCAGCGCCATCACCGGCCGGTCCAGGGTGTTCCGCAGCACGTAGTGCGGCGCCGACCAGCCGTCGGGGCCCTGGTGGTGGGTGTCGCTGTGGAACAGCGCGCCGAAGTCGTCCGGCGTGTGGCCGGAGCGCTCAAGGGCGACGCGGGCCGCGTTGACGGCCATGTCGGGGGCGGGCATGTCGCCGCCCGTGATCACGGCCTCCATGCCGGAGCGCTCGCGCTCGTCGGCGTCGTACCAGCCCTTCGCGACGGCCTCCTCGGTGGTGACCGAGTCCGGCAGGCAGGTGCCCACGCCCGCGAGGTAGATGTTGTCGACCTTCATGTGTCCCGTCTTTCTCCGTGTCGTACGCGCTGTCTCGGTCCGGCCCCGAGCCGTTACTCGGCCGCCGGGACCAGGTGACGGGCCACGCTGTCGAGCTTCTCGCAGGTCTCCTCGTACTCCCGCTCGGGCGTGGACTGCCCGACGATGCCGGCACCGGCGCGCAGCCAGGTGCGGCCGTCCTGGCGGTAGACGCTGCGCAGCACCAGGGCGGCGTCCATGGCGCCGGTGTGGTCGACCGTCATGACCGTGCCGCTGTACAGGCCGCGGGTCTCGCTCTCGTAGCGGCGGATCACCTCGTACGCCGGGCCCTTGGGGACGCCGGAGGCGGTGACCGCCGGGAAGACGGCGCCGAAGCCGTCCCACGCGCCGCGCCCCTCGGCGAGCCGGCCGGAGACCCGGGAGGCGAGGTGCTGGACGCTGCCGCGCTCGCGGATCGTCATGAACTCGGGGACGTCGACGGAGCCGGGCTCGCAGACGTCGGCGAGCTCGTCGGTGCCGACCTTGACGGAGATGGCGTGCTCGTAGACCTCCTTGGAGGAGGCCAGCAGGTCCTTGCGGAGCTCCTCGTTGGCGAGCAGGTCCGGGGTGAGGGCGCGGGTGCCGGCGAGCGGCTGGCTGACCACGTGCCCGTCCTCGTCCACCCGGACGACGATCTCGGGGCTGAAGCCGGCGGCCTCCAGGCCGTCCATGTGCAGCAGGAAGGACCGGGCGGGGTTGTTGCCGCGGCGGCCGGCTACGTAGGTGGCGGCGAGGTCGACGGCGTGGGGCACGTCGACCACGCGGGAGAGGATCACCTTGTGGAGCTCGCCCTGGTTGATGTCGTCCACGGCCCGCTTGACGGCCTCGCGGTACTCGGCCTCGCCGGTGCCGCGCACGTCCAGGGGGCGCGGCGCGCGCTCGGGGGCCTCCTCGGCGGTGTTCACCACGTGCAGCAGCGCGGCCAGGGTCTCCTGGTCGGCGGCGCGCAGGTGGGCGTGGCCGGCGCGCAGCCGGACCTCGGCGGCGGGGACGACGAGCCGGAGCAGCGGGCCGTCGCCGACGTGCGTGAGGTCGCCGTCCTTGGCGTAGGACAGCTCGAACGCCGACCAGCCGTAGGCGCGCCACTCGGGCACGTCGACGCGGGCCAGGAGTTCCCGCACCAGGTCCAGGGGGCGGTCGGTCCAGGGCAGGTGGACCTCGGGCGCGTCCCCCTGGCGCAGTCGGGCGCCGGTGCGGTCCAGGGTGATCTCGGCGATCGAGCCGCCCGCGTACGCCCAGTCGCCGCCGTTCTCGTAGACGACGTGGTCGGTGTACGGGCCGGAGCCGGCGAGGGCGACCGCGACGCTCAACGGGTCGACGGCGGGCCGGCTCTGCGTCTCGAAATAGTGCTGCCCCTGGGTGGGACTCATGGCGGGCGTTCCTCTCCTCGGTGGGTCCTCGGGTGGGGTTCCTGCGGGGACTCGCGGACCTCGTGCGTCCCCCGGGCCGGGCGGCGCCCCGGCGGCCGTCCCGGGGTGCGGGCGGGCCCCGGGCCGGGCGGGCCCGGCGCTCCGGCGGCGCTGTCCCAGCGGACCACGGCGGGCGGGCCGGGGGCATGAGTAGCCGGTACTCACTCTCCGGCCGGGCGGGGTGGCCGGGAGTCGTCGCGCGGGTGCCTCCGGGGCGTCGGCGGGACGTCGTACGCGGTGGTAACCCGCGCGGCCCGGCGGCGGACACGAGTGCGGACATGAGTAGCGCCTACTCATGCGGGCGGCGCGCGCCGCGTGCTCATCTGAAGGGACACCACCCCGGATCCCTGAGGAGAACCATGTCCGAGCCACGACCGCGGATAGGGCAGTGGAGCAGCGCCGAGGAGCTGCGGGCCCTGCAACTGGCCCGGCTGCCGCGGCTGCTCGACCGGGCCGGACGGTCGCCGTTCCACCGCGCGCGGACGGGCGGCGCGCCGCTGACCGTGGAGGCGTTCCGCGCGCTGGAGCCGACGACCAAGCAGGACCTGCGCGACCACTACCCGTTCGGGCTGCTGGCGGTGGACCGCGCGGACCTGGCCACGTACCACGAGTCCAGCGGCACCTCCGGCACCCCGACCGCCTCGTACTTCACGGCGGAGGACTGGGAGGACCTGGCCGAGCGCTACGCCCGCAAGTGGGTGGGCATCTCCGCGGAGGACACCTTCCTGGTCCGCACCCCCTACGCGCTGATGATCACCGGGCACCTGGCGCACGCGGCGGCCCGCTCGCACGGCGCCACCGTGGTGCCGGCGGACAGCCGGTCGGCGGCCATGCCGCACGCCCGCGTCATCCGCGTCCTGCGCGACCTGGGTGTCACGCTCACCTGGTCGAACCCGACCGAGACGCTGCTGTGGGCCGCCGCCGCGCGGGCCGCGGGGCTCCGGCCGGACGAGGACTTCCCGGCGCTGCGCGCCCTGTTCGTCGGCGGCGAGCCGCTCAGCCCGGCGCGGCGCCGGCGCATCTCGGAGATCTGGGGCGTCCCGGTCGTCGAGGAGTACGGATCGACGGAGACCGGCAGCCTCGCCGGGCAGTGCCCGTCGGGCCGGCTCCACCTGTGGGCGGACCGGGCGCTGTTCGAGGTGCGGTCGCCGGAGACCGGCGAGCTGGCGGAGGAGGGCCGCGGGCAGATCGTGGTGACGCCGCTCTACCGCGAGGCGATGCCGCTGCTCCGCTACAACCTGGCGGACGACGTCGAGATCTCGTACGACGACTGCGACTGCGGCTGGCACCTGCCGACGGTCCGGGTGTTCGGCCGGTCCGCGTTCGCCTACCCGGTCGGTACGGGCCGGGTGACGCAGGACGAGCTGGAGGACCTGGTCTTCTCGCTGCCCGCCCGCTTCGGGGTGACGTTCTGGCGCGCCAAGGCCGAACGGGACCTGCTGCGGGTGCAGTTCGAGGTCGCCGAGGAGCTGCGCAAGGAGGCGGTGGACGAGCTCGCCGCCGCGGTGGCCCGGAAACTGGGCGTGCCGGCGGAGGTCGCCGGGCTGGCGCCGGGCACGCTGGTGCCGGAGAAGGTGCTCACGGCCGACCCGGACGTGCTCAAGCCGCGCGGCCTGTTCGGCGCCGACGAGGACTGGGACCGGGCCGTCCTCTACTACTGACGGTGTGGGGGCGGGGCGGCGCGGGCCGTCCCGCCCCCGTCCGTCAGGCGGCGAGCGCCTCGGGGAGGTCGCCGCGGCTGTCGATGCCGAGCTTCCCGTAGGCGCGCTGGAGGTGGTTCTCTATCGTCCGCACGGAGACCACCAGCCGGGCGGCGATCTCCCGGTTGGCCAGCCCGGACGCGGCGAGGACGGCGATCTCCCGCTCGCGGCTGGTGAGTTCCTGCCCGACGGCGCGCGGCGCCGGGACCGGCTCGGCCCAGGGCGGCAGCCGGCCGCCGTAGGAGGCGGCGAGTTCGGCCGCGGCCTCCTCGGCCCGGGCGGCGCCGCGGC
>NZ_JAIQLH010000271.1 GCF_020037025.1 Streptomyces huiliensis | reverse complement strand
GATGGACAACGTCAACTCCGCGTACTGACGTCACCCACCGTCACGCAGCCTGACCGCAGAGCAACCCTCCAGCGTACGGCCCCCCACCTGCCCACACCCCCACAGATCCAACCAAATCCTCCGAACGGTTGACGTCTATAGTGTTCTGAGTGTTCGCGCGAATAAGCAGCAGAGGCAAGTTCGCCGCGTGGCGGCAACCTCGGGTGATCCTGTGGGCCGTGGCGGGCGTGGTGACGCTCGGATTCCTCATCGCGCTGGAGTTCGCCGCGCGTCGCTACGGCAACGAACCGGGCCCCCTGGTCACCCAGGCGAAGGAACTCGTCTTCCCGCCGAAGCCGGGCCCGCTGTACGCCGGCCTGGCGCTGACGATGGTGGTCCTCACCTGGCGGCAACGCCTCATCGCGGCCGCCTTCGCGGTCGGCATCGACGTCCTCTTCGTCCTCGGGCGCTGGGCCGCCGACGTCAAGGTGACCGACGGCCGCTACTTCGGCAACGGCGCGCTGTGGGCGGTGCTGGGCGTCGCGGTCTTCGCCCTCACGCGCCGTACCGGCCGGGAACGCGTCCTGCTGCTGAAGGGCGTCGGACTGGGCCTGCTGCTGGTGGCCGGCCGCAAGATCGGCGACACCTGGCTCATGATCACCTGGGAGACCCGCCCGAAGGTGCTCGACCAGTACGTGGCCACCGCCGACCACGCGCTCGGCAACCCCTCATGGGTCGCGGGCCGGATCCTCAAGGCCACCGAGCCGATCGGCCCCCACGTCCTCGACCTGGTCTACGCGCACCTCGCGGTGGCCGCGATCGTCTTCGCGCTGTACCAGCTCCGCAACGTGGCGTCCGAGCGCCGCTTCCCGACCCACCACCTGGTCCGCACCTTCCTGGTGATCGGCCTCGTCGGCCCGGCGTTCTACATGCTCTTCCCCGTGGTCGGCCCGGTCTTCGCCTACGGCCCGGGCGCCTCCGGCACCGGCGGCGTCGAGTGGGCGACGGCCAACATCTGGCCGCACACCCCGCCGGCGCTCGGCATCCCGCACGCTTTCACGTACGACACCCTCACCCCGCGCAACTGCATGCCCAGCCTGCACACCGCCTGGGCCACCGCGATCTTCATCCACTCCCGCAAGGGCCCCCGCTGGGTGCGGTACGGCGGCGCGTTCTGGCTGGCCGCCACCATCAGCGCGACCCTGGGCTTCGGCTACCACTACGGCGCGGACGTCATCGCCGGCGTGGTCTTCGCCCTCACCATCGAGACGGCCGTGCGCCTCTTCGACCGCGGCCCGGACCGCTCGGGCATCCTGCTGATCGCCTACGGCACGACGGTCTTCACCGCCTTCCTCCTCGCCTACCGCTTCCTCCCGGTGGAGATGGCCGAGAACCCCTGGCTCTTCGGCCCCCTCCTCATCCTGACCACCCTCTCGGTCATCTACGCCTACCTCCGCACCACCCGCCAGTGGGACGCGAAACCGCTACCCCCCCTCACCCCCCACCCAGACCTGGAACGCCCAGAACCCCAGCCCGAACCGGTCTGACCCGCACTCCCACCGCCCCGCGCGGCCACGCGAACGACGTGGGCCGCCACCCCGACCCCGGGGTGGCGGCCCTCGTCGTTCACCGGGCACCGTTATGTCGTACGGCAGACCGCCCGGCGGCATGACTCAAGAGAGGGCACCGTGACGAGTTCGATCCCGTGGAAAGAGCGCCTGGCCACCGGTACGGAAGCGGTGCAGGACGACGTGGTCCGCTGGTATCAGGACACACGAGAGGGCAAGGCGTACGTGCCCACGATGATCTGGGGAACTCTCCAGACCGAGGCATACGCCACCGTGATCCTTGGACCCACTGCCAACTCCCGCAAAGGGCGAGAGCCGCCACCCGGTCGTCGGGTGGCGGCTCTCGCCGTGGTGCTGTGTCGCGCCGGGGAGCGGCCGGGGGGTTCACCCCGGGCGTCCGGCCCGCTTCTTAGAGGTCGAAGTACAGCTCGAACTCGTGCGGGTGCGGGCGGAGCTGCATCGGGGCGATCTCGTTGGTGCGCTTGTAGTCGATCCAGGTCTCGATCAGGTCGGAGGTGAAGACGCCGCCGGCCTGGAGGTACTCGTTGTCGGCCTCGAGGGCTTCGAGGACGGCGGGGAGGGAGGTGGGGACCTGGGGGACGTTGGCGTGCTCGTCGGGGGCGAGCTCGTAGAGGTCCTTGTCGATCGGCTCGGCGGGCTCGATCTTGTTCTTGACGCCGTCGAGGCCGGCCAGGAGGAGGGCCGAGAAGGCGAGGTACGGGTTGGAGGACGGGTCCGGGGCGCGGAACTCGACGCGCTTGGCCTTCGGGTTGGAGCCCGTGATCGGGATGCGCATCGCGGCGGAGCGGTTGCGCTGCGAGTAGACCAGGTTGACCGGGGCCTCGAAGCCGGGGACCAGGCGGTGGTACGAGTTCACCGTCGGGTTGGTGAAGGCCAGCAGCGACGGGGCGTGCTTGAGGATGCCGCCGATGTAGTAGCGGGCGGTGTCGGAGAGGCCCGCGTAGCCCTGCTCGTCGTAGAAGAGGGGCTCGCCGCCGGTCCACAGGGACTGGTGGACGTGCATGCCGGAGCCGTTGTCGCCGAAGATCGGCTTGGGCATGAAGGTGGCGGTCTTGCCGTTGCGCCAGGCGACGTTCTTCACGATGTACTTGAAGAGCATCAGGTCGTCGGCGGCGGCCAGCAGCGTGTTGAACTTGTAGTTGATCTCCGCCTGGCCTGCGGTGCCCACCTCGTGGTGCTGGCGCTCGACCTGGAGGCCGGCCTTGTCCAGCTCCAGGGAGATCTCGGCGCGCAGGTCGGCGAAGTGGTCGACCGGCGGGGCCGGGAAGTAGCCGCCCTTGTAGCGGACCTTATAGCCGCGGTTGTTCTCCACCGCACCGGTGTTCCAGGCGCCCGCCTCGGAGTCGATGTGGTAGAAGGACTGGTTCGCCGACGTCTCGAAACGGACGTTGTCGAAGACGTAGAACTCGGCCTCGGGGCCGAAGAACGCGGTGTCGGCGATGCCGGTGGACGCGAGGTACGCCTCGGCCTTCTTCGCCACGTTCCGCGGGTCGCGGCTGTACTGCTCGCCGGTGATCGGGTCGTGGATGAAGAAGTTGATGTTGAGCGTCTTGTCCCGGCGGAACGGGTCCACGCGCGCCGTGGACAGGTCCGCGCGCAGGGCCATGTCGGACTCGTGGATGGCCTGGAAACCGCGGATCGACGAGCCGTCGAACGCCAGCTCCTCCTCCGGGTCGAACGCCGCCGCCGGAATGGTGAAGTGCTGCATCACACCCGGCAGGTCACAGAAACGGACATCGACGAACTTGACGTCCTCGTCCTTGATGAACTTCTTGGCGTCGTCGCCGTTCTGGAACATCCAACCCTCCTAGCCCGGCCGTCAGCGGTCGGGGATTGCTTCGGTGGTGCTGCGGCCGACCCTAGAGAGACCGGATTTCCCAAGCATGACCCATTTGTTTCGCCGAGGTTAACCGGAGCGCCGCGAAATGATCATCGAATCGGGCGGACGCCTACCCGGCCGGTAGTGATCGCAAGCCTTCCCAGTACCGTGGTCGGGTGGACAAAAGGCAAGCAATCGGCTCGTGGCTCTCCGGCCCCCGCGCGGCGGCGGAGCAGATGGGCATCGACTTCGGCTACCGCGGGGAACAGCTCGGTCTGCCGGAACACGGGCCGGGCTCGGTCGCCCCGCTCGGACGGCGGTTCGCCGCGATCTTCATCGACTGGGGCCTGAGCATGCTCATCGCATACGGCCTCTTCGCCCGGGGCGACGTCCACCGGGCGAGCAACTGGGCGCTGCTGGTGTTCTTCCTGCTCAGCGTGCTCACCGTCGGCACGGTCGGCTTCACCCCCGGGAAGCGGCTGCTCCGCATCCGGGTCATCGGGGAGAGCGGCGACCGGCTGACGTTCCCCAAGGCCCTGGTGCGCAGCGTGCTCCTGCTGATCGTCATCCCGGCCGTCATCTGGGACCGGGACACCCGAGGGCTGCACGACCGGCTCTCGAAGGCCGTTCAGGTGCGGTTCTAGCGTTCTGGCGGGGCTTTGAAACGGGG
>NZ_JAIQLH010000270.1 GCF_020037025.1 Streptomyces huiliensis | reverse complement strand
GGGCGGGGCGGGACCGTGTCGGTCCCGCCCCGCCCTCACCCCGTCCGCGCCTTCCGCGCTTCCGTGTCAGCGGCCCTTCGGCATCCGCATGCCCTTGCCGGGGAGCGGACCCTTCGGGATCGGCATGTTGCTCATCAGGTCGCCCAGCGCCCGGAGCCGGTCGTTCACCGTGGTCACCTGCGCGCCTGGGAGCACCCGGGGCAGCTTCAGCAGGGTGGTGCGCAGCTTCTTCAGCGGCACCTGGCCCTCGCCGTCGCCGACCACGATGTCGTGCACCGGCACGTCCGCGACGATGCGCGCCATCCGCTTCTTCTCGGCGGCCAGCAGGCTCTTCACCCGGTTCGGGTTGCCCTCGCCGACGAGCACGATGCCGGCCTTGCCGACCGAGCGGTGGACGACGTCCTGGTTGCGGTTCATCGCCACCGCGGGCGTCGTCGTCCAGCCGCGGCCGACGTTGTCCAGCACCGCCGCCGCGGCGCCCGGCTGGCCCTCCATCTGCCCGAAGGCGGCACGCTCGGCACGGCGGCCGAAGACGATCGCCATCGCGAGGAAGGCCAGCAGGAAGCCCAGGATGCCCAGGTAGATCGGGTGGTCGATCCAGAAGCCGATGGCGAGGAGGACACCGAAGGTGACAATGCCCACGCCCGCGACGACAAGACCGACCTTCGAATCGACCTTCTTGGTCATCTTGTAGGTCAGGGCGATCTGCTTCAGTCGCCCGGGGTTCTCGGATGTTTCCTTCCTCGCCATATGGCGAAGTTTACGTGTCCTGCGGGCCGGGGGCCGCCGCGGCCTCCCAGAGGTGCTGGGCCTCGCGCCGGTCCTTGGCCCGGCGGCGGTCCTCCAGGACCGCGGTCCACGCGTTCCGGCGGGCGGTGCGCTGGCCGCCGCGCAGCAGCAGGCGTTCCAGGGCCAGCAGCGCGCCGGTGACCGAGGGCGGCCGGACGGGGAGCGTGGACGGCAGGGCGGAGAAGGCGTGCGCGGCGTTCGCCGTCGTCGCGCGGGCGGGCGCGGCCTGCATGTCGTGTCCTCTCGTGAGCGGAAGGGTGAGAGGTGGGGGAGAGATGGGGAAGCGGCGGAGCGGCGGGTGCGGTTGTGCGCGTTCACAAGTTCGGTGGGTGCACGACTGTTCGTGCACACATCGTCACCGAACGGTGTTACCAGTACATGACGGTGTGGTCAAAGACTATGAAACGTTGACGCGGCCCGGACCGGGCCTCCTGGGGAGGAACAAGGGGGCCGGTCGGGCCGCGTCGCACGACAAGGGGACTACGCTGCGGCTTCGCTCCGCTTCTCGATCGCCTGGCGGTAGAGCCGTCCCGCCCGGTACGACGAGCGGACCAGCGGGCCCGACATCACGCCGGCGTAGCCGATCTCCTCGGCCTCCTTCTGGAGCTCCACGAACTCCTGCGGCTTCACCCACCGCTCCACCGGGTGGTGGCGCGGCGACGGGCGCAGGTACTGGGTGATCGTGATGAGTTCGCAACCCGCCTCGTGGAGGTCGCGGAGCGCCTGGGTGATCTCCTCGCGCTCCTCGCCCATGCCGAGGATCAGGTTGGACTTCGTCACCAGGCCGGCCTCGCGGGCCTTGGTGATGACCTCCAGCGAGCGCTCGTAGCGGAAGCCGGGGCGGATGCGCTTGAAGATCCGGGGAACCGTCTCGACGTTGTGCGCCAGTACCTCGGGGCGGGACGAGAAGACCTCGGCCAGCTGGTCGGGCTTGGCGTTGAAGTCGGGGATCAGCAGCTCGACGCCGGTGTCCGGCATCAGGCCGTGGATCTGGCGGACGGTCTCGGCGTACAGCCAGGCGCCGCCGTCCTCCAGGTCGTCACGGGCCACGCCGGTGATCGTCGCGTACTTGAGCTCCATGGACCGTACGGATTCGGCCACGCGGCGCGGCTCGTCCCGGTCCAGGGCCTGCGGCTTGCCGGTGTCGATCTGGCAGAAGTCGCAGCGCCGGGTGCACTGGTCGCCGCCGATGAGGAACGTCGCCTCGCGGTCCTCCCAGCACTCGTAGATGTTGGGACAGCCCGCCTCCTGGCACACCGTGTGCAGGCCCTCGCGCTTCACCAGACCCTGGAGCTCGGTGTACTCGGGGCCCATCTTCGCCCGGGTCTTTATCCACTCGGGCTTGCGCTCGATGGGGGTCTGGGCGTTCCGGACCTCAAGGCGCAGCATCTTGCGTCCGTCGGGTGCGACAGCGGACACTCCGGCTCCCTATGACTTCGATTCTTCGGCGGACACCAGGGTACGCCCGTTCGTTCTGACGTTCTTACGCCCGGGGAACCGGCGAGACGTCGGTCGCATTCCCGCACATGTTCCTGGAGGTGCTTCCGGGGACGTTGCCGGTGGAGCTCCGGAGGGCGTCCCGGACGGTGGAGCCCGCCGCGCCGCGGGTGGCCGAAAACCGCCTCTCACCGGGCGTCGGGCCACTCGTCGGACTGCCCGCCGGACCACTCGCTAGACCGCCCGCGGCAGCGGCTCCGCCGACTCCAGGACGTCGCGCAGGTGCTTCTCCACGACGGGCAGCACCTCGGCGACGGTGACCCGGCGGCCCAGCTCGTTCGAGAGGGAGGTCACGCCGGCGTCGCGGATGCCGCACGGCACGATGCGGTCGAACCAGGTGTTGTCGGGGTCGCAGTTCAGGGAGAAGCCGTGCATGGTGACGCCCTTGGCGATGCGGATGCCGATCGCGGCGAGCTTGCGGTCCTCGCCGCGCTGGCCGGCGTTGGAGGGCGCGTACTCGGGGCCGCTGAGCCGCGGGTCGAACTCGTCGTCGGCCGGGCGGGGGGCCGCGATGTCCAGCTGCAGGCCGCCGGTCGCGGGCCGCTCGCCGGCCTCGCCCAGGACCCAGACGCCGCTGCGGCCCTCGACCCGGGTGGTGGCCAGGCCGAACTCCGCGCACGCCCGGATCAGGGCCTCCTCCAGGCGGCGGACGTGGGCGATCACGTCCACCGGGCGGGGGAGCTTGAGGATCGGATAGCCGACGAGCTGGCCCGGACCGTGCCAGGTGATCTTTCCGCCGCGGTCGACGTCGACGACCGGCGTCCCGTCCAGGGGGCGCTCGCTGTCCTCCGTGCGCCGTCCGGCCGTGTAGACCGCCGGGTGCTCCAGCAGCAGGCAGGTGTCCGGGATCTCGTCCGCGAACCGGGCCGCGTGGACGCGGCGCTGCTCCTGCCACGCCTCCTGGTACTCGACGGCGTCCGCCCCGAAGCCCAGATGGACAAAGCGCAGCTCACTCACGGCAGCTCCTCTTCCCGTCTTCCCGTCCGCGCAGGTCCGCTCCGGAACCCTTTTCGAACCCTTGGTGCCGACGGGCGCGTACGTCCCGGACGCGCCCTGTGCCCAAGCCACTGTACGGCGGCCTCCGAATGGGCTGCTGTCGAGCCCCTTACAAGATCGTCTGGCGGCGCTTTTCCGTGCCTATTTGATCTGTCTCTGATCTGTCCTCACACGATCGGATGAATGCGGGGCGAAGGTGGCGTTCGGGGCGGCGGGGACCGCTAAATTCGCGCCGTTCCCAGAATGGCGATCAGGGAGACCGGGCAGGTTGATGACGGAACGACCCCCACAGCGCATTCCCAACCGCCAGCTAGCCGCGCTCATCGCGGAGGCCGGCTTCTCCAACGCGGGGCTCGCACGTCGCGTCGATCAATTAGGGCTGGAGCACGGCCTCGACCTGCGCTACGACAAGACCTCCGTCACCCGGTGGCTCCGCGGCCAGCAGCCGCGCGGCACGACTCCGGCGTTGATCGCCGAGGTCTTCACCCGGCGGCTGGGGCGGCGGCTGTCCGCACAGGACCTCGGGCTGGACGCGTGTGCGCCGGTGTACGCGGGGCTGGAATTCGCCGCGTCGCCGGCGGAGGCCATTGACATCGTGAGCGGCTTGTGGCGCAAGGACTCCGGCAGCCACACAGAGCTACGGAAGATCGCGTTCACGCCCGCGGGGCTGGTGGTGCCCAGCCGCGACTGGCTGATCGGACGGGCGGACGACCGGGTGGCCCGCACACCCAACCCGCCCCCCGGGGCCGCGGCGCCACCGGGAGTCCCGGCGGCCCCCGGCGGACAGGGGGCGGGCCCCGGCGGGCCCCCGCCTGCAGGCGAGGGCGCCGGCCGGGGCGGTGAGAGACCCACGGGCCGGACGCTGGTCCCCCGGCAGCGCGCCGAACGGGCGCCCGGGAGCCGCGTCTCCATGGGCGACATCGCGGCCCTGCGCTCCGTCGGCGAGCTCTTCCGTACGCTCGACCACGCGTACGGGGGCGGGCACGCGCGGCAGGCGCTCGTCCGCTACCTCGAACACGAGGCCGAGCCGATGCTGCGCGGCACGTACGGCGAGACCACGGGACGCCGGCTGTTCGGCGCCGCCGCGGACCTCACCCGGCTCGCCGGGTGGACCTCGTACGACATCGCCGCCCACGGGCTCGCCCAGCGGTACTACGTCCAGGCGCTGCGCCTGGCGCAGGCCGCGGGGGACCGGGCGTACGGCAGCTACGTCCTGGTGACCATGAGCCGCCAGGCCGTCTACCTCGGCCACGGCCGGGAGGCGGTGCAGCTCGCCCGCGTCGCCCAGCAGGGCGTCGGGTCCGGGGCACCCCCCGTCGTGCAGTCCCTGCTGCACGCCGTGGAGGCGCGCGGGCACGCGGTGCTCGGCGAGGTGCGGGCCTGCTCGGCCTCGCTCGCCCGCGCCGAACGGGCGCTGGAGACGGCCCGGCCCTCGGACGACGTGCCGTACTGGATCCGCTTCTTCGACGAGGCGGAGCTCGCGGACGAGTTCGCGCACTGCCACCGCGATCTCCAGCAGTGGCGGGCGGCGGCGCAGCACGCGGAGAGATCCCTGCAGCTCCGGCCTCCGGCGTACGCGCGGAGCAGGCTCTTCTGCCGGGTGGTGCTGGCTGCTGCGCGGCTGGGGCTGGGGGAGTTGGAGCAGGCTTGCGCTCTGGGCGCGGAGGCGGCGCAGGCTGCTGCCGAGATGCGGTCTGTTCGGGCCGTGGAGTATGTGCGGGAGTTCGAGCGGCGGCTTGATCCTTATCGGGACGCGGCGGCGGTTCGGGGGTATCGGGAGAAGGTGGCTGTGCTTTAGGGGTTCCCCTGCGGGGGGCTGTGCCCCGGTCCCGCCCCTTCGCCGATTCCTGGGGGCCGGCCCCCAGACCCCCTGAAACCGCGCTCCGCGCGGTTGTCCTCAATCGCCGGACGGGCTGGATTGTGCCTGAGGTGGCACTTTCAGCCTGTCCGGCGATTGAGGACGAGCGGCGAAGCCGCGATAACGGGGTCTGGGGCGCAGCCCCCAGGAAACGGCGAAGGGGCGGGACCGGGGCACAGCCCCCTACGCCACCCGCAGCGCCTGCGCGTCGTCCTGCTCCGGCCGGATCCCCAGATCCCGCAGCAGCGCGTGCGCAGCCCGCCGCCCCGAGAACAGAGCGCCCTGCACCGTACTCGTGTCCCGGTGATCACCACACACGTACAACCCCGACAACACCCGCACCGGCCGCCGCACATCATGCGGCGCCGGCATGGCCGGGACGGCGTCCGGATCGTGATGGGCGGTCAGCAACTCGAAGTCGTCGGCCGCCATGCCGTAGACCCGGGCCAGTTGCGCCCGCGCCGCGCGGTCGAGTTCGGCGATCGGGGTGCCGGCCGCCCGGCCGAGGACGGTGGAGGTGATGAGGACGCGCCCGGCGGGGGCCCGGTCGGGGTCGACCTCGCTGGCGACGGTGGTGTGGGCGACGGGCCCGCCGCGGCCGCCGGTCACGATGAGGGCCGCGTCGCAGGGCGGCGCCTCGGCGGCCGTGTGGTGCAGGACCGTCACCGGGTGGAAGCCGGGCAGCCGCAGGCCGGGCAGCAGGTCGGCGGCGGCCCGGGCGCCGGTGGCGACGATCACCGAGCGGCAGCCGATCTCGCCGTGGTCGGCGGTGGTGACGGAGGTGATGTCCGCGGAGGTGGCCTGGACGCCCGTCCGGACCGTCCCCGGCGGCAGCAGCCCCGCCAGCGTCTCGGGCACCGTGCCCGCCCCGCCCGCCGGGAGGCAGAGCCGGCCGCGGGCGAAGCCGCGCAGGACCAGGTCGGCGCAGCGGCTGGAGGTGGTGAGTTCGGGGTCGGAGAGGAGGGAGGCCAGCAGGGGGCGCAGGAAGCCCTCGACCGTACGGACCGGCAGGCCGCGGCCGGCCAGGGTGGCGGCCGTCGGGCGGTCCGGGCGGGCCAGCATCCGGTCGGTGGGCAGGGCGGCCAGCCGGGCGAGCGCCGCGTCGAGACGGGCCTGGTCCAGGCCGGTGGCCCGGGAGGCGCGGGCGGCCGTGGCCAGCGCGCGGGCGGTGGTGAACGCCCTCTTCGCGCTCTTCGCGCCGCGCGACTCGCCGCCGATCCGGTGGTTCCGGCCGTCGGCGTGGACCAGGACGCCCGGCAGGAAGGGCCGTAGTGCGAGGGTGCCGAGGCCGGGAGTGCGCCGGAGGTCGGGGAAAGCGGTGTTGAGCAGCTGGCCGGAGCGGTCCAGCCGGAAGCCGTCGATCCGGTCCGTCGCCATCCGCCCGCCCGGCCGGTCCGCTGCCTCCAGGACGGTGACGCCGACGCCGGCGTTGGTCAGTTGGTGTGCTGCCGAGAGCCCGGCGAGGCCGGCTCCCACGATGACGACATCGGCGTGGTGTGCGGTGTGGCGTGCGCTGCTGGCCACGTGGCCTCCCGGGGTCGGTCCGCTCGCTCGGGGGCGTGATGCCCCCAACCGGCTGCGCCGATGCGCGAGTTGGCCTCGACCGTAGAGAGAATTCCGGTCAATAACAGTCGCGCACAGATAGAGCACGGTCGCACGGCGGTCGCACGGTTACGGTTTCGGGGCGCTCAATCATCGGGCCGAAGCGCGGCCCTCGGGGGCGAGTGCCGCGCGGACGGCGCTCTCGACGTCCGGATGCGCGAACCGGAAGCCGGAGTCCAGCAGCCGCCGGGGCACGACCCGCTGACTGGACAGCACGTCCGACGCGAGCTCCCCCAGCACCAGCCGGAGCGCCGGGGCGGGCGCGGGGAACAGCGCGGGACGGCGCAGCACACGCCCCATGGCTCTGGCCACCTCGCGGTTGGTGACCGGTTCCGGCGCGGTCAGGTTCACCGGACCGGACAGCTCCGGGGTGTCCAGGACGTGGCGCAGGGCGGCGATGTGGTCGTGCAGGGAGATGAAGCTCCAGTACTGGCGGCCGTTCCCGAGCGGCCCGCCGAGCCCCAGCCGGAACAGCGGGAACATCCGCCCCCACGCGCCCCCACCCCGGCTCACCACCAGCCCGGTCCGGACCCGCACCGTCCGCACGCCCGCCTCGGTGGCGGGCACCGTGGCCGCCTCCCACTCCTGGCAGACCTCGGCGAGGAAGCCGCGTCCGGGTGGCGAGTCCTCGTCCAGAACGCGGTCGCCCGCGTCCCCGTAGACGCCGGTGGCACTCCCGCTCACGAACACCCGCGGCGGGGTGTCGAGGGACGCGACGGCCTCGGCGACCGCCGCCGTGCCGAGCACCCGGCTCTCCCGGATCTCCCGCTTGTACGCGTCCGTCCAGCGGTGCGCGCCCACGCCGGCGCCCGCGAGGTGCACCACGGCGTCGCAGCCGGCCAGCGCGCGAGTGTCCACCCGCTGCCGCTTCGGGTCCCACTCGGCCTCGTCCCCGCTCCGGGGCGCGCGGCGCACGAACCGCGTCACGCGGTGGCCGTCCGCTTCCAGCGAGCGGACGAGCGCCGTACCGATGAGGCCGGTCGAGCCGGTGATGGCGATGCGCATGGGTCACACCTTTCCCGGGAGTTCCGGGTCCACGCCCGGCGGGCCGGATCCGAGCCGGTTCCGGCCCGGATCCGAACGGGCGGGCCTACGACCGGAAGCGCTCCCACAGCGCCGGGTAGCGTTCCGCCAGCGCGTCCTCGTCCGTGACGTCGACCGGCGTCCCCTGCGGCTCGGCCGGCGCGGGCGGCAGCGCCAGGTCCGGCATCTCCGCTCCGGTGAGTTGCTCGTACGCCTCCTCGGCCGCGTAGCCGAGGTCCTCGGCGTCCCCGTCCGTCTCCTCGTCGAAGCCGTCGAGGAGGTCGGCGAGCCGGTCCGGGTCGTGCAGGGCGCCCTCGAAGACGTGCCGGCCCTGGCCGATGAGCCAGCAGCGGAAGTAGTCGAACGCGTCCTCGCCCGCCCCGCCCAGCAGTACCGCCGCCGCGCCCCACAGGTCCCACTGGTAGGCGCGGTTGTAGCGCACCTCGAAATGCCGGGCGAAGTCCGTCACGCGGTCCGGGTCGAGCCGCATCAGCCGCTCGACCAGCAGATCGGCCTGGTCCTCGGGGTCGCCGCCCGCCTCGGCCCGCGACTCGTCGACCAGCTCCCAGAACTCCGTCTCGTCCATCACGGCAACAGCATCCGCCCTGGCCTGCCGGAACGCACGCGGAGGGGGCTTTTGTGCGACGGCCCGGAAAACACGACAGAAGGTGTCCGGTATCCATGCCAGTGTGCCTCTCGTCGCACGGCGGACGTCGTGACGACGGGACGGATCGAAGGGGACGACACGGACGTGAACGCCGGAACGAGGGCACTCGAAGGCAAGGTCGCACTGGTCGCGGGCGCCACGCGGGGAGCGGGCCGGGCCATGGCGGTCGAACTCGGCCGGGCCGGGGCCGTCGTCTACGCGACCGGCCGCACCACGCGCGAGCGGCGCAGCGAGGTCGGCCGGGCCGAGACCATCGAGGAGACGGCCGAGCTGGTGACCGCCGCGGGCGGCACCGGTATCGCCGTCCCGGTCGACCACCTGGAGATCGACCAGGTCAAGGCGCTGGTCGAGCGCGTCGACCGGGAGCACGGGCGGCTGGACGTGCTGGTCAACGACGTCTGGGGCGGCGATCACCTGCTGGAGTTCGGAACCCGGGTGTGGGACCTGAAGCTGGAGCGGGCGCTGCGGATGCTGCGGCTGGCCCAGGACGCGCATCTGATCACCAGCCACTGTGCGCTGCCGCTGCTGACGCGGCGGCGGGGTGGGCTGGTCGTGGAGATCACGGATGGGACGCCGGAGTTCAACACCGATCATTACCGGGAGAACATGGTCTTCGACCTGGCGAAGTTCGCGTCGGCCCGGATGGCGTGGGCGCTGGCCCGGGAGCTGGAGGAGCACGGGGGGACGGCGGTCTGCCTCAGCCCCGGGTTCCTGCGGTCCGAGGAGATGCTTGAGCATTTCGGGGTGACGGAGGAGAACTGGCGGGACGCGGTCGCCAAGGAGCCGCACTTCGCGATCGCGGAGTCGCCGACCTATCTGGGGCGGGTGGTGGCCGCGCTCGCCGGGGATCCGGAGCGGGGGCGGTGGAATGGGCAGGCGCGGTTCGGTGGGGAGCTCGCGGCTCATTACGGGGTGACGGATGTGGACGGGTCGCGGCCGGATTGCCTGGGGTACTTCACGGATGTGGTGTTCGGGGGGGAAGGCGGCGACGGCGGAGGCTTATCGGTAGGCGCCTGCGGCGGGCTGTGCCCCGGGCCCGCCCTTTCACCGTTTCTTGCGGGGGCGAGCCCCCGCGCCCCGAAACCGCGCTTCGCGCGGTTGTCCTCAAGCGCCGGACGGGCTGAATCCAGCCCGTCCGGCGCTTGAGGACGAGCGGCGAAGCCGCGACAAGGGGGTCTGGGGCGCAGCCCCAGGAAACGGAGAAAGGGCGGGCCCGGGGCACCTCACCCCACCCCGTACAGCGCCGCACTGCGCCGCGCCGCCTCCGCGAACCGCTCCCGCAACGCCGAAGGCCCGAGTACCTCCACCTCCGGCCCCAGCGCCAGCAGCTGCTCCTGGGCGACGGCCGGCGACTCGACGGCGAGAGTCACCGTCACCCACCCCGCCGCGTCCGGCGGGCCCGCCGCCGACAGCGCCTCCTGACCGGCGCGCCGGTCCGTCACATACGGGAGCCGGCGCGCGCCCTCCGGGGTCAGCCGCAGGACGACGGTCTCCCGCAGCAGCGAGCGGGCGAAGGACTCCGCCCGCTCCTCCCAGAAGGCGGACAGGTCGAAGGAGTCGTCGCGGTCGAACCGTCCGGAGCCGGCCGTGACGGCGGTGAAGCGGTCGACCCGGTAGACGCGGTGGCCGGGGCGGGGGACGGTGACGCCCGCGACCAGGTACCAGACGCCGGCCTTGAGGACGAGGCCGTACGGTTCCAGCTCCCGTTCCACCTCCGAGCCGTCCCGCCGCCCGTAGCGGACGGTCAGCGGGCGGTCGTCCCAGACCGCCTCCGCGACGGCGGGCAGCAGCGGCGGGGGGTCGGCCGGCTGCCACCAGCCGGGGGCGTCCAGGTGGAAGCGCTGGGCGGCCGTGGTGGGGGCGTCGCCGAGTTCGGGGAGGAGCGCGGCGGAGACCTTGAGGCGTGCGGCGGACGCGGCGTCGGCGAGGCCCATCTCGCGGAGGGCGGACGGCACGCCGGAGAGGAAGAGGACCTCGGCCTCCGTGCGGCCGAGGCCGGTGATGGGGGTACCTCCCATGCCCTTAAGGCAATGGGGGAGGGTGCGGTAGCCGCCGACCAGGCGGTAGCCGCCGGTCCTGCCACGGTCGGCGTAGACGGGGACGCCCGCCTCGGAGAGGGCGACGACGTCCCGGGCGACCGTGCGCTCCGAGACCTCCAGCCGCCGGGCCAGCTCGGCGCCCGTCATGGACGCGCGGGACTGCAGCAGCAGGACGAGTTTGATCAGACGGGCCGCTCGCATGCGCCCATGATGCCGTCATCGGGAAACGAGACATCAGGGGACGACGACAGGTACCCGTACGCCCAGCCAGGGCATCGGTCGGCGGACGAGGACCTGTCGTCACTCCTGAGCCGCTCCGCGACACAGGACAGGGCGCGCGGCGCGGCTCACCGCGGAGACGATACGCCTCGATCGATGATCGATCAACCGGGGACGTTCGTTCAGATCTGCGGCGCGCAGCCCAGCACGTGCGTCCGCAGCAGCTCCCCGATGTGCGGGTCGCGCCGCCGGAACGCCGCCACCAGCTCCGCGTGGTCGTCCGCGTGCGCCCTCGGCCGCGGGCTCAGCCAGCGGATCGACAGCGTCGTCCACACCTCGATGCCCAGCGACTCCCAGGTGTGCAGGAGGACGGAGTTCCCCGAGGCCAGCACGATCTCCCGGTGGAAGGCCACCGTGTGCCGCACCTGGGCCTCGCGGTCGCCCCGGCGGTCCGCCTCGTAGAGCGGCTCCACCTCGCGGTCGAGCGCCGACGCGTCCTCGGCCAGCGCCTCGGCCGCCAGCTCGGCGGCGACCTGCTCCAGGCCCGCGCGGACCGGGTAGCTCTCCTTGAGGTCGGCGGCGGTGAGCTCGCGGACCCGGACGCCCTTGTTCGGGGACGACTCGATCAGCCGCAGCGACTCCAGCTCGCGCAGCGCCTCGCGCACCGGCGTCTGGCTGACCAGCAGCTCCGACGCGATCCGGCGCTCCACGATGCGCTCGCCCGGCTGCCACCGGCCGCTGACGATCCCCTCCAGGATGTGTTCGCGGATCTGCTCGCGCAAAGAGTGGACGACGGGTGGTGACATGGGCGCTCCTCGGCGGCCGGACGTTCGCCCGGCCATTATCCCGGTGGGGGAAACGGCGCGGCCCCGGCCCGTACCGGAGTACGGAGCCGGGGCCGCGCCGCTCAGCAGGTGGCGAGGGCCGGGATCAGAGACCGATCTCGGTCTCGAACTCGGCGGCCTCCAGGATGGCCTTGACCGTCGTCAGGTAACGGGCCGCGTCGGCGCCGTCCACCAGGCGGTGGTCGTAGGAGAGCGTCACGTACGTCATGTCACGGACGCCGATGTTCGTGCCCTCGGCGGTCTCGATGACGACCGGGCGCTTCACCGTGGCACCGATGCCCAGGATCGCGACCTGGTTCGGGGGCACGATGACCGTGTCGAACAGCGCACCGCGCGAGCCGGTGTTGCTGATCGTGAAGGTCGCGCCGGACATCTCGTCCGGGCTGATCTTGCCGGTACGGACCTTGCCCGCCAGCTCCGCCGTCTTCTTGGCGAGGCCCGCGATGTTGAGGTCACCCGCACCCTTGATGACCGGGGTCATCAGGCCCTTCTCCGAGTCGACGGCGATGCCGACGTTCTCGGAGTCGAAGTAGCTGATGGTGCCCTCGTCCTCGTTGATCCGGGCGTTGATGACCGGGTGGGCCTTCAGCGCCTGGACGGCGGCCTTGACGAAGAACGGCATCGGGGAGAGCTTGACGCCCTCGCGGGCGGCGAAGCCGTCCTTGGCCTTGGCGCGCATCCGCATGATCTTGGTGATGTCCACCTCGATCACGGAGCTGAGCTGGGCCTGGCCGTGCAGCGCCTTCATCATGTTGTCGGCGATGACCTTGCGCATGCGCGGCATCTTGACCGTCTGACCGCGCAGCGGCGACGCCTCCAGGGCCGGGGCCTTGGGAGCGGCGGCGGCCGGGGCGGCGGCCGGGGCCGGCGCGGCCTTGGCGGCCTCGGCGGCGGCCAGGACGTCCTGCTTGCGGATGCGGCCACCGACGCCGGTGCCCTGGACGCCCGCGAGGTTGACGCCGCTCTCGGCGGCGAGCTTGCGGACGAGCGGGGTCACGTAGGCGCCCTCGGCGTTGGCCGTGGCGGCGGCCGGGGCCTGGGCGGCCGGGGC
>NZ_JAIQLH010000027.1 GCF_020037025.1 Streptomyces huiliensis | reverse complement strand
CGGCGGCGAAGTCCGGCGCGGTGCGCGGCTTCGCGGCGTCGGAGGAGTCCGCGCTGACGGCGAAGCGGAAGCCGACGGCGTCCCCGTCGGCGGGCCGGGCCTGGGACGGGCCCTGGGTGGCGTACGTCCAGCCCTTGCCCGCGTTCTTCGCGTCGGACTGCCAGAACGACCAGTACCGGTAGCCGGCGGCGTGCGCGGGCGCGGCGGCCGTCAGCGCGGCGAGCACCGCCAGCAGGGCGGCGAACAGCAGGGCGCCGGTCGCCCGGACGGAGGACTCAGCGGTCACCGCTGCTTCTTCCGGCGGTTGCTGAAGAGGAAGCCCACGCCGACGGCGGCGACGAAGGCGACGGCCACGAACCACCAGGTGCCGGAGGACGACGCGTCCTTCTCGTCGTCCTTCTTCTCGTCGGACGCGGCGGACTCGGGGGCGGGGCCGGTCGCGTTCAGCTTCTGCACCAGGTCGGTGCCGCCGAAGTCGCGCGGGTCGGCGCCCGCCGCGCGGGCCGCGAGGACCAGCTTGGCCAGCCGGCCGGGGTCGCCCTTGCGGTTGTCGCCCTCGGCCCAGGCCAGGGTCTTGCTGTCGGCGGACTTCAGCCAGTCCAGCGCCTTGCCGGCCGCCTCGCGGTGGCCGCCCGCGGCGAGCGCGGTGACCGCGTCGGCGGTGGTGCCGTAGTCGGGGCCCTTGGGGGCACCGGGCATGGACGCCTCCAGGTGGCCGCGCCCGGCGTCGAGCTTCTTCGCCAGGTACGCGGCGGAGGCCGCGGCCGCGGCGGGCGCGTCCTTGGGCTTGGCCTTCTCGTCATTGGCGCAGGCGAGCGGCTGGACGGGCTTGTCCTCCTTGCCGGCCGGCTCGACGAGGTAGCCCTTGCCGAGGGCGGCCGTGGTGGCCGCGGCGGACGCGAAGTTGTCGGCGGTGAGCTTGCCCTTCTGCGGCGCCCACGCGAACGCGCCGCGGTCGCCCTCCGGCGCGTCGCAGCCCACCTGGAAGGTGAGGAGCGCGTCGTACGGGCTCTTGCCGTCCTTCGAGCGGACCTTCGCCGGGTCCTGGCCGGCCGCGGCGAACGCGCCGACGGCGGCGGCCGTGGAGTTGGCGTTGCTCTCGGCGCCGGGGTTCATGCCCCAGCCGCCGTCCGCGTTCTGGTGGCCCTTCAGCCAGGCGAGACCCTTCTCGACCTGCGCGCCGCGCCCGCCGACCGCCGCGAGCGCCTGCACGGCGGCGGCGGTCTGGTCGGGGAACTCGTCCTTGGCCGCGTCGCACGGCTTCCCGGTGTCGGCCCGGAAGCCCGGGAACCCGCCGTCCGCGCACTGCTGCCCGGCCAGCCAGTCGATCGCCGGCTTGGCCGGGGTGACGCCGGTGGCGTGCTGGGCGAGGAACGCCAGCGACTGCCGGAAGACGCCGTCGAACTTCGGGTCCCCGCTGCCGTAGAGGCCGGGCGCGGCGCTCGACGGCGAGGAGGCGGCCGGGGACGGGTCGGCGAGGGCGGCCGGGACGGCGGCGGTGCTCAGGACGGCCGCGCCGGCCAGGGCCACGACACCCTTACCGGTACGGGTGGCGAGGACGGCGAGGGAGGGAGCCATGGGGGTGGGGTACCTCTCGGGGTCGCGGCGGCGGCGTGAGCGCTCTGTCGATTTGTGCCCACTTTAACCGGGGGGCCTTGAGCGGGCGGCTTGTGCCCGGCGGGCTGGAGGGGGTGGGCGCCGGTGCTGCCGCGGGCGCGCGCCATGGCGCCCGTTGTCGCTCCCCGCCCCGCCGCGGCTCCGCCCCGCCGCGGCTCGGCCGCTCCCACTCAGCGGCGGCCCCGCCGCTCCCGCTCCGCCGCTCCCGCTCCGCCGATCCCGCTCAGCCGCTCCCGCTCCGCCGATCCCGCTCAGCCGCTCCCGCTCCGCCGCTCCCGCTCCGCCGCTCCCGCTCCGCCGCTCCCGCTCCGCCGCTCCTGCTCCTCAGCGGCGGCCGATCAGGCCGCACACCGTCTCGATGTCGATCTTCACCTGGGCGATGGACGCCCGCCCCGACAGCCAGGTGATCAGCGCCGAGTGCCAGGTGTGCTCGATCACCCGGACCACCGACAGCTGCTCCGGACCGGGCGGCACCGGCAGCCCCATCGCGTCCACGATGATCGCCGTGGTCAGCCGGGAGACCGCGTCCACCTCGGCGCTGACCGAGCGGTCGGCGAAGGTCAGGGCGCGGACCATGGCGTCGGCGAGGTGCGGCTCGCGCTGCATCGCGCGGAAGGCGCGCATCAGCGTCCCGGCGACGCGGGCGGCCGGGTCGGCCTCCGTCGGCGGCCGTTTGCGCAGCGTCTCGTGGAGCTGCTCCAACTGGTCCTGCATGGTGGCGACCAGCAGATGGATCTTGGACGGGAAGTAGCGGTAGAGCGTGCCCAGGGCGACGTTCGACGACTCGGCCACCGCGCGCATCTGCACCGCGTCGAAGCCGCCGCGGCTCGCCAGCCGGGTGGTGGCGGCGAGGATGCCGAGCCGCCGCGCCTCCTGACGCTGGGTCAGCGGGGCGGCCGGGGCGGAGGCGGCTCTCGGGTCTGCGGTCTTCTGTCCCACGTCGGTGCGTTCCTCTGCAGGGGGCGGTCGCCAGCATGATGGCAGGGCGCGGCTCAGTGACGCGAATCACTGGAACGTGTTCCACATTAGCGGGCCGGGTGGCCCGCGCCCCAGCGTCCGGCGCCGCGGTGCGACGTCTCCCGATCGCCGCCCGCCGGGGCCTCCGGTACGTTCGGGACTTGTCGGGCTTTCCGCCGGTTTCCGAGCCGGTTCCGATAGTGAAACTTGTTCTAGAGAATCGGGAGCGGTTACGCTCCCGCTGAACCGCAGGAAGAATGGGGGCCGCGAGTGACCGCTGAGACCGCCCAGGCAGTCGGGTCAGGTCCGCTCCCCGCGGTGTCCCCGGCCGGGGACGACGCGTCGCTGCGCATCGCGCTGCTGTCGTACAAGGGCAACCCGTTCTGCGGCGGCCAGGGCGTCTACGTCCGCCACCTCTCCCGCGAACTGGCCCGGCTCGGCCACTCCGTCGAGGTGATCGGCGCCCAGCCGTACCCCGTCCTGGACGAGGGCGTCACCCTCACCGAGCTCCCCAGCCTGGACCTCTACCGGCAGCCCGACCCCTTCCGCACCCCGAAGCGCGACGAGTACCGCGACTGGGTCGACGCGCTGGAGGTCGGCACCATGTGGACCGGCGGCTTCCCCGAGCCGCTGACCTTCTCGCTGCGCGCCCGGCGCCATCTGGTGGCCCGCCGTGGCGACTTCGACGTCGTCCACGACAACCAGACGCTCGGCTACGGCCTCCTCGCCGACCTCGGCGCCCCGCTGGTCACCACCGTCCACCACCCGGTCACCGTCGACCGGCGGCTGGAGCTGGACGCCGCGGGGGAGGACTGGAAGCGCCGGCTCTCCGTCCGCCGCTGGTACGGCTTCACCCGAATGCAGGAGCGGGTGGCCCGCTGTCTGCCGTCGATCGTCACCGTCTCCGGCTCCTCCCGGCAGGAGATCGTCGACCACCTCGGGGTGCGCCCGGAGCGCGTCCACGTGGTGCCGATAGGCGCCGACACCGACCTCTTCTCGCCCGACCCGTCGGTCGCCGTGGTCCCGGGCCGGATCGTCACCACGTCCAGCGCCGACGTCCCGCTCAAGGGCCTGGTGTACCTCGTCGAGGCGCTGGCGAAGGTCCGGACGGAGAACCCCGACGCGCACCTCGTCGTGGTCGGCCGGCGCGCCGACGACGGGCCGGTGGCGCGCGCCATCGAGACCTACGGGCTGGAAGGCGCCGTGGAGTTCGTCAAGGGCATCAGCGACGCCGAGCTGGTGGACCTGGTGCGCGGGGCCCAGGTGGCCTGTGTGCCGTCGCTGTACGAGGGGTTCTCGCTGCCCGCCGCCGAGGCCATGGCCACCGGGACGCCGCTGGTGGCCACCACCGGCGGGGCGATCCCCGAGGTCGCGGGCCCCGACGGCGAGACCTGCCTCGCCGTGCCGCCGGGGGACGCCGACGCCCTGGCCGGTGCGCTGAAGCGGCTCCTCGGCGACGGGGAGCTGCGCCGCCGCCTCGGCGCCGCCGGCCGGGAGCGGGTGCTGTCCCGCTTCACCTGGCGGCAGGCGGCCATCGGGACGGCCGAGCGCTACCGGATCTCGATCGAGCGGGCCGCCCGGGCGAGAGCCCGGGCCCGGAGCGGCGCCGGCCCGCTGCCCGTCCGCACGCCCCGCGCCCGCCCGTAGGGGCGAGAGCTTCCGTGGGGGGGGGGGCTCCTGAGAGAGGGTTCCCGAGGGCTCCCGAGGGCTCCCGTAGGGGGAGAAGTGGTCCCTTACGGGGTGTCCGACCCTTAGGGGACGCATCGGCCCTTAGGGGGTGCGTCGCCCCTTAGGGGTCGGACCACCCTTAGGGGATGCCTGACCCCCTAAGGGGCGCCTGACCCCTAAGGGCTGCCTGTCCCTTAGGGGGGTGCCCGTCCCCTGGGGGATGCCTGACCCCTAGGGTTCGAACGGCCCCCGGGGACCGAACGGTTCCGGGCGCCGACCGTCACTGACCTGCCCCGTCGGACGAAAGCAGAACTCCGTGCTGACCGTCGATTTCTCCCGCTTCCCGCTCGCCGCCGGCGACCGCGTCCTCGACCTGGGCTGCGGTGCGGGCCGGCACGCCTTCGAGTGCTACCGGCGCGGCGCCCGGGTGGTCGCCCTCGACCGCAACGCGGACGAGATCCGCGAGGTCGCCAAGTGGTTCGCCGCCATGAAGGAGGCCGGCGAGGCCCCGGAGGGCGCCACCGCCACCGCCATGGAGGGCGACGCGCTGGCCCTGCCCTTCCCCGACGACAGCTTCGACGTCGTCATCATCTCCGAGGTCATGGAGCACATCCCCGACGACAAGGGCGTGCTCGCCGAGATGGTCCGCGTCCTGAAGCCGGGCGGCCGGATCGCCGTGACCGTGCCGCGCTACGGCCCCGAGAAGGTGTGCTGGGCGCTCAGCGACGCCTACCACGAGGTCGAGGGCGGCCACATCCGCATCTACAAGGCGGACGAACTGCTGCGCAAGATGGAGGAGGCCGGGCTGAAGCCGTACGGCACCCACCACGCGCACGGCCTGCACAGCCCCTACTGGTGGCTCAAGTGCGCGTTCGGTGTGGACAACGACAAGGCGCTGCCCGTCCGCGCGTACCACAAGCTGCTGGTCTGGGACATCATGAAGAAGCCCGCGGCCACCCGGATCGCCGAGCAGGTCCTCAACCCGGTCATCGGCAAGAGCTTCGTCGCCTACGCCACCAAGCCCCACCTCCCGGCCGACGCCGTGTCCGGCAGCGAGGCTCCGTCCGTCACCGAGACCGCGTCCACCGCCGAGACCGCGTCCACCGCCACCCCGTCCGCGGAGGGCCGCGCGTGACCACCCACAGCCGTCGTCCCGGCCGCATCGAACGCCTCGTCCTGCCCGGCGTCCTGACCGCCGAGCAGCTCGGCGCGACCGTCGCCGGCATCGTCGCCGGGCAGCGCGAGGACGGCGCCATCCCCTGGTTCCGCGGCCACCACCTCGACCCGTGGGACCACGTCGAGGCCGCCATGGCCCTGGACACCGCGGGCGAGCACGGCCGCGCCGAGGCCGCCTACCGCTGGCTCGCCGAGCACCAGAACCCCGACGGCTCCTGGTACGCCGCGTACGCCGACGGCGACCACCGGCAGCCCACCGACCGCGCCCGCGAGACCAACTTCGTCGCCTACGTCGCCGTCGGCGTCTGGCACCACTACCTCTCCACCGGCGACGACGCGTTCCTCGACCGCATGTGGCCGACCGTCTTCGCCGCCGTCGAGTTCGTCCTCGCGCTCCAGCAGCCGGGCGGCCAGATCGGCTGGAAGCGGGAGGCGTCCGCCGGCGAAGGAGCCGACGGGACCGGCGGCGAGGACGTCACCGACGCCCTGCTCACCGGCTCGTCCTCCATCCACCAGGCGCTGCGCTGCGCCCTCGCCATCGCCGAGCACCGCGAGGAGCCGCAGCCGGACTGGGAGTTGGCCACCGGACTGCTGGCGCACGCGATCCGCCGGCACCCGGAGCGGTTTCTGGACAAAAGCCGTTACTCCATGGACTGGTACTACCCGATCCTCGGCGGCGCCGTCACCGGCCCGGAGGCCGCGGCACGCGTCGCCGAGGGCTGGGACCGCTTCGTCGTCCCCGGCCTCGGCGTGCGCTGCGTCCTGCCCAACCCCTGGGTGACCGGCGGCGAGAGCTGCGAACTCGCCCTCGCCCTCTGGGTGATGGGGGAGTCGGACCGGGCCGTCGAGATCCTCCGCTGGATCCAGCACCTGCGCGCCGACAACGGCATGTACTGGACCGGATACGTCTTCGAGGACGACGCCGTGTGGCCCGAGGAGCTCACCACCTGGACGGCCGGTTCGCTGCTGCTCGCGGTGGCCGCGCTGGGCGGCGACGAGGCGACGACGGCGGTGTTCGGCGGCGAACGGCTGCCCCGCGGGCTCGAACCGGACTGCTGCGGCTGACCGGACGGGACAGGGACGGGTGGGGGGCGGGTGAAGGACCGAGACCCGCCCCCGCCCGCATCTGGCCCGATTCCGACGTGTACGTCCGCCCCCGGTAGCCCGAACGGTACGGTCCGGATGCGCCGCGCCGCCGGGCGGGCCACGCTGGTCCCGTACCGTGCCCGCCGGCCCCGGAGGCAAGCGTGTCCGACCGTGCCCGTGCCCGCCGCACCGTTGTCGTCCTGCCGCTGGTGTGCGGCCTGCTGCTGGCCGGTTCGGCCTGCGGCGGCGGCGACAAGAAGGAGAAGTCCACCGGCGAGGCGAGCCCGACGAGCTCGATCGAGAAGCAGAAGTTCGCCAAGACCCGGTTCGTCACCAACGCCGGGCTCGCGGCCGGTGCCTCCTACCAGTGGATCGTCAAGCCGTACCGCAACGGCGCGTTCAAGAAGGGCGCGGACGGCCGGACGGGCGCCCTCGTCAAGGCGGGCCTCGCCGGGGCGTTCACCTACAACCGGCTCAAGGCCGCCACCCGCAACGCCCAGGGCGACCCCACGCTCGCGAAGGCCCTGGCCCCCGTCAACGCCGGCATCGACTCCCTCAAGGGCCTCGGCGGCAAGCTCCGCAAGGGCGAGGCGACGGACAGCGACGTGAACTCCGTCGACAGCGTCATCAACAAGGTCAAGGACGCGGGCAAGAGCGCCGGAGCCCCCGTCACCGACAAGGTGCCGTCGGCGGGAGAGCTGCAGAAGGGCTGACCGAAAGCCACCCGCCCCAGCGAGCCCGGTCCCGGCGGGTGCGGTCTCCGAGCGGACGACGGGCCGGTGGCAGCATGGGGCCCATGAACCGGACGACGGAAGCAGCCTCCCGCCCCGCCCGCCGCTCGGCGCCGTACCGGCTCCTGCCCGCCGCCCTCGCCCTCGCGCTGGTCGCGGCCTGCGGCGGCGGAGGCGGCGGGGACGGGGACGGCGGCCCGGAGGAGGGCGGGACGGGCGTCGGCGACCCGGTCTTCCCCACCCTCGGCAACGGCGGCTACGACGTGCGCCACTACGGTCTGACCCTCGACTACGAGCCCGAAGGCAACGACCTCGACGCCACCGCCGTCCTCACCGCCCGGGCGACGAAGGACCTGGCCGCCTTCACCCTCGACCTGTCGGGCCTGAAGGTGACGTCCGCCAAGGTCGACGGGAAGCCGGCGAAGACCTCGCGCTCCGGCACCAAGCTCCGGATCGAACCCGCGCGCCCGCTCGCCAAGGGCCGGGAGTTCCGCGCCGAGATCGCCTACGAGGGGCGGCCGAAGACGATCCGGGACCCGGACGGCGACAAGGAAGGCTGGATCGAGACGGACCACGGGGCGGTCGGACTCGGCGAGCCCGTGGGCTCGATGGCCTGGTTCCCGGGCAACCACCACCCGTCCGACAAAGCGACGTACGACTTCACCGTCACCGTCCCCAAGGGCTTCACCGCCGTCGCCAACGGCGAGCCGAAGGGCACGGAGACGGTGGAGGACGAGGACGGCGACGACTGGACCGTCTTCCGCTGGCACAGCGGCGAGCCGATGGCGAGCTACGTGACGAGCGTCGCCATCGGCGAGTTCACGGTCCTGAAGACCACGGCCGCGGCGCGCGAGGTGCCGGTGTACGTCGCCCACGCGGCGGGGGCGAAGGCGGAGGCGGCCGGGCGGCACATGAAGGAGATGGTGCCCAAGGTGCTGGCGTGGGAGGAGAAGCTGTTCGGCCCATACCCCTTCGCGTCGTCCGGCGCGGTCGTCGACCCGAACCGGTACGTCGGCTACGCGCTGGAGACCCAGACCAAGCCGTACTACCCGGAGCCCCCGCGGGACGAGATCATCGTGCACGAGCTGGCCCACCAGTGGTTCGGCAACTCCGTCACCCCGCGCACCTGGCGTGACATGTGGCTCAACGAGGGCTTCGCCCAGTACGCCGAGTGGATGTGGGAGGCGCGGGAGCAGAAGAAGCGCACCGAGCGGCAGATCTTCGACGACTACTACGACGGCAAGGACGAGGAGAGCCGGAGCAAGGACGGCGAGACCATCTGGTCCTTCCCGCCCGCCTACCCGACCGCCGAGACGATCTCCGACCGGCCGGTCTACGACCGGGGCGCGATGGTCCTCCACAAGCTGCGCGAGGCCGTCGGGGACGACGTCTTCTTCGACATCCTCCGCACCTGGGCGCGCGACCACCGGTACGGCAACGCCGGCACCGACGACTTCATCCGGCTGTGCGAGAAGAAGGCGGGGAAGGACCTCGGCGGCCTCTTCGACACCTGGCTCTTCAAGGCCGCCAAGCCCAGCCACCGCTGACGGCGGCCGTCCCCCAGGGAACGGCGAAGGCCCGCCGGCGACCCCTTGAACCCAAGGAGCCCGGCGGGCCTTCGTTCTCGTCAGTGGCGGGCGCGTCAGCCGCGCTGGATGCCCGAGGTGTCCTGGAGGACGCCGCGGCGGCCGTCCTGGGTCTGGGCGACGAGCGCCTGACCGCGCTGGTCCACCGCCAGGTACCAGGTGCCCGGCGTCAGCTCGGCCACCGGCGTCTGGCCGCCGTCCTCCGGGAACAGCGGACGCCCGACCGGCACCGCGAACCAGAACGGCGCGAAGTCCGAGCCGCCCGCCGCCGGAGCCTGTGCACCGGCCGCCGGGACGCCCCCGCCCGTACCGCCGGCCGGCTGCGGGGCCGCCTGGTGCTGCGGGCCGGTCTGGTCCGCCTGCTGCTGCGGTGCGCCGTAGGGCTGCCCGCCGAAGGAACCGCCGGCCTGGCCGCCCGGACCCGGGTAGCCGTAGCCGGGGTGCGCGCCGGTCCCGTAGGGGGACTGCACCTGGGGGGTGGGGGCGCCGAGGAGGGGGGCCTTGAGGGCGGGGACCTTCTGGATGAGCAGAGCAGCCGCGGCGATCAGCAGGGTGGCGATGAGGGCCAGGATGCGGCCGATGCCGACGCCGATCTTGTCGTTGGTGTCCTCCAGAGGACCGTTGAACATGGTCCACAGCGTGGTCCAGGCCGCGAAGACCGCCAGGGCCGAGCCCCACTGCTCCAGGGAGAGGCCCAGAACCTTGCGCTCCTGGGGCTGGAAGCGGGAGGCGACGATCAGAGCCGCACCGATCAGACCCGCGAGCACGATGGACGGCAGCGCGGGGAAGACCTTGCTCGACCAGAGGTTCGGGATGTCTGCCTTGCCGCAGAACGGACCGTCGCAGTCCAGCGAGTAGTAGTCGAGGAACGACGCGATGAACAGCAACACCGCTGCTCCGATCACCACGCCGTCGCCTCTAGTGAGGGAGCGGAAGTTCACCTGAAATCCTTTGTCAGTGCCTTCAGAATCGGTCGGTCTCGTCGCTGTCGCCGGACGCGAGACGGGAGGGCGCGGACGAACGCGGCCCCCCATCGTACGGGGGAACCTACCGCCCCGATGCCCGGGGCGTCTCTTCGTTTCGCCCTCGTGACACGCCCGTGGCCTGCCGTTATACGAACCGTTTAAAGCCGGTGGCGCAGGGTCGGAACACGTCGCCTCAGGACCGGCTCACGACCGGCTCAGGACGAAGTCCCGGATGCCGTCCGCGATCCCCTGCGCCGCCTTCTGGCGCCAGCCGTCGTCCGTGAGTTGGGCGGCGTCCTGCGGATCGCGCATGTTGCCGCACTCGATGAACACCTTCGGCACGGTGGAGAGGTTGAGGCCGCCGAGGTCGCTCCGGACGTCCAGGCCGGTGTTGTGGCCGACGTAGTTGGACGGGATGCTCCCGGTGGACCCGACGAACTTGCCGAGGACGCGTTCGCCCAGTTCCTTCGACGGTTCGACGATGGGGGCGGTGTCCGCCCGGCCGCCCTTGACCTTGGCGGGCAGGATCACGTGGACGCCGCGCTGCCCGGGGGCGGCGCCGTCCGCGTGCACCGAGAGCGCGGCGTCGGCGTGCGCCTTGTTGCCGATCGCGGCCCGTTCGTCCACACAGGGGCCGAACGGCCGGTCGCCGTCGTGGGTGAGGGTGACCGTCGCACCCTGCTCCCGGAGGATCGACCGGATGCGGTGCGCGACGTCCAGGCTGAACGTCGCCTCCGCATAACCGGAGTTGGTGGAGGTGCCGGTGGTGTCGCACTCCTTGCGGCCGGTGCCGATGTCGACGGACCGGTCGATCTCCGCGGTGTGCTGCTGGTTGTGGATGTTGTGCCCCGGGTCGATGACCACGACCTTCCCGCGGAGCGGCCCGTTGCCAGTGCCGGCGTCGGCGGGTGGGGCGGAAGGTTTCGCCGGTGCTGAGGAGGCGGGCGGGGACGACGGTGCGCTCTTCGCCGCCGGCGGCCGCGGCGCCGGCGGGACGGACGGGGGGGTGCGCTCCGCCGTCGCGGACGGGGAACCACCGGCCGGCGCGGACGCCTTGGCGTCGGCCGGCCCGTCGCCGTCGTCGCATCCCGCGACCGCCGCCGCCAGCAGCAGCGCGGTCAGGGCCGCGACGGCCGGACGGACGCGACGGGCGGTGCCGCCGGTGCCGCCGGGGCGGTCGTCGCGGCTCGGATGACGAGGAGAGCTGGCGTAGGACACTCGGGCGATGCTAGCGCCGCCCGTCAGGTCGCGGGGCCCGTCCGGCGCAGAACCCGCATCGACCCCGTCACGGAGACCTCCGTGAACCCACCCGACTCCAGGGCCCTCAGGTACACGCGGTACGGCGCCTGGCCGCCGTCCGCCGGGTCCGGGAAGACGTCGTGGACGACGAGCAGGCCGCCCGGCGCGAGGTGCGGCGCCCAGCCCTCGTAGTCCGCCGTCGCGTGCTCGTCCGTATGGCCGCCGTCGATGAACACCAGGCTCAGCGGCGTCCCCCACAACGCGGCGACCTGCGGGGAGCGGCCCACGATCGCGACCACGTGGTCCTCCAGGCCCGCCCGGTACAGCGTCCTCCGGAATGTCGGGAGCGTGTCCATCCGGCCGACGCCCGGGGCGTCGTCCACCAGGGACGTGTCGTGGTACTCCCAGCCGGGCTGCTGCTCTTCGCTGCCGCGGTGGTGGTCGACGGTCACCACCGTCGTGCCGGCTTCGCGGGCGGCGTCGGCGAGGAGGAGGGTGGAGCGGCCGCAGTAGGTGCCTACTTCGAGGAGGGGGTGGGGGAGTTGGGCGGCGGCTGCTTCGGCTGCTTGGTGGAGGGCGAGGCCCTCGTCCAGGGGCATGAAGCCTTTTGCTTCTTCGAAGGCGGTCAGGGTTTGGGGTTTCGGCGGCACGGTCGTCCTTCGGGTGGTCGGTGGGTGGGGGGGGCGCCTGCGGCGGGCGGTGCCCCGGTCCCGCCCCTTCGCCGGTTCCTGGGGGCAAGCCCCCAGACCCCCGGAAACCGCGCTCCGCGCGGTTGTCCTCAAGCGCCGGACGGGCTGAGTGGGGCGCTCAGCTCGCATTTCAGCCTGTCCGGTGTTTGAGGACGAGCGGCGGAGCCGCGACAAGCGGGGTCTGGGGCGCAGCCCCAGGAAACGGTGAAAGGGCGGGACCGGGGCGCACCCTACAACCACCCGTTCTGCCTCGCCGCCCGCACCGCCTCCATCCGGTTCCGCGTCTGCGTCTTGCCGATCGCCGCCGACAGGTAATTACGGACGGTCGCGGGCGACAGATGAACCTTCGCCGCGATGTCCGCCACGGTCGCCCCGTCCACCGCGGCGGAAAGCACGTCCCGCTCCCGCTGCGTCAGCGGATTGGGCCCGGCGCTCAACGCCGCCGCGGCCAGCGCGGGATCGATGACGCGCTCGCCGGCGAGCGCGCGGCGGATGGCGGCGGCGAGGTCCTCGACGGGGCCGTCCTTGACGAGGAAGCCGGAGGCACCGGCCTCCATGGCGCGGCGGAGGTAGCCGGGCCGCCCGAAGGTGGTGAGTATCAGCACCCGGCACTCGGGCAGCCGCTGCCGGAGGTCGGCCGCCGCGTCGAGGCCGCTGCGGCCGGGGAGTTCGATGTCGAGGAGGGCGATGTCGGGCCGCGCCTCCAGGGCGGTGGGCACGATCTCGTCGCCGTTGCCGACCTGGGCGACGACCTCGATGTCGTCCTCCAGGCCGAGCAGCAGCGCGAGAGCGCCCCGCATCATGCCCTGGTCCTCGGCCAGTAGTGTCCTGATCACGCCGCTCGCTCCTTCTCGCCGGTCCTGGCGTACGGCTCGTCGTCCACCGGCAGTTCGGCCACGAGCCGGAAACCGCGCCGCCCGTCGGGGCCGGTGCGCAGGGAGCCGCCGGCGGCGGCCAGCCGCTCGGTGAGGCCCTTGAGTCCGTTGCCGCCCGCGCTCGCACCCGTACCCGCCGCTTCGGACGAGCCTACGCCCGTGCCGTTGTCGATGATCTCCAGGTGTACGCGGTCGGGTTTGCCGCGCACCTCTATCTCGCAGCGCGAGGCGCCGCTGTGCCGGACGACGTTGGTGACGCCCTCGCGTACCACCCACCCCAGCAGCACCCCGGTCTGCGGTGGGAGCGGCGGTCCCGACTGGCGGATCTCGGCGGTGATGCCGGACGCGTCGAGCAGCGAACGGGCGTTGTCCAGCTCGGTGGTGAGGCTGCCCTCGCGGTAGCCGGTGACCGCCTCACGGATCTCGGTGAGCGCCTGCCGGCCGACCGCCTCGATGTCGGCGGCCTGGCCGAGCGCGGCGTCCAGGTTCCGGGGGCCGAGCCGGCGTACCGCCTCCGCCTTGACGACGATCACGGACATGGTGTGCCCGAGCAGGTCGTGCAGGTCGCGGGAGAAGCGCAGCCGCTCGCGTTCGACGGCGGCGTGGGCCAGTTCCTCGCGGGTGTCGCGGAGGACGGCGATGGCCTCGAAGAGGTTGAGGACGGCCGCCGCGACCAGGCCGCCCAGGGCCGTGCCCCAGCTGACGGCGAGGACGCTGCCCGCGCTGTCGTCGTCGGGCCGGATGAGCCAGGACAGTCCGCAGGCGGTGCCGAGTGTGGCCAGGGAGGCGGCCATCAGGCGCTGCCGGTGGCGCAGCACCATGCCGGTGGCGACGGACAGCAGGGGGAAGCACATCTGCCAGTAGGCGCCGTAGCCCATGTTGAGGGCGAACGCGAGCGCGGCCAGCCCGATCAGGGCCAGTACGGGGACGCGGGTGTAGCGCCGGTGCTCGTCGAGGGCGGCGAAGACGGCGGTCACGTACAGGCCGATGAAGGCCAGTTCGCCCAGTCCGGCGAGCCAGGGCAGTGGCATGTCGCCGAGGAGCATGTGCACGGTGTCACCGCTGAGGGCGAAGAGCCACGGGATGAAGGCCCGCCTGCCGGGCGCCTTCATCCGTTCGATTTCCTCGCCCATGCGCTTCATACGTCGCATCCTAGGCAATGCCCCTGTGACCTGCGCAGATGCCGGATGTCTGGGGAAGGCGGTGACATTTGTCCCGGGGCGGGGGCGGCTCTCAACGGTTCTCGGCGGCTCTCGGCGGCTTCGGGGACCTTCCTCTGCCGCGTGCGGAGGGACTATAAGGGTCCGGTTGGTGGAACGCGTTCTCGTTCTCGTTCATGTTCGCGTTCCTGTAGTGCTCGTTCCTGTAGTGCACGTGCCGGCGAAGGAGTCCCCCTCCATGCCCATCGACGCAGCCAAGGCCACGGCCGCCGAACCGCGGACCGTCTCCCTCTCCTGGGACCACAAGGACGTCATCCTCTACCACCTCGGCATCGGCGCGGGCGTCCCCGCCACCGACCCCGCCGAGCTCCGCTACACCCTGGAGAGCGGACTGCACGTCCTGCCCTCCTTCGCCACCGTGGCGGGCGGCGGGATGGCCCTCGCGGCCGGGCTCTCCACCCCGGGCGTCGACGTCGACCTCGCCCGCGTGCTGCACGGCGGGCACACCGTCACCCTGCACCGGCCGCTGCCCGTCCGCGCGGACGGCGTCACGCAGACCTCGCGCGTCGCCGCCGTGTACGACAAGGGCAAGGCGGCCGTCATCGTGCTGCGTACCGACGTCGACGACGTGGACGGGCCGCTGTGGAGCGGCGACGCGCGGATCTACGTCCGCGGGGAGGGCGGGTTCGGCGGCGAGCGCGGCGACTCGGCGCGGCTCGGGCTCCCGGACCGCGCGCCGGACTCGACCGTGGAGCGGGCCGTCCGGGAGGACCAGGCGCTGCTCTACCGGCTGTCGGGGGACTGGAACCCCCTGCACGCCGACCCCGAGTTCGCCGCGCTCGCCGGCTTCCACCGGCCGATCCTGCACGGGCTCTGCACCTACGGGATGACCCTCAAGGCGGTCGTGGACACGGTTCTGGAGGGGCGCGTCGAGCGCGTCCGCTCGTACACCACCCGCTTCGCGGGCGTCGTCTACCCGGGGGAGACGCTGCGGGTGCGGATGTGGCGCGGGACGCCCGGGCCCGGGCGGGTGCAGGTGTCCGTGACGGTCGTGGAGCGGGACGACGCGGAGGTGCTGGCCGACACGGTCGTCGAGCACGTCTGAGTCAGGGGTTCATGTGAGTCAGGGCCTCAGGTGAGTCAGGGCTTCCGGTGAGTGAGGGCTTCCGGGGCCGGAGACGGTGGGACCCCGGCGGGGAGCGGGCCGGTCGTGGCCCGCCCCGCCGCCGGGGCCCTGTCCGTTCTCGGGACGCTGTCTGCTCTGGGGACCCGCTCGTCAGGCGGCGTCGGCGGTGCGCCGGTGCTTGCCGTGGGCGGGACCGCCGGCGTCGTCGGACGACGCCGGGCCGCGGTGCCTGCCGGAGCCGGCGGCTGCGGCCTGGGCGGACGCCTCCAGGGGGCGCGCCTCGGTCGTGTCGGTTCGGGCTTCGGACATGTCGGGAGTCACTCCGTGGGATGTGGGTGCGTGCTCTGCGCGTCGGGGGCCGCGGCGTCGGCCGACGCCCATGGGCGCCGCCCTTGTAGGGGACACCCGTAGGTGTCGTCCCTGGGTACGGTCAACGCCCGTACCGCGCGCGGTCGTTCGGCGCACCGCGGTGCTCCGCCGGTACCACGTGCGCAACCCCCGGCCCCGAAGTCTAACGGGACCTTGATCGCGTGAGCCACCCCCCGGGCGGCCGCCGGCCGCCCGGTATGAGCGGATCGCCCGCCGGCCGTTTCCGGGCCGTATCCGCCGGCCCTTCCCGGTCCGTGCGCGTCGGCCGTTCCCGGGCCGGCCCGTCGGCCGTGCCCGGCGCCCCGGTGCTCCCGGCGGCCCTCAGCGCGCCCGCGCCCGGGCGTGCGGCGCCTGCTGGAGCGGCACCGGACGGGCGGCCGGGGATCCGCCGTTCTCCGTCATCTCCCCCAGGGGATCGAGCCCGCCCTCGTCGGGGTCCGGCAGGCGCAGCCGGGCCAGCCCGCACGGGACGTGCGGGGTCACGTAGGGGAGCCGCAGCTCCCCGTGGGCCGTCCACAGCCCGGCGCCGGCCACCCAGCCGAGCGGGCCGGGGAACTGGCGCAACTGCCGTTCCGCGGGCCGCCAGATGCCCACCGAGGTGCCCGACTCGCGGTCGACGCGGAACGCCACCGAGCACACCTCGGGGGTCAGCGTCTGCCCCGGCTGCACGGCGAACGGCGTCACCGCCGCGCCGGGCTGCCGCAGGCACTCGGGGAAGCGCACCGGCCGCGCCGAGCCGAGCACCCCCCAGCCCAGCCGCTCCTCGCCGGGCGCGTCCGACCGGACGAGCAGCAGGCCGCTGTCGGGGTCGGCGAGCACCAGCCGGTCGTTGCTCTTCTCGGCGATCTGGAGCAGCGGGGTGGTCTTACCGCCGCGCCCGAGGTCGACGACGACGGCCTTGGTGAGCCCGTCCAGTTCGCGGTCGAGGGCGAGCAGCCGGCCCGGCCGGTCGAGCCAGGCGCCGCCGGAGCAGCGGCCGGGCACCCGGGCGAGCAGCTCGGGGCCGGCGGGCGAGCCGTACACGCGCCACAGCGTCGTCGTCCGCTCGCCGTGCACCAGTGCGTACGCCGAGAGGCCGTCCGGCGCGGGCGGCAGCAGCGACAGGTAGGGGCACTCGATCGCGCCGAGCGGCAGCTCCCCGGTACCGGGGCCGGTGGGGTAGAGCAGCGACAGGGTGTACCGCTCGGCCACCCGGCGCCGGATGAGCACCCTCCCGTCGGTGAGCGGCAGCACCTCGCTGTCCGGCTCCTCGGGCTGGGTGCCGGGCAGCGGGACCGCGTAGGGCTCGGGGCCGTCGAGGGTCCAGCGCTCCGGGAACCAGCCGCCCGTGGCCCGGCTGAGCGCGAGCCACGCGGCGTACGAGCCGTCGGCCGCGATGGTGAACGCCGGGCGTCGGGAGTCCATCGGCGCACGCCGGGGAGTGGTCTCCGGAGTGCTCTGGGGGGCACAGACCGTCATGAGAAACGTCACCTCCGGCACAGAACGTAGTTTTCGCGCCCGGCGTCCCACCCTGCGAGTGAGGCGGCTTCACGCGTAAGGGTGGAGGTTGTCCGATTCGCCGGAGGGGTGTGGGGTGGGTGTGCTTGCGGTGATCTAGCTGCTCTTGCAAGGGTCCGTCCCCCCTTGAGCGCGGGGTATCCGGACGCTCTAAAGTAAGGGTGCCCTAACCCTTAGGGACCCTGAGGCCCTTAGTGGGCCCTTGGACCCTTAGGGGCCCTGAGGCCGGCTCCCTCCGGCACCCCCACACCCCCAGGAGTACCCCCATGTCCCTCCGCCGCCGCGGTACGGCCGCCGCAGCCCTCGCCCTCGCCGCCGCGCTCTCGCTGGCAGCCTGCGGATCCGACGGTGACGACAAGGGGAAGGATGGCGGCGCCGGGTCGAAGGACGTCGCCCAGGGAGGCAAGGACTTCGGCAAGGCCGCCGACCTCACCAGGAAGATGGGCACGGACGCCGCCGCCGGGCAGTTCCCGCGCACCGTCACCCACGCCCTGGGGAAGACCGAGCTCAAGGCCAAGCCGAAGCGGGTCGTCGTGCTGGACGTCGGCGAGCTCGACAACGTCGTCTCGCTGGGCATCAAACCCGTCGGCTACGCGCCCGCCGAGGGCGGCGACGGCATCCCCGAGTACCTGCGGAAGGACGCGGGCGACCCCAAGAGCGTCGGCACCATCAACGGCCTCAACCTGGAGGCGATCAACAACCTCCACCCCGACCTGATCCTCGGCAGCAAGCTCCGCGCGGAGAAGCACTACAAGGACCTGTCGAAGATCGCGCCGACCGTCTTCTCCGTCCGTCCCGGCTTCACCTGGAAGGAGAACTACCTCCTCAACGCGGCCGCCCTCGACGAGACGGCGAAGGCGAAGGCCAACATCGCCGCGTACGAGGCGAAGGCGAGGAAGCTCGGGGAGGACGTCGGCGAGAAGAAGCCGACCATCAGCATGGTCCGCTACATGCCGCAGTTCACCCGGCTGTACGCGCAGAAGTCGTTCATCGGCACCGTCCTCAAGGACGCCGGCCTGCCCCGCCCCAAGAACCAGCAGGTCGACGAGCTCGCCGTACAGATCGGCCCGGAGAAGATCGACCAGGCCGACGCCGACTGGATCTTCACCGGCGTCTACGGCGCCCCCGACCGCACCAAGCGCGACGTCGCCCGCGACAACCCGCTGTGGAAGAACCTGAAGGCGGTCAAGGAGGGGCGCGCGCGGGACGTCAAGGACGAGACGTGGTACCTGGGCCTGGGGGTCACGGCGGCGAACAGCGTGCTGGATGATCTGCGGGGCTTCCTGGTCAAGTAGACGGGAGA
>NZ_JAIQLH010000269.1 GCF_020037025.1 Streptomyces huiliensis | reverse complement strand
GCCCGGCTGGACCTGGGACGCGCCCTCGGCGCGGCCGGCCGCACCGAGGAGGCGTGCGCCGCGTTCGCCTCCGCGTCCGCCGGCGCCGAAGCCTGCGGCGCCCGCCCCCTCGCGCGGCGGATCGCGACGGCGCGGCGGGAGCTCTGCCCGGCGGAGGAACGCGAGACCGTACCGGCGACCCTGACCGGCCTCACCCCGCAGGAACTGCGCATCCTCTCCCTGGCCCGCGACGGCCACACCAACAGGGAGATCGCGGGCCGGCTCTTCGTCACCCTCCGGACGGTGGAGTTCCACCTCTCCGGCGCCTACCGCAAACTCGGCATCTCCGGCCGCCGCCAACTCTCCGAAGTCATGCCGGCGGAGACCCGGACACCCGCCTGACCGGGGCCGCCGCCGGGGGCTCCGGCCCTCCTGGCCGTCGCCGTTTCCGCACTGGCGTTCAACCGAACCAACGGCTCTTTGCCGCCAGACGAGTTGCCGTATACGATCCTGCGCACCGTCAAGAAGACCCGTCCCACCAGTGGTCACTTGACGCATGGACGGACGAACGTCCGGCCATCAGACGGCTTGTGCGTTCCTTACGGGGGCTGCGGAGCACCGGTGCGCCGCGATGGGCGGTCCACGCCCGAATCGGACACCGGGACCAGCGGAAGGAGACAAAGAACATGAAGCAACAACGACGGGGCGTCCTGTCGGGCCTCGCGCTGCGAGCGGGAGTCGTGGGGGCGGCGACGGCCATCGCCGTCGCCGGCGGCGTGTCGACGGCGGGAGCGGCGACTCCCGGCCCGGACTCGGAGCGGGTCCTCGCCAAGACGGAGTACACGTTCCACCCGGCCGGCCAGGGCAAGGGCCAGGACAAGAAGGCCGCCGCCGCCTCGCGGCGGGTCATCCGCTGCGAGATGGTCTTCGTCGGGGCCAACCACGGCGCGCCGCACCACTCCGGTCACGTGCCGGGCACGGTCAACGTCCGGGTCCGTGTGACCTGCACCCAGCCGGTGCGGCTGATCAAGGGGAAGGTCGGCCTCTTCAGCAACCACGGCTCGAAGATCAAGGAATACGGCAGCACCGGCCGCGCCGCCGCCAAGGGCAACGCGGCGCTCGTCTGCCGGTCCGGCTACTACCAGGGCGAGTCGGCCGCCAAGATCGTCGCGCCGGTCGGCTACAACCCGCCCACCGCGAACATGGCGGCCAAGACCGCCAAGGTGCACCTGACGAGGTGCAGCTGACGCACGAGGTGCGGCTGACGCGGCGCTGACGCCGCCGGGCGTCAGCGGTTGACCTCGTCGCTGTCCGCCCACACGGGGTCGGTCACCTCGACCCGGACGGCCTCCAGGCGCTCGTCCGCCAGCACGTCGGTGACGAGCGCCGCCGAGCCGCCGAGGTAGGTGGAGTCGAGGTCGGTGTCGGTCGCGACACACCAGGCCCGGTCGTCGGGCCAGAAGAGGTTGGGCGACTGGGGGAAGAGGGACACCCCCAGTTCGCCGGCGGCGTCGAGCGGGCCCTCGAGCAGGACGTAGCTGCGGTTCGGCAACTCCACTCGAGGGCCGTCGGCGACGCCCGCCGGAAACTCGGGGGGAAGCAGGACCGGCTCCGGTCGACCGTTCCCCTCCTCCGGCGTGAAGGAGACCGTCGCGCGGCCGTCCGCCGCGGGCCCGTACCCGTCCCAGACGCAGAACCGGCAGCGGTCACCCGAAGCGGTGTGCCGGCCCAGGACGTCACACAGGGCCGCCAGCGCGACCGGGGGCAGCGTGCCCGGCTCGGGCTCCTCGTCCCAGGGCCGCGGCGGCCGTACATCCGACGCGGGGGTGGCGAGCGCCCGGAACTGCGCCCGGGGATGCACCGTCCTGCCCGCCCACGCGGCCACCTGCGCCCAGGTCACCGGGGAGCCGTCGGCCGCCGACGCGGGATGCAGGATCCGCGCGTACGCCTCGAACCCCCGCGGCACGAGGCCGCCCACGCCGGACCCGAACGGTCCGACTCCCGCGACCACCCAGTCGGCCGCCGCCACCTCCCCGACCGGCCGCAGCCGTGAACGTCGAGCCATGGTCCGTACCTCCCGCGACCGTCACCCCGGCCTGGCGCGAAGTCCTCACCGCCAGACCGCTTGCCGCCACGGTGGGCCGCTGGGGCCACCGGAGCCGACACAGCTTAGCGCGCGCACCGAGCCGGCACCCGGCTTTGAAAAGCCCGGCGGCGGACGTCACTTGGACCGGCTCGCCCTCGTCACCCCTGCCGCTCCACCGCCGCGTCCCCCGGCCGGTGGTCCCACTCGGCGGCCAGGCGGCGCCACTCCGGGGCCCGGTCCCGGGACGGCGGGAGGACGTGGCGGCGGAAGAGGTCGGCCGCGGTGACGCCGTGCACGGTCTCGACGGTGGAGGCCGCCAGGTGGCACAGGAGGGCGCGGTCGGCCGGGCCCAGGCCGAGGCGGTTGAGGTGGACGTAGAGGTAGTTGATCATCAGGCGGAAGGACGCGAACCAGGGGTCGGTCCAGAGGAAGTCCTCCTGGCCGTGGCCGGACTGGAGCAGCCGGTGGAAGCCGCTCACCTGGCGGGCCGGCGGCCTCGGGGCCAGGCCGGCGCCGCGCATCGACACCGCGCCGGAGGCCAGCAGGGGGTACGCGATCCGCTGCCGGCGGCGGATCGCCCCGGCCCAGTCGGCGACGAACGGCACGTCGTCCCGCCGCCCGTCCAGGGCCTCCCGCACCGCCCGCAGCCGGGCGCCCAGCGCGGCCGCCTGCCGGTCGTAGCGGGCGTCGAACGCGGCCCGCTGCGCGGCCGGATCGCGGGTGCGGGAGAGGAACGCGTCGGCGTGCGAGCGCAGCGACAGGAAACCGCGCACGATCGGCGGCCCGCCGGCCTCGAACGGAACCGCCGCCACCGACGCGGTGGTCCACATCAGGTCCAGCGCGAGCGCGGCCGTCGACCCGCCCGCGGCCCGGTGCTCGTACATCCGGAACGCCAGGTCGTTGGTGTCGGAGAGGAAGCCGGCCAGCAGCTCGCTCGCCCGCGGTGAGCCCAGCACCGGCAGCCGGTGGTCGTAGGGGCGCTCCAGCACGGTGTTGTCGGGGACCCAGGGATGCCGGGGCCCGGTCTCCATCTCCAGTTCGGCGAGGCGTTCGTGGACGGGGCCCAGCGCCGCCTCGTCCAGCCGTGCGGCGGACGGCCGGACGCGCAGGTACGCCTCGATCGCGTCCGTCACCACCGGGCGGACCCTCGCCTCCCACAGCGGGTCCGGCGCGCGGAAGTTGAGGCGCAGGTGCGGACCGCGCAGCCAGTGCCGGCCGAACCAGGCGCCCCGCGTCCACCCCCGCACGGCCTCGAACGCCGGGCGTACGCCGTCCAGGACGAGCGCGGGCTCGGCCGCCGCGTCGTGATGGTGGACGTGCAGGCTGTGCCACCGGGGCGCCGGGCGGCTCACGGGGCGGCCAGCGCTTCGGGGAGCTCGGCGAGCACCCGGCCCACCAGGAACCGCACCTGGTTCTCCTGCCACAGGGTCAGCCCCAGCCGGTTGTTGACCAGGTGCGCGCAGCGCAGCAGCACCAGGCTGGTGGACGGGTGCCGGGTGGCGGCCAGGTCGAGGGGGACGGCCAGCGGGGATTCCGTCCAGGCGGTGGTGAAGCTCCCCGCGTCCTCCAGGGCGTGCAGGGCGTCGCGCAGCCGCCGTACCGAGCCGAGCCAGTAGGTCCGCTGGTCCGGCCGGGCGGCACCCTCCTCGGCGACCCGCCAGGTGCGCAGGGCGCGTTCGCGGAGCGGCTCCCGCTGGGCGCGGTAGCGGGGTTCGAGGTCCTCGGCCTCGGGCCCGCTGCCGAAGGGCAGCGGCGGCCCGCCGGCCCGCGCCCACCGGCCGCGGATCTCGTCGCACAGCGCGAACACCCCGACGACCAGGTCGAACGCCAGCAGGGCCCGCTGCTCGACGGTCGTGCCGGCCGCCACCACGGAGAAGGCCAGCTCGCTGGAGTCGGCGAAGTGCCGCTCCACGGCGGCGATGGCGGGCCCGTGCCCGTAGTCCTCGTGCTCGCGCTCGTACGGCAGGAACTCCACCGTGTTGTTGGGCCGCACCGCCGTGTCGTGGCCCGGACGGCCCTCCAGACCCGCGAGTTCGGCGGCCACTCCCTCGAACCGGGAGCGGTCCACCACGTCGGGTGCGGGGAAGCGCGCCAGGTGGGCGCGGATCCGCTCGCCGGCCAGCCGCTCGACCTCGGCCCGGTCCGCGCGGCGGGCGGGCAGCAGGCGCAACCGCACGTGCGGCCCGCCCTCCCAGTAGCGCAGGAAGAACGACCGCCGGACCAGGCCCGCGCGGGTCAGCTCGTCGGCCAGCGGGCGGACGCAGCCGGTCAGCAGGCCGTCCTGGTCGGTGTCGTAGAAGACGTGCGCGGCCACCCAGTCCGCGCCCTCGGCCTCCTCGGGCGACAGCGGTTCACTAGCGGTCGGCATCCCGGCCTCCGTTGATCTCGATGAGGTATTCGGTCACCCGGGGCGCGCCGTCGCCGTGGTCCGGCAGGCCGGACGCGTCGGGCAGCGCCTCCTGGAGGAACAGCACGTGGTCCGGCTCGGCGAGCATCCGCTCGAACAGGCCGACCAGCAGGAGGTTGGCGAAGTCCACGGCCAGCGGCTTGCGGTCCTTGACGCGCCACACGCTGCCGTCCGCCACCGCGCCCGGGTCCAGGGCCCGCACGAAGCAGCGCCGCGGCATGCCGTGCGCGCGCAGCCAGCCGGCGAGGCGCGTCAGGTACGGCGCGTCGCCCTCGCCGGGCCGCCGCACGGGGACGGCGCCGGCGGGGAACACCCACTGGCGGCGGCTCACCACCGTCCGCCCGACCACCACCCGCGGCTCCGCCCGCAACTCCCGTACCAGCGACGGCGAGGTGTCGCCGAAGATCCGACGGCCGGGGATCAGCAGGTTGGACGTCGCGCCGAACACCTGCATGAGCAGCCGGACGGCGGGCGGCAGCCACATCTCCGCGATGAGGTTGGGGTGGACGGGCCGCACCTCGGCGCCGCGCGCCCGGGATCGGAGGACGAGCAGGCCCGCCGCCGGGTCGTGCCGCACCTCCAGGTCGCTCAGCGGGATCCGGTGCTCCGCCGGGCGGCGGCTCCAGCCGCCGGGGACGTCGATCTCGTCCGCCACCGCCGTGCACCGCAGCCCCACGTTGCTGCCGTAGTGCCGGCAGGTGTCCGCGACGAGCACCCCGTCGGGCGGCGGCGCGGTGTCCGCGTCGGCGGCGGTCCCGGCCTGGGCGAGCAGCCGGCGGATCCGGTCGCGCCCCCGGCCGTGGCCGGAGTTGACGGCGTTGACGACGAAGCCGGGGTCCGCCGGGTCGCCGAGCGGCTGCCCGTAGTACGTCACGGAGTCCGGCGGGCGCAGCCACGCGGGCCAGTCGGCGGCGCGGGCGGCGAGCGCGTCCGGGTCGAGCCGCAGCACACCGTCCGCGTCGGGCCGCCCCTCCAGCGCCTCCGCGCACAACTCGGCGCGGAGACGGGCCAGTTCCCTGAGCCGTGGCAGCCGGTGACCGGTCAGGGTCCGGTAGCCGTGCGTGGTGACGGAGAGGACGTCCAGCAGCCCCGGGTCCTCGCGCACCCAGCCCTGCACCGTCCGGTGGAAGGCGAGGAACGGCATCGACGCCCCGGGCCCGAAGCGCTCGGCTACGAGGTCGGCCAGGGCGATCCGTCCCGGCTGGGCGGGGTCGAGGACGCCGTGCAACCGGCGTACGACGTCCAGGTCCCGGAGGACCGGTGCCCAGGCCCGCCGGTCGAGACCGGCGGACGCCGGGACCAGCAGGGCGTTCTCGACGATGCTGTTCTTGCCGGGCAGCGCGACCCCGTCCGGGCCGGTGAGGGCCGCGACGCGGCGCAGCGTCGCCTCGACGTCCCGGACGCGCGCGAGCCGGTCCTCCGGGTCGGTGAGCCCGGGGTACGCGGCCAGGTGCCCGGCGAGGGCGGCGAGTTCGGCGTCCAGGGCGGCCAGGGCCGGGCCGGCGCCCGCCACCCAGGCCCTGAGCGCTCCCAGCGGGTCGGGGTCCTGGTCGGGGAAGGGCCGTTCGGCCTCCAGCAGGCCCAGCTCGACCAGCTTGTCCAGGTAGGCGGTGGCCGCCTCCGGGGTGCCCCCGGTCAGCTCCGCGACGCGGCGGGCCGCCTCCGCCCGCGTCCGCCCACCGGCCACCGCCGCCACGCACGCCGCGACCGGCGGCGACGCGGCCAGGCCGCGCAGCGGCTCGTCGGGACCGGGGCCGAGGAACTCCCACCGGTCGCCGGTGCGCAGCGCGGCCGGGCTGAGCCGCAGTCGGATCCCGGGGGCCAGTGCGGGATGCCGGGAGAGCTCCCGGACGAACTGCTGCAGGACCCAGATGTTCACCTCCGCCACGGTCCGCACCGCCGGAGGGGCCGCGTCTTCCGCCGGCCCGTCCCGCCAGCTCCCCAGGCCGCTGACGGTGAAGGTGCTGAACGGGGTGGTCTTGAGGGCGATGCGGGACAGGTACTTGGTCAGCCGCAGCGCCAGCCGGCGGTCCGGGGCCGTCTCCTCCGGCCGCGCCAGCCACCGGCGCACGTCGGCGTGGAGATCCGGGCTGCTCAGCACCAGGCCGTACCGGAACGCCGGGTCGCACACGGCCTTCCGCAGCGGGACGTGCCGGGTACGGGCGTGGTGCTCGACCTGCTCGGCGAGGCGCGTCCGGTCCCGCTCGTGCTCCTCGCGGAGCCGCAGCCAGGCGTGGACGCCCTCGGTGACGGCGGGCGGCAGCAGGGCGCGGACGGCGTCGTTCCAGCACCGGTCGGTGAGCGGCTTCCGGTTGTGGACGGCGCGGCGCAGGGCGACCAG
>NZ_JAIQLH010000268.1 GCF_020037025.1 Streptomyces huiliensis | reverse complement strand
TTCCGGTTGTGGACGGCGCGGCGCAGGGCGACCAGCGCCGGCCGGCCCTCCGCCGGCCGGCCCTCCGCCGGCCGGCCCTCCGCCGGCCGGTCCTCCGCCGTCTGCCCGACAGCCGTCCGCCCGATCGCCTCGAACAGGGCGTCCGACAGCTCCACCGCCCGCGCGGTCAGCCGCTCGTCGCCGTCCAGCACCGCCTCGACCCGCTCCCACAGCGCGGGGGAGCGCATCGCGTCCAGTGCCGCCACCGGCAGACCGCCGACGCGCACGCCGAAGGTGTCCGGGGTGGAGAAGGCGGAGAAGTCCTGGGCCATGGTCACCTTCGGGTGTCAGGGGAAGGGGTGGGGGTGCGGATTGACGTCGTCCGGGCCGAGCGGTCCCGTGCGGTGGCCGAGGCGGGCCGGCAGGTCGCGGAGGCGCGGCAGGCCGTGGGTGCGCCGCATCCGGTGCCCGAAGGTCATCGGCAGCAGCCCCGGGACGATCACCTTGGCGCAGGCGAAGCCGCCCACCCGGTGCTCGTCCGTGGTCTGGTCCACCACGACGACGTCGAGCCCGGCACCGGTGAACCGGGCCACCACCTCGGCCAGGTCGTCACGGAGGTCCGCCCCGCGCGGCCGGCAGTCGGCCCGCGCGAACGCCTCCCGCACCGGCAGCGCCGGCGCGTCGCCGAACAGGAAGCCGAAGCGGTCGAAGGCGGCCGGGTGGCAGTACAGCAGCGCGTGGTCGCGCATCTCCCGCACCAGCTCCGGGTCGTCGACCATCGCGGCGATCCGGGCCGTCTCCTCGCGCCACGCCACCCGGTTCCAGCCGAGGTTCGCGGTGAGCTCCAACAGGCCGTTGAGCAGCGCCTTCTCGGGATCGAAGTGGGCGCCGGCCGCGCAGACCGCCGCCGGTTCACGACCCGGCCGGGGATGGACGGCCATCACCCAGACCGAGGGGATGCCGTACTCGGGCGTGGTCGCGAAGGCGACGACCCGGTGGCCGCCGTCCTGCCGGATCCGCTCGGCCAGCACCGGGATCCGCGGATCGGACACCGTGCCGAGGTCGATCCGGGGGACGGGCAGCCGGGCGTACCAGGTGAGCAGGAACGCGTCCCGTTCCGCCAGCTCCACCAGCCCGTGCAGCGCCGCCTCCTCCAGGCAGCCGCCCAGGGCACAGCCGTTGGACACCTCGTACGCCAGGGGGCGGGCGTGCGGGCCGTCGTGCCGGGTGCGGTAGTAGGCGTAGTCCTCGGGGACGAGGACGGGCGCGTCGCGGGCGAAGGAGTGGCCCCACACCCAGGGCAGTTCGAGGCCGGGGTCGAACGGCGGGTAGGGGAAGCCGGGTTCCGCGTACCGCTCCGGCGGGTAGAGGCCGAGGTCCGGCGGGTACAGGGCGTTCCCGGCCACCTCGCGGTAGGGGGCCCGTACGGTCGGGCGCCGGCCGCCGGGACGGGCGCCGCCGAGCCGCTCCAGGGCCTCCGCCAGGGCGGTGCGCGCACAGGACGCGTAGTCCAGGTCCCGGCCGAAACCGGCCTCCTGCTCGCCGCCCGGCAGGTGGAGGGGGGCCGACACCATCGGGTACGGGTAGTCGGTCCGCACGTCGAGCTGGCGCACGACTCCGGTGCGGCCGTCGACGTAGGCGTCCCGCAGGGCGTCCCAGCCGGCCGCGAGGTCGCGGGTCCGGTGGACGTCCGGTGCCGGCTTGGGGCGCGGCACGGCCATGAGGACGGGCGGCCGGTCCGGGGGCAGCCCGCCGCACGACGGGCAGTCGGGCACGGGCAGGAAGGGGTGGACGCCGGCCGTCAGATCGGGGAGCGCGAGCATGAGGACGGCCCGGTCCGTCAACCGGGCCCCGGTGGCCGTGAGTTCGTGGGTGACGAGGGCGGCCACCGTGTCGCGGGCCCACGCGGGCAGCAGCGGCGCGGCCCGGTCCGCCAGCCGGTCCCCGTGACGGCGTACCAGCTCGGCGCGGGGGCTGTCCGGGCCGAGGGCGCGGGTCCGCCGGGTGCGGGCGCAGCGCGCGCAGCCGGGGCGGCCGGGTACGACGTACGGCCCGATCACGACGGTCCCGAGCTCGACCCGGACGGGAAGCCACGGGACGCCCGGCACCTCGGGCTCGGTCGCCGGATTCCAGCCGTCGTCCGCGGTGACCACGGCGGAGCAGCCGTCGTGGGGCTCGGCGGCGAGCAGGCCGGCGCGGCCGAGGGCGGTACGGACGGCGGTGGCGAGCAGGCCCTTGCCCAGCACGGCGACACCCGCCGAGAGGGGCGCGTCCGGAGCGGCGTCGGTCAAGGTCTCGTTCCTCGCTGGTGGTCGTTCCCCGCCGGTGGTCGGATGGCGCCGTGCCCGGCGGGCGGTGAGCCCGCCGGGCACGGCGGATTGCGGCCGCTTCAGCAGCAGCAACAGGAGCAGCAGCTCGCGGGCGTGCCGCGCGAGGTGCAGTTCGACGCGCCGATCTCGACCATGGCGTGGCCGACGTTGATCGACTCCAGGCCGGCACCCGGCGAGGTCGGCAGAACGTCGAGTTCCTCGACGCTCAGGTCGCCGAGGTCCAGTTCGAGCTTCGCCTCCATGGGTCCTCCTCTCGTGACGATGTGCGAGGGACGGTTCCGGCGGGGACCGGATCCGCTGTCGATACCGATCCTCGGCCCGCGGCCGGCTCCCGGTCTCTACGGGCCGACCGCAGGACGACCCGTAGGTTCCGCCGCGGCCCGCCCCCTGTGGTGGAGCGTCCTACCAGGTCAGCAGCGGTTCGTACTGGGCCGTGGGCCGACGGCGGCCGAGGACGAGGACGAAGACCGGCACCCGCTCCCGGCCGACGCCGAGCAACTCACGGACCATGCCGTCGTGGTAACCGTTGGTCACCCGGGCGGCCACCCCCTCCGCCGCGGCCAGCACACTGATCCGCTGCGCCACCACACCCGCCTCCTGATGCAGGATCCGGTATCCGCGCGGGCCGAACAGCCGGTCGCCCGCCTCCCGGTCCACGGTGAGGAAGACGAGCGCGTTGGCCTTGGCCGCGTTCACCGACGGCGTCCGGTCGCACACCATGGCCACGACGGCGGAGGCGTCGGGGTGGGGGAGGGGGAGGAGGGCGGGCGCGGGGTCCGCCTCGGGCCCCGGGTCCAGCTCGTACAGCCCGGCGGGCACCCCCACCACGTTCCGCACGAGGACGTGGCAGTCCACCAGCGGGCGGCAGGGCTCCCCCGTGTGGTCGGACGGCACCGGCTCCAGCGCGTGCCGCAGCAGGCCGGCGAGCGCGGCGGCGGGCAGCGGGGCGTCGGCCGGGAGGAACATCCGGCCGCCCGAGTCCCGCGCGCGCAGCGCCTCCGCCAGTTCCCGCGGGCCGGGCGCCGGGGCCGCGCCGCCCAGGGGCACGGCCGCCTGGTGACCGCCCGCCGGCGCGCGGAAGGCGGACGTCTCCACCGGGGCGCCCGGCCCGGGCAGCCGGGACGCGCGGTCCAGCGCCGTCAGCCCGGACCAGGCCGCCGCGTCGGCGTGGCACGTACGGACGTACTCCGGCCGGATGGCGTCGAGCGGTGCCTCGGGCACTCCGGCCGCCGGAGGGGACTCGTCCGCCGGGGAGTGCAGGTCGACCACGGCGAACGCGGTCTCCTCGGTGCCGTCCAGGCCCAGCGCCCGGTCCACCACCGCGTCCCCGAACCGGTGGTGGACGCGGCCCTCCAGGCCCAGCGCCGCCGCGACCATCAGTGCGTTGCCGACGGTCATGCCCGCTTCCTGGGCGGCCAGCCGGTACGCGTAGTCGCGGTAGCGGAACGCCGCCTTGCGGAACTGGACGGCCGCCACCAGCAGCGCCGGCGTGCCGTCCCCGGCTCGCCCGGTGCCGGCGGCGGCGTGCAGGGCGGCCGGGACGCCGCCGGTGCGCAGCCGGGTCAGCGCGTGGTGCGCCGGGTCGAAGTGGTAGCAGCCGGCGGGCAGTTCCCCGGCGGGCGCGGCGAGCCAGAGGTACAGCTCCACGGGGTGGAAGCAGCGGGCGGACGGTACGACGCGGTGGTACGGCCAGGCCGCGTGCGGCCCCAGCTCCATCCGGCCCAGCCCGTAGGCGTGGTGCACGAGGGCGGACACGGCCGGCTCGTCCAGGGTTGCCCGGCCGGGGACGTCCGCCGGACGGGCCCGGCGGAACCCCTCGAACGACCACCGCGCGTCCCCGATCCGCCGCGCCGGCGCGCTCAGCACGTGCCGCGGCAGCCCGCGGTACGTCTTCACCGGCAGCGGATCCCCGTCCCCGCCCTCCGCGCCCTGCCCCTCCGCGAACAGCTCCCGCACCCGCTCGAAGGTGCGCCACCAGAAGCGGAGGCCGGGGGTGGCGGGTTCGTCGCCGGGCGGCGCCGGGTGTTCCGCCGCAGCGGCGGGTTCGTTCGCCCGGTGGGTGGCCGGGGTGACCACCCCCGCGGCCGCACGGCGGGAGGCCGGGACGCCGGACCCGTCTCCGGACCCCGGCGGAACGGGCGGCGGGCCTTCCGGCGGAGGAGCCGAGGAGCGGACCGCCGGGGCGGTGGCCGCACGCGCCGGCGGTGACGTGTCCGGTCGGGGCAGGGGGCGGCCCACCGCCTGGGGGCGTGGCCCGGCGGGGTGCGTTCCGGCGCCGGCGCCGGCCCGGTCGTGCTCGTCGGAGCCGCCGGCCCGCGGGGTGTCCGGTGTTCCGGGGCCGCCGTCACGCATCGGCCGTCACGACCCGGAGCGCGAAGGGGATGACCTCGTGGACGGCGGGGTCGTGGTCCAGGGGAACCGCCACCGCACGCAGGCCGCGGGAGCGCAGGGCGGACAGCAGGCGGACGCGGACCGGCGGGGGCGGCCAGGCGGCGGGCGCGCCCGGGGCCGGCGGTTCGCCGAGGCCGGGGGGCGGCTCCGGCGCGTACGCCGACTCGTCGGTCATCGCCGACTGGCGGGCCAGCAGGGCCCGTTCCAGGCCCTCCGCCGCCGCGTCCGGGCCGCAGGCCGCCGCCACCGGGCGCCCGTCCAGCCACCAGGCCAGGACCGGGACGCCGAGCGCGCCCCCGATGTCCGCGACCCGTACGGTGCCGCCGGCCGCCCGCAGCAGGCCGAGGTACCGTCCGGTCCGCTCGCCGGCCGGAGCGTCGGCGAGGTCGAGCGGTACCGGACGCGTCCGGCCCTCCGCCACGTCCTCGGCCGCGAGCCGGGCGCAGTGCTGCCCGAGGGCGTCGTCCACCGCGTCGTCCCAGGACGGCCGGGCCGCGAGGCCGGTTCCGGCGGAGAACGCCGTGCCGGCGGGGACGGGGACCGCCCGCTCCCCGGCGAGGTCCCAGCCCCACACCGTGCCGTCGGGCCCGTACCGGCGCGGGTCGGGCGAGGCCGCCGCGTACCGGGCGAGCCCGCGCAGGGCCGCCTGCCGCCTGGCCTCGGCGAAGTCCCGTCCCGCGCCGAAGACCCGCGGGCCGCCCGAGTCGGCGAGGTGCGGGACGGCCTCGGTGACGTGCAACGGCACCTGCGTGAAGTCGCCCTCGTCCAGCGTCCGCAGGACGCCGGTGTACGGGTCGAAACAGGCCGCCGCCGCGCCGGAGAACTCGTCTTCGCCCGAAGGGGCCGCCGCGCGCAGCCGGCCGATCCGCGCGGTGAACTCCTCCACCGGTTCCGGGCCGGCCGGGCGCGCGGCCGGGTGGGGCAGGAAGGCGTGCGTGGAGGTGCGCAGGGTCTCCAGGTCGATCCTGGTCAGCACGGTCCGCGCGCCCGGCTCCGCGATGCCCGCCAGCGCGCGGAGGGCGGCGAGCCCGAGGTGCCCGGCGACCACCGCCGCCGCGGGCCCGGTCAGGAACGTGCCCGTCCGGTACGGGGGGCGGGCGCGCAGCCGCGACCAGGCCGAGGACCAGTCCGGGCCGGGCGGCCCCAGCCAGGCCACGTCGTCGAGGACCACGCCCTGCACCAGGAGGGTGCCCGAGGCGCGGCACAGCCGGTCCAGGCGCGGCGCCCGGTCCGCGGCGGGGCCGGCGGCCACGTGCAGCACCGCGTCGGCCGTCGCCAGCCGGGCCTCCTCCGCGTCCGAGAACGGCACCCGCTCCAGCGTCTGGTCCGGGTCGCGGAGCGCCGCCTCGGCGGCCAGTTCGGACAGCCGGTCGGCGTCGGCGGTGGAGTCCGCGCCGGGGTCCGCGTCCCCGTCCGGGGCGTGGACGGCCCGCAGCCGTCGCACGCCCGAGCGGAGCGCCGAGCAGACCAGGGCGGTGAACACCGGACCCGCGCCGACGACCGTCACCGCGCTGTCCCGGTACGTCTGGAACCGCCGCGCCGCCGAGGAGGCGTGGTACTCGACGAACGCGATCTCCGCCGCGTACGTGTCGAGTTCGCGGGCGGACAGGTCGTGCGGCAGGTCCGCGGCGGCGTCGACGAGGCAGCCGGCCGTCTCCAGCCGGCGCACCAGCCGCTCCACGGCGGTACGGGTCCCGTCCGGCAGACCGCGGACGAGCGCGTCGAGTTCGGTCGAGCCGTCCAGGTGCGGAGCGAGCCGGTCCAGCAGCCGGTAGGCGGCCGGACCGCGCAGCGCGACGTCGGCGCCCGCGCCGAAGACGTGGGCTCCGTCGGGAGTGGGCACGAACAGTACGTCGGACTTCAGTTTCGGTAGCATCCCCAGCCCTCGCGTCGGTGATCCAACCGAGTATGGGAACCGGGGGATCCCGTCGTCCCGACGGCGGAACCACAGGATCGACCACAGGATTCGGGGCCGGGGGCTTGCGGACGCGGCCGGCGGGCCGCACGCGTGACCTGAACGCGCGACCGCCCCCCGGCGGTCGGGGCGACGCGCCGGGGGACGGGATCGAGGGGGCGGGGGGACTGGGGACGGGGCCGGGTCAGCAGGCGCCGAGGTCCTGCCACACCCCCCACTCGCCGGTGGTGCCGGGCTCGTCGCCCTGCGTCCACCACTTGGCCTTCCAGGAGTGCGCCTTCCAGGAGACGGTCGTGCCGCCGGTGTAGACGGCCGCCTTGTCCCAGGTCGGCGCGGTGCAGGTGCCGCCCGTCGGGGTCGGCGTCGGGCTCGGGCCGCCGGTGGGGGTGCCGGTGGGCGTGGCCGTCGGGGTGGCCGTCGGGGTGGGCGAGGGGCCGCCCGGGTCGGTCACGGTCGTGCCGCGCGTCAGGTCGCCGGCCAGGGCCCACGTCTTCCCGCCGAAGCTCACGGTCCAGTTGGACGGCGTGGACGTCGGCAGGTAGTAGACGAGGTCGAGCACGGCGGTGGCGCCCGGGGCGAGCGGCTGCGAGGCGGGGAGCTTCACGGACGTCCGGTTGTAGTCACCCTTGAGACCGCCGATGTTGTTGGGGGCGGTGTGGTCGCTGCGGACGACCTTCAGCCCCCACCCGGACTGGTCCCGGGCGTTCCCCGGCGCGGAGTTGGCGTAGTCGAACTGGAACTCCGTGCCGCCCGGCAGCGTGGTCTTCGTCCGGTTGGTGATGCGGACCTTGGGGTTGATGGGGTAGTTGCTGTCCCCGAGGGGGAAGTCGGTGAACGCGACGTCGACGTCGAGGGCCTTGCCGGGCAGGTCGGTCGTCGCGCGCCGGGCCCCGTACGCCGGTGCGGCCTTGAACGCGTCGTACATCGCGGACGTCAGGGTGTCGCCCGGCTCGTACTGGCCCTTGCCGGCGTTCCACGCGTAGTCGCCCGCCAGCTCCCAGATCATGGTCCCGCCGAGGCCCTTGTCCACCACGTACCGCGCCTTGGCCTGGACCGACTGCTCGTCCTCCGTGGAGAGGAACACCTTCTTGTCGGCGTTCCACAGCCAGGGAGCGGTCAGGGTCGCGTCGTACTTGCGGGCGTAGGTGCCGGTGGGCTTGGTGCCGGCCGGGAAGCCGTACTTCGTCAGGTAGTCCCCGCCGATGCCCTTCTCCAGGTTCTTGGCGTGCCACATGGGGTTGGAGCCGGCCGGGGACTCCTTGCCGTCGTCGTCCTTGTCGTGCCAGAGGTTGTCGATGCCGACGGCGCCGTCACCGCAGGAGGTGAGGCCCGAACCGGCCGGACACGTCGTCGCCTTGGCCGTTCCCCACAGGCCGTCGGTGCCGCCCGTGACGTTCTTCCAGCCGCGCGTGTAGTACGGCAGGCCGAGGTTGATCCGGCCGGCGGGCAGCGCGCCGCGGAAGTAGTGGTACGCCCAGTCGGCGTTGAGGTAGCCGATGCCGCCGTACTGCGGGGTCGTGTACACGCCCCACTTGGCCAGTTCGGCGTCCTTGCCGTCGTCGTAGAGGGCGGCGTTGGGGCCGACGAACTCGTTCCAGGCGCCGTGCAGGTCGTAGGACATGATGTTGACGTAGTCCAGGTACTTCGTGCTCTGGTACGTCTCCATGCCGCGCAGCAGGTAGCCGGAGGAGGGCGCGGCGACGGAGAGCAGGTAGTGCCGGCCGTCGGCCGCCCCGGCCCGGTCGAGCCGCTCGCGGAGGGACTTCATCAGCGCCGCGTAGCCCTTGTTGAGGCCGCCGCGCCGGGCGTTGGCCAGGGGCCAGTCCTTGGGGTGGCCGGCGTCCTTCATCGACGTCGGGTACTCGTAGTCGATGTCGACGCCGTTGAAGCCGTACTTCCTGACGAAGGCGACCGCGGAGTCGGCGAAGGTGTCGATGCCCTGCTGGTTGACCGAGCCGTCCGCGTTGGTCGCCGTCTTGTAGAAGCCGCCCGAGTCGACCCGCTTGCCGTTCTCGTCGATGTACCCGCCGGTCTCCGCCCAGCCGCCGACCGATATCAGGGTCTTCACCTGCGGATGCTGCTTCTTGAACTTGTTCAACAGGTTGAAGTGGCCCTTGTAGGGAAGGTCCGGGTCCATCTCCGCGCCCTTGACGCCCGGCCAGGTCATGCCGGTGGCCGGGTTGTTCGCGCCGTCCGCCCCGACGGAGATCCGGTCGTCCGGGCCGACGTGCGCGAAGGCGTAGTTGAGGTGGGTGACCTTGTCCCAGGGGATGTCGGAGGCGAGGTACGCCGGGGTGCCGTCCTTGCCGGTGCGCCAGCCGGTGAAGTAGCCGATGACGCGCCGCTGGTGGTCGGCGCCCATCTTCTCGCGGCCGGCGGTGTCGTAGGCGGTGCAGTACGGGACGTCGACGCCCGGGGTGGCGTACAGGCCGTCGGGGCGGCAGGCGGCGTGGTCCTCGGCGGCGGAGGAGGACCTCGTCTGCACCGTGGCGGCCAGCAGCCCGGCCAGGGCCGCGCCCGCGGCGGCGACGGCGGCCCCGCGGCGGGCGCGGGAGCCGGTACAGGATCTCCCCAGGGGGCTGCCCAGGGTTCTCCCCAGGGGGAGCAGGTCTCGGAACAACACGATCGGTCCTCCAGTGGGGGGTTCGTGGAGCGGGGTGGGGGGTGCCGTGCCGTGGCCCTGGGTGTCGCGCACACCGGCGGGCCGTACTCCTCGGAGGTGTGGCAGAGGCTAAAAGGACTAGACCAGTGCGTCAATAGGTGCGGACCAATGTGCGAACGAGGCGTCACGCGCGGGGTGGACGAGGGCGGGCGCGCGCAGGTGCGCCCGTGGCTCGGAGGGGGGGGCGGGACGGAGTCCGTCGCCGACTCGGCCCGCGAACGGTGTTTGCGAGCGAAGCGGCAGGTTAAGCGCCTGGCAGCACCGACCAAGGAGGACACATCATGGGAATTCTCGCGTGGGTCGTCATCGGGCTGCTGGCCGGAGCGATCGCCAAGGCCCTGATGCCGGGCAAGGATCCCGGCGGTGTGCTGGTGACCATGCTGATCGGTGTGGTCGGCGGACTGCTGGGCGGCTTCCTCGGCAAGGTGATCTTCGGAGTGGAGTCGATCAACGGCTTCTTCCACCTGTCGACGTGGATCGCCGCGATCGTCGGGTCCGTCATCATCCTGGCGCTCTACCGGGTCTTCGCCGGCCGGAGCGGGCACGGACACGGCCGGCACTCCCACGCCTGACGCGGGCGTGCGGCCGGGGGAGCGCGGGGGAGTGCGCGGCGCGGGTGTGCGACGCCTGACACGTGCTGCCTGAGGGCCGGCTCCCGGTGACCGGCGGGCGGGCCTACGGCCCGCTGCCGGGCCGGGGGCGGCCCCGACCGGCCCGCGGCCCCGGCCCG
>NZ_JAIQLH010000267.1 GCF_020037025.1 Streptomyces huiliensis | reverse complement strand
CGGGCGGCCGGCGCTCCGCCACCGCGCGGACGTGGGCGGCTCGGCGGAGGGAGGCGTACCCGGGGGCGACGGCTGAGCGCCACCGCGCCGCCGGCCGGACCGCTGACGCGGGCACGGTTCGCCTCGCGCGGTGCGCGCGGTCCAGGTGCTCAGGCTCAAGCGCGGCGACCGGCGCGGCCGGCCGCCGCCGTTCCACCGGCCGCCGCCGGGCGGCGTGGGTCATCGCGCGACCGTGTGCGCAAGCCGGGCGCTCAGGCCGACGCCTGGCAGGTCGGCGCGGCCGGGTGCCGCCGTACCGTCGGCCTGTGCCAGTGTGGGCAGGGGCCACCGGTGTGGCGCGGGCTGCCGCGTGGCGGACCGGCAGGGAATGAGTGCCGCCGTACCGCTGTGCGGGCATGAGCCCGGCGTCGCGGTGGGCTCGGGCGGCCGGGCGGTGGCGCATCGGGGCGCCGCGTGGCCCCGGGCGGGCCCGGGCGTATGGCGGGTGGAGTGCGCGGCAGGGGCGAAGGGGCCTCCGGCCGGACGGGTCAGCGGACGACCTTGATGCCGAAGGGGGTGCCGAAGCCGAGGGCGAAGCCGATGGCGGAGTGCATGTGGGCGTACATCTCCATGCCGCGGGCGCAGACCAGGGGGCCCAGGTCGAGGATGTCGGTCCAGCCGTAGGTCCTGAGCAGGTCGGTGACGGCCGCCTTGGCGTCGGCGTGGTCGCCCGCGACGAACATGGTGTGGTCGCCCGCGCCGACGGTCTTCGGGTCGACGACGGTGGCCTGCTCCTGCGTGACGAACGCCTTGACGACCTTCGTCCGCGGGAGGGCGCGCTGGATCCGCTCGGCGAGGCTGTCGGTGTCGCATGGATCGAGCTTCGGCATCGTCCCCCAGGGCGTGGGCCAGGGATGTTCGACGTCGGGGTCGTAGACGTACGGGACGGCGTAGTCGGCGAGCGTCTTGCCCGCCAGCTGCTCCGCGGCGGCGGACAGGGCGGCGACCGCGTTGCGGCCGTCGATGCCGTTGACGACCAGCTCAGGCGCGTGCGCGGCCGCGTCGGCGAAGGTGTGCAGCTCGACGCCCGGGTGGTCGGCGAGCCAGGCGCCGAACGGCGGGGTGCCCATCATGTCGGGCTCGGTGCGGGCGAGCGTGGCCTCCGGGTCGCGGGTGCCGACGTGCACCTCGTGCCCGAGCCCGGCGAGCCGGGCGATATGGGCACGCGCGCCGCCACCGGTACCGAGAACAGCGATCTTCATGAGGGAATCCTCCCGTTTTGTTCCTGCGGGTGATTCCCACGGTAGGAAGGAATTAGGACAATGGGTGTCCTTGGCGATGCGGGGAGCGAAGATCACGACGGGCGGCGCGCCCGCGCCCGCGCCCGGGTGCCGGCCCGGGGCAGGGCCGGCACCCGGCGGGGCCGGGTGGCCTCAGAGCTGGCCGACGTCCATGACGCGGATCACCGCGCGGCCCTCCTCGTCCGACGCCGCGAGGTCGACCTCGGCCGAGATGCCCCAGTCGTGGTCGCCGTTCGGGTCGGCGAAGGTCTGCCGGACGCGCCAGAGGCCGTCCTCCGGCTTCTCCTCGATGCGCAGCAGCTTGGGGCCGCGCGCGTCGGGGCCGGTGCCCAGCTCCTCGTACTCGTCCCAGTAGGCGTCCATCGCCGCGCCCCAGCGCTCCTCGTCCCAGCCGGACTCGGCGTCCATCCCGCCGAGTTCGCCGACCCGGTCGAGCGCGGCCAGCTCGACGCGGCGGAACAGCGCGTTGCGGACAAGAACCCGGAAGGCGCGGGCGTTGGCCGTGACCGGCTTGACCTGGTCGGCGCGGTCCTGCGCCTCCTCGGCCGTCTCCACCTCCGGGTTGGCCAGCTGCTCCCACTCGTCCAGCAGGCTGGAGTCGACCTGCCGCACCATCTCGCCCAGCCAGGCGATCAGGTCCTCGAAGTCCTCCGACTTCAGGTCGTCCGGCACGGTGTGGTCCAGCGCCTTGTACGCGCTCGCCAGGTACCGCAGCACGATGCCCTCGGTACGCGCCAGGTCGTAGTACGAGGTGAACTCGGTGAAGGTCATCGCCCGCTCGTACATGTCGCGGATGACGGACTTCGGCGACAGCGGGTGGTCGCCCACCCACGGGTGGCTCTTGCGGTAGACGTCGTAGGCGTGCGTCAGCAGCTCCTCCAGCGGCTTCGGATAGCTGATGTCCATCAGCCGCTCCATCCGCTCCTCGTACTCGACGCCGTCGGCCTTCATCTCCGCGACCGCCTCGCCGCGCGCCTTGTTCTGCTGGGCGGCGAGGATCTGCCGGGGGTCGTCCAGCGTCGACTCCACGACCGACACCATGTCGAGCGCGTAGGACGGCGACTCCGGGTCCAGCAGCTCGAAGGAGGCGAGGGCGAAGGTGGAAAGCGGCTGGTTGAGCGCGAAGTCCGACTGGAGGTCCACCGTCAGCCGGACGATGCGGCCCTCGGCGTCGGGCTCGTCGAGCCGCTCCACGATGCCGCCGTCCAGCAGCGAGCGGTAGATGGCGATGGCGCGGCGGATGTGCCGGAGCTGGTTCCGCCGCGGCTCGTGGTTGTCCTCCAGGAGGCGGCGCATCGCCTCGAAGGCGTTGCCCGGCCGGGCGATGACCGCCAGCAGCATCGCGTGCGTGACCCGGAACCGGGAGGTGAGCTGCTCGGGCTCGGAGGCGATGAGCTTCTCGAAGGTGTTCTCCGTCCAGCCGACGAAGCCCTCGGGGGCCTTCTTGCGGACCACCTTGCGGCGCTTCTTCGGGTCGTCGCCCGCCTTCGCCAGCGCCTTCTCGTTCTCGATCACATGATCCGGGGCCTGGGCCACCACGAAGCCGGCGGTGTCGAAGCCCGCCCGCCCGGCGCGGCCCGCGATCTGGTGGAACTCGCGCGCCCGCAGCGTGCGCACCCGCTGCCCGTCGTACTTGGTGAGGGCCGTGAACAGCACTGTGCGGATCGGCACGTTGACGCCCACGCCCAGGGTGTCCGTTCCGCAGATCACCTTCAGCAGACCGGCCTGCGCCAGCCGCTCCACCAGCCGCCGGTACTTCGGCAGCATGCCCGCGTGGTGCACCCCGATGCCGTGCTTGACGAACCGCGACAGGTTCCGGCCGAACTTCGTCGTGAACCGGAAGTTGCCGATCAGCTTGGCGATCTCGTCCTTCTCCTCGCGCGAGCACATGTTGATGCTCATCAGCGCCTGCGCCCGTTCGACGGCCGCCGCCTGCGTGAAGTGGACGATGTAGACCGGCGCCTGCCGGGTCTGGAGGAGCTCGGTCAGCGTCTCCGTCAGCGGGGTCGTGCGGTACTCGTACGACAGGGGGACGGGCCGGGTCGCCGAGCGCACGACGGCGGTGGGCCGGCCGGTGCGGCGCGTCAGGTCCTCCTCGAACCGGGACACGTCGCCCAGCGTCGCCGACATCAGGACGAACTGCGCCTGCGGCAGCTCCAGCAGCGGGATCTGCCAGGCCCAGCCCCGGTCGGGCTCCGCGTAGAAGTGGAACTCGTCCATCACGACCTGGCCGATGTCGGCGTCCTTGCCGTCCCGCAGGGCGATCGAGGCCAGTACCTCGGCCGTGCAGCAGATCACCGGGGCGTCGGCGTTCACGGACGCGTCGCCGGTGAGCATGCCGACGTTCTCGGTGCCGAAGATCTTGCACAGGTCGAAGAACTTCTCCGACACCAGCGCCTTGATCGGCGCGGTGTAGAAGGTCACCTGGTCGTTGGCGAGGGCCGTGAAGTGCGCCCCGGCTGCCACCAGGCTCTTGCCCGAGCCGGTCGGCGTGGAGAGGATCACGTTCGCCCCGGAGACCACCTCGATCAGCGCCTCCTCCTGAGCGGGGTACAGCGTGATGCCCCGCTCCTGGGCCCAGGTCGAGAAGGCCTCGAAGAGGGCATCGGGGTCGGCATGGCTCGGCATCTGATCGATAAGGGTCACACCCCCATACTGCCTGGCCCGCGCCCGGATCAGGGAACCGGCCGGTCGAACGATGATCATCAGGGCATTACGCTGAGTCGCCGACACGGCGTCAGACAAGGGAAGACGCCCGCGGTGAAGGGGCGGAACGACCATGATGGGACCGGCGCACTCACTCTCCGGGGCCGCGGCCTGGCTGGGGGTGGGGGCCGCCGCCGCGGGCGCCGGACACCCGATGCCCTGGCCGGTGCTCGCCGTCGGCGCCCTGATCTGCGCCGGGGCCGCCCTCGCCCCGGACCTCGATCACAAATCGGCCACGATATCGCGCTCCTTCGGCCCGATATCCCGCGCCCTCTGCGGCCTCATCGACGCCCTCTCCCACAGCGTCTACAAGGCCACCCGCGGCAAGGGCGACCCGCGGCGCAACGGCGGCCACCGCACCCTCACCCACACCGCGCTCTGGGCGGTGCTGATCGGCGCCGGCGCCTCGGCCCTGGCGATGACCGGCGACCGCTGGGCGGTGCTCGGCATCCTCTTCGTCCACATGGTGCTCGCCGTCGAGGGACTGCTGTGGCGGATGGCCCGCACCTCCAGCGACGTCCTGGTCTGGCTGCTCGGCGCGACCAGCGCCTGGATCCTCGCCGGCGTTCTGGACGCGCCGGGGCACGGCTCCGACTGGCTGTTCCCGGGGCACGCGTACCTGTGGCTGGGGCTGCCCATCGTGCTGGGCGCGCTCGTGCACGACATCGGGGACGCCCTGACCGTCTCCGGCTGCCCGATCCTGTGGCCGCTGCCCATCCGCCGCAAGCGCTGGTACCCGATCGGCCCTCCGAAGGGCATGCGGTTCCGGGCCGGAAGCTGGGTCGAGGTGAAGGTGCTGATGCCCGCCTTCATGGTGCTGGGCGGGATCGGGGGAGTGGGCGCCCTCGAACTCTTCTGACTCTTCCGGGACTTCCGACGCGCACGCCCGGCGCCCACGCCCGGCGCACGCGACGGCACCTACGCTGTTCTGCCGGCGGCGGAACACCGGCCGGACCGGGCTCGACGATCACTACAGTCCGGTCTCATGACGACGATTGCGACGCGTGCGGTCGAGTACCCGGCCGACGGTTTGACGATGATCGGGCACCTCGCGCTCCCGGCCGGTGCCGGCCGCCGGCCCGCGGTGCTGATCGGACCGGAGGGCATGGGTCTCAGCGACGTCGAGCGCCGCCGGGCAGATGCTCTCGCCGAGCTGGGATACGTAGCGCTGGCCTTCGACCTGCACGGCGGGCGCTATTTGGGCGACCCCGAGGAGATGCTGGCCCGTTGCCTGCCACTGCTCGCCGATCACGACCGGATGCGGCGCATCGGCCACGCGGCACTCGACGAGTTGCGCGCCGAGCCCCGGACCGACCCCGACCGGATCGCCGCCATCGGCTACGGCACCGGGGGCGCCATCGCGCTGGAGCTCGGGCGAGACGGCGTCGACCTGCGCGCGATCGGGACGGTCAACGCGACCACCACGGGCCGGCCGGGCGAGGCGGCGCGCATCCGCTGCCCCGTGTGGGCCGGGGTCGGATCGGAAGACCCGATCATGGCGCCCGCGCAACGAAGCGCGTTCACCGCCGAGATGCAGGCCGCGGGCGTCGACTGGCGTCTCGCGATCTATGGCGGCGCCTTGCACGCCTTCCACCACCCGCCGGTCGACCACCCCGTGGTCCCCGGCGTCGGCTACCACCCACGGCACGCGCGGCGAGCCTGGCGCGACGTCCTCGACCTGCTCGCCGAGTGCCTGCCCGTGACGGAGGATCCGGGGGCATGACCCGGGCAGGCACGGATCCGTCAAACGGTGTCGTGGGACCTGCGCGCTCGGCCGGGAGGCCGGGTCAGTGGACGGCGGTCTGCCGCGGTGCCGAGGTGACGAGTTCGGTCAGGACGCCATGGCAGTCCTTCGGGTGCAGGAAGGTGACCGAGGAGCCCATCGAACCCCGGCGCGGCTCGTCGAAGAGCACCCGCACCCCCTTCTCCCCGATGGCCTCGGCGGCCGCGGCCACA
>NZ_JAIQLH010000266.1 GCF_020037025.1 Streptomyces huiliensis | reverse complement strand
GCACCCCCTTCTCCCCGATGGCCTCGGCGGCCGCGGCCACATCGGCCGTGCCGAACGCGATGTGGTGCACCCCCTCGCCGTTCTTGGCGAGCCACTTGCCGATCACGGAGTCCCCCCGCGTCGGCTCCAGCAGCTGGAGGAAGGAGGCGCCGCCGTCCGAGGTCTCGTTGATCTTCAGCATCGCCTCGCGGATTCCCTGCTCCTCGTTGACTTCGGTGTGGAACACCTCGAAGCCGTACGTGGCACGGTAGAACTCGACGGTGGCGTCGAGGTCGAAACAGGCGATTCCGATGTGGTCGATTCGCGTCAGCATGGCCTCAGTGCACCGCACGCCCGGCCGGTGTGCAACGTGCCGACGGTCACACCGAATTCACGGCCCGGCGGGTCGGCGGGCCGACGGAAAAGAAGGGGCGGTTACTTGCCCAGCTTTTTCGCCGTGGCGGCCCGCCGGGCGAACATCTTTTCCTTGGACTCCTCCATCTCCCGGAGCGCGGATTTCCGCTCCCGCTGGGAAAGGCGGTCCAAGTACAGCCGGCCGTAAAGGTGGTCCGTCTCGTGCTGGAGGCACCGGGCGAAGTAGCCCCGGCCCTCGATCACCAAGGGGTTGCCGTCCTTGTCGAACCCCCGCACGACGGCGCGGTCGGGGCGCGCCACCACGCGGTAGGGGCCGGGAACGGACAGGCAGCCCTCGGTTTCCTCGATGAGGACGCGGTCCTCGGCCGGGACGTCGTCCAGGACCGGGTTGGCGATGTGCCCGACGTGGCGCACGCCCCAGTCGTCGGTGATGTCCCAGATGAACAGCTGGAGGTCCAGGCCGATCTGGTTGGCGGCGAGCCCCGCGCCTTCCGCCACCTGGTTCGTGGCGAACATGTCGTCGATCAGCCGGGAGAGTTCGGGCGTGCCGAACTCGGTGACCGGACGGCACCGCCGGTGGAGCACGTCCTCGCCGACGACGGTGATGCGGTGCAGCGAACCCCGCTCGACCTCCGGAGCGTACTCCGGATAAGAGTCGACGGGTTCCCCCTGCACCCGCACCCGGAGGTCTTGCGAGGCATCACCGAACCGAACAGCCATGTTTTTCCAACGCCTTTCAGAGGTACGAGAGCCGGTCGGGGCGGCGGCGCCCCGACCGGCCGTTTCCCGGTGTGGTCGAACGCGGGACAAAATATCACCCCCCGGTAAGCAGGGATGACGAATCGTCAACCGTTCCGTTTCCGGCAGGAATTGGCCGGAAAAGGCACGGTGCTCCTCCCGAGCGTCTGCCGCGTCAGTCCTCGGTGCCCAGGGCCGCGATGACCTCCGCGGCCCCTTCCCGGCGGGCGGCGGTCGTCGTCACGACGGGGATGTCGCGCGTGCCCAGGGCCACCATGGCCCGGAGCTCGCGGACCATCGTGTGGACGCCCTCCTGGTCCGCCTTGTTCACGACGTAGAGGTCGGCGATCTCCAGCACTCCGGCCTTGGCCATCTGGATGCCGTCCCCCGCGCCGGGCGCGAGGACGACGATGGTCCGGTCGGCGACCGACGCGACCTCGACCTCCGACTGCCCGGCCCCGACCGTCTCGATGAGGACGACGTCGAAATCGACCGCGAGCAGCGTCGCGATCATGGCCCGGGCGGTGACGGAGAGGCCCCCGAGGTGCCCCCGGCTGGCCACCGAGCGGATGAACACCCCGTCGTCGTCCGCGTGTTCCTGCATCCGGATGCGGTCGCCGAGCAGCGCGCCGCCGGTCAGTGGCGATGACGGGTCGAAGCAGAGCACCGCCACGCGCTTCCCCCGCCGCCGGTACTCGGCGACGAGACACGAGACGAACGTCGACTTGCCGACCCCCGGCGGGCCGGTCAGCCCGATGACCGTGCCGGCCGCGCCGGTGCGGCCCTGAACGTCCGGGGCCCCGAGGTCGGCCTCCGTGATTCCGTGGTTCTCCGCGCGGGCCATCAGCCGGGCCAGCGCCCGGATGTCGCCGCGCCGCGCGGACTCCAGCGTCTCCCGCAGGGGCGTGCCGGTCACTCCACCACCTCGAGCGGGCGCAGGGTGGCGTGGGCCCATTCGATGATGTCCGGCAGGGTGTCCCGGGAGGTGAACACCCGGAGCACCCCCAGCTCGACGAGCCGGACCGCGTCCTCCGGCGGGATGACGCCGCCGCAGAAGACCGGGACCTCCGCGGCGTCGTTCTCGGCCAGCAGCCGCAGCACGCGCGGTACGAGCTCCATGTGGGCGCCGGAGAGCAGGGACAGCCCGACGGCGTCGGCGCCCTCCTCCAGCGCGGTGCGGACGATCTGCTCCGGCGTCTGGCGCAGTCCGGTGTAGACGACCTCCATGCCGGCGTCGCGCAGCGCCCGCGCCACCACCTTGGCGCCCCGGTCGTGGCCGTCCAGCCCCGGCTTGGCCACCACCACACGTACCCGGTGCATCCGTTCCTCCTGTCCTGACGTGCCGAAGCCCGCGGCCGGTGCCTTCATGCCGACATCAGCGGGGCGACCCGGTCCTCTCCGATGCGCGCGCGCAGCGCGGGGTCGGTGACGCCGAGGCCCGGCTCGGGGGCCAGGCAGAGCACGCCGACCTTGCCGAGGTGCTCGTTCAGCTGGATCGCCCGCGCGGCCTCGCCCGTCTCGCCGAACGGGTGCACCTCGGACAGCATCGGCATCACGCGGCCGCGCTGGATGAGGCGGTTCACCTGCCACTGCTCGTACAGGTTCGCCCCGTGGCTGCCGACGATCTTCTTGAGTCGCATCCACAGGTAGCGGTTGTCGAAGGTATGCTGGTAGCCGGTGCTCGAACCGCAGGTCACGATGGTGCCGCCGCGCCGGGTGACGAACACCGAGATGCCGAACGTCTTGCGGCCCACGTGCTCGAAGACGATGTTCGGGTCCTCGCCGATCTCCCGCCGGATGATCTTGCCGAGCCGTTTGCCCGTCGCCACCGTGACGTCCGGGTCGTCGGAGATCTCCCCGATCTCCCGGCGGTCGATGACCAGTTCGCAGCCCAGCTTGCGGGCGATCTCGGCCTTCTCGTCCGAGCTGACGATGCCGACCGGGATGCCGCCGCCGTTCCGGACGAGCTGCACCGCGTAACCGCCCAGGCCGCCCGCCGCGCCCCAGATGAGCACCACGTCGCCCTGGCGCATGTTGGCGCCGCGCTCGCTGACGAGCATCCGGTAGGCCGTGCCGGCGCACAGCGGGTTGCTGGCCGCCTCCTCCCAGTTGAGGTGGGCGGCCTTGGGAAGCAGCTGGCTCGCCCGGACGACCGCGTAGTCGGCGAGGCCGCCGAAGTTGGTCTCGAAGCCCCAGGCGCGCTGCTCTTCGCCCAGCATGCCGTCGTGGTGGGTGAGCGGTTCCTGGTCGTCGACGTGGGCCGTCGCCACGGCGACGTGGTCGCCGACCTTCCAGTTGCGCACGCCGTCGCCGATGCGCACGATCACGCCGGCGGCGTCCGAGCCCAGCACGTGGTACGGCTGGTCGTGGCGGGCAGCCCAGCCGCCCTGCTTCCCGTAGTGGCGCAGGAAGGCGAAGGTGGGGAGCGGCTCGAAGGTCGCGGACCAGATGGTGTTGTAGTTCATCGCCGCGGCCATGACCGCGATCAGCACCTCGTCGGGGGCGAGTTCCGGCATCGGAACCCGGCCGAGGTGGATGGACTTCCGGACGTCCTTGTCGGCCACGCCGGCGAACATGCCGACGTCCTCGGCGCGCAGATAGGCCGCGTTGTAGTCGCGGGGGACGGGGAGGCGCTCCAGTACGTCGGGAGAGGCTCCCGCGATCACGGCTGCGGAAAGCTCGTCCATGGTCATCCTTCTTCGGTGGGGGATTCGGTGGGGGATTCGGTGGGGGATTCGGTGGGGGATTCGGTGGGGGATTCGGTGGGGGGTTCCGCAGAGGGTGCGGTGGGGGGTTCGGTGGGGCGGATCCTGATCCGCCCGGGCAGGTCGCCGCCGTGCAGCCGCGTGCGCAGGAAGGCGCGGAGGTCGCGCGCGCTCGGCGCGTCCGGGCCGGTACCGGCCACGGTGAGCACCGCGGTCTCGGTCCTGCCCTTCTCCAGCCACACCTCCGCTTCCTCGACCCACGGGTGGGTGCGGGCGACGCGGGCGACGGCGGAGGCGTCGATCAGGGCGCGGGTGCGGATCCACCGGCCGTCCGCCGGCCCGAGGAGCCGCACGTGGCCGTCGGCGGTGACGTACCCGCAGTCGCCGGTGGGCACCTCGCGGCCGTCGGGCAGGTGGGCGTGGAGGGCGCCCGCGACCGAGCGGGGCAGCGGCTCCCCCGACCGGGCGTGCGCCGTGAAGGCGACGCCGGCCGCGGGGACCAGGCGCGGCGGGTGGGGAGCGTCGTCGTCGACGGCGGTCCCGGCCCGGACGCCGGCGCACCGGTACGGCGTTCCGCCGGCCGCCGCCGTACCGGAGCGGTCGGCGCGCGCCGGGCGGACCGAGGACGCCGTCCGCCGTGCGGCGAGGTCCGAGACGGCGGTACGGAAGTCGGTCAGCAGCTGCTCGGCCTCCGCCTCGCCCATCAGGTCCTGGCGGTAGTCCAGGCGCACCCGGCAGTGCGGCCAGTCCGCCCGGATCTGCAGCGTCCTGGCGAGGGCGGCGTTGGTGTTCGGGGTGAAGAAGTCCCAGGCGGTGCGCAGGCCGGGGACGTCCGTCTCCAGCCCGGCCGGCGGCCGGGGGAAGGACAGGCCGAGCTCGGTGCCCAGGCGGGCCAGCGGCTTGCCGGGCACCCCGGCGACCAGGTCGACGAACGGCACCCGCCGGTGGCGTGCCAGCTGCGCGAGCGCCTCGCGCGCGGTGTCGACGGACCGCTCGACCGACGCCCCCCGGTGGATCTCCAGGGCGACGGGCACCACGTTGATCTGGAGCCCGGCCACCCCGCGGGTCCGCTCGTCGCTCACGTCGGAGGCCAGGCCGAGCAGCGGGGTCTCGTTGCCGTAGACCGCCAGCTGACGGGTGAGCGCCGCCAGGAGCATCGTGAAGGTGCTCACCTCCGACTCCCGGGCCATCGAGCGCAGGGCGGCGACCGCGGCCGGGTCCAGTTCGACGGCGGGCGACGAGGTGATCGTCCGCTGCCCCAGGCGCCCGCCCTCGGGCAGGGCCACCGGCGCCGCCCGGTCGACGGCCTCCCGCCAGAACGCGATGGCCTCCTCGGTGACGTCGGCGGGGGCGACCGGGGTGTCCGGCGCGGCCAGCGGCTCCGGGGACACCGGCAGGCCGGCCCGGATGTCCGTCAGGTAGCGCGAGAAGTCGCGGGCCACGAGGAACTTGCTGCGCCCGTCGAACCCGGCGTGGTGAGCCTCGAACACGACCGAACAGCGGTCTGGGGCGTGCGTGAGGAGCCGGAAGCGGATGGGCGCCTCGGTGGCCAGGTCCCAGTACCCGTGCCGCTCGGGCAGTTGGCGCCAGGCCCGGACGGCCGCCCGCTCGGCGCCGTCCGCGCAAGGCAGGTCGACGCGTGCGAAGGAGCAGGCGTCGGCCGCCGGCAGGACGCACTGGCGCAGCCGCCCGTCGACCAGGCGCAGCACCGACCGCAGCGGCTCGTGCCGCCGCAGCACCGCCTCGGCGGCGGCGCGCAGGTGGCGCTCGTCGACGGCGCCGTGGAAGGTCACCGCGAAGTACCCGCCGCCGCTGATGGACGGGTCGATCGTGGCCTCCGCCCACAGGGCGTACTGGCCCGCGTCCGCGAGCCGGTCGTGGAGAACGGTCGTCATCCGCGGCCGCCCCGCTCGCGCCGGCGCCGGCCGAGGTCCTCGGTGATCAGCTTCACCACGGCCTCGCGGTCGATCTTCCCGCTGGGGGTCCGCGGCAGTTCGGGCAGTTCCGTCACCGAGACGGGGACCGCCACCTCCGGCAGCACCGTGCGCAGCCGCGCCAGCGCGTCCGCCTCGGACGGCCCGTTGCCGCCCGCGCGGGGGACGACCGCCGCCCGCAGGCTGGTGTGGCCGGACCGGGTGGTCACCAGGGCCGTCGCGGCGGCGGCGATGCCGGGGTCCGCCAGCAGCTGGGCGTCGACCTCCAGGAGGTCCACCCGGATGCCGCGGATCTTCGTCTGGCTGTCCATGCGGGACAGGAAGCGCACACCGTCGTCGGTGAGTTCGACGAGGTCGCCGGTGCGGAACGCCCGGGTGTGGCCGGCCGGCGAGCGCGGGATGTCCACGTAGCGCTCGGCCGTCAGCTCCGGCCGCCCGAGGTACCCCTCGGACAACGGGTGTCCGGTCACCAGCAGTTCGCCGATGTGGGGCGTGTCCGGGTCCTCCGGGTCGACGAGGAGCTCGCAGCCGGGCAGCGGGACGCCGATCGGCGGCAGGTGGGGCCAGGCGTACGGGTCGGGGCCCAGGATGTGCGAGGTCACCATGGCGGACTCGCTCTGCCCGTAGTGGTTCACCAGCCGGCAGCCGGGCAGGGCGGCGAACATCGACCGGATGTCGTCCGAGCAGACGACCTGCTCACCGGCGGTGTTCACCTCGACCAGGCGCAGCTCCGCCAGGGTCGCGGGCCGTGCCGTCACCGCCAGCATCTGCAGGGCGACGAACGGGACGAACAGGCGCTCGATCCGCTGGTCGGCGAGCCAGCGCAGCAGCCGGGCCGGCTCGCGCCGCAGCTCCTCCGGCATCACCACCACCGTGCCGCCGCCGCAGAGCGTGCCGAGGATCTCCTGGAAGGAGACGTCGAAGTTCAGCGGGGCGAACTGGGCGGTCCGCAGGTCGCGGCGCGGCGAGTGGGACGCCTGCCAGTCGGCCATCGCGTCGACGCAGCGGTGGCTCAGCGCCACCCCCTTCGGCCAGCCGGTGGAGCCGGAGGTGTAGATGACGTAGACCGGCAGCTCGGGGTCGCAGGCGACCGCGGGCGCGTCCGGCACTCCGGACACCTCGGGCGCGGGACGGACGCGCACCAGCGGGCCGTCGTAGTGCACGGGCGTGTCGTCGGGGGCGACGACGGCGCGCGGCGCGCAGTCGTCGACCATGAACTGGAGCCGGTCGACGGGGTATTCCGGGTCCAGCGGCACGTACGCGGCGCCGCGCAGCATCACCCCGAGCAGCGCGGCGACGGCGGCGGCGCCGCGCGGCAGCGACACCGCGACCCGGTCACCCGTCCGCACGCCCACCGCCGCGAGGTCGTCCGACACCGCCCGCGCCCAGGCCGCGAGACCGGCGTAGGTGTGGGAGCCCTCGGCGTCGACGACGGCCTCGCGGTCCGGGTCGTCGGCGACGTGGCGGAGGAACGTGGTGAGGAAGCAGTCCGGCGTCACCGGACCGCCCCACAGCGACCGCATGTCCGGCGCGGTCATGCGCCGGCTCCGGGCTGCGCCGCGGCGCTCAGCGCCTCGTCGACGGCGTCCACGAACTCCTCGATGGTGGGGTTGTTGAATATCAGGTGCAGTTCCGCCTCCAGCCCGTACTCGCGCTCGATCAGGGCGAGGATCTTCGCGGCCACCAGGGAGTCGGCGCCCAGGTCGAAGAAGTTGTCCTCGGGCGTGAGGCCGTCCTCGCCGATGGCTCGCTCCCAGAACGCGATGATGGTGTCGGTCAGCTGCTGCTTGTTCATGTCTCTTCGCTATCGACTCGGTTTTCGGGCACCGGCACGTCCGCGTGCGGGGCGAGCGGGCTCGAAGGGGGGAAAACGTGGGGCGGAGGGGGGTCAGGCGCCCGGCGGCTGAGCGCCGAGGCCCGCGGCGACGGCGCGCTGCATCTGGCCGATGCTGGCCCGCGCCCGCGCCGCCGCGATCATGGATTCCATGACGTTCCGGCCCGCCGCGACGTCCTCGGTGAGGGCGCGCAGTTCGGCGTCGCAGGACCCGCGCCGGAAGGGCCGGCGGCGCCCCGGGACGACACCGGAGCGCAGCTGCCGTTCGGTCAGCCAGTCCTCCTCCTCGGACTCCTCGGCGTCGACGACGCCGACCACCGGGCCGCCGCCGGCGTACGCCATGTCGTCGATCCGCTCCTCCAGCCAGCCGCTGCGCAGGCAGTTCAGCAGCCCGCCGCGGGCCGCGATGTCGTCCAGCCAGCCCGCCGCCTCCGCCTCGATCTCGTCGGCGATGCGGGCGATGGCGTCGGAGCCGCCGAGCGGGTCGACGTACCGGGCGAGGTCGGTCTCCTTCAGCAGGATCTGCTGGACGCGCAGCGCGACGCGCGCCGACAGCTGCCCGGGGGTCTGCGCGGCCTCGTCGAAACCGCACACGTGCAGGGACTGCACGCCGCCGAGCACGGCCGCCATGGCCTGGACGGTGGTCCGCGCGATGTTGTTGAGCGGCTCGCTGGCGGCCAGCGCGGAGCCGAAGGTGTTGACCTGGATGCGCATCCGGGTCGACTTCTCCTCCTCGGCGCCGAACAGGCTCTTCATGCGCGTGGCGTACATCCTGCGCAGCACCCGGAACTTCGCCGCCTCGGCGAGGACCTCCATATGGGTGCCGAAGATGAAGCTCAGCCGCGGCGCCACCTCGTCGACGGTGAACCCGCGCGCCAGCATGCCCTGGAGGTACGTCTCCGCGTCGGCGATCCCGAGCGCCACCTCCATGGCCCGGCTCGCGCCGGCCTCCCGGGCGTGGCCGCCCGAGATCGACACGGGGTTGACCTTGGGCAGGTGGCGCACGCAGTACTCGACGACGTCCAGCGAGAAGCGGAAGCTGTCGTCCAGCTCGAACACGAACGCCTTGCGGGCCGCGTGCTCCTTCAGCATCTCGTTCTGCAGCGTGCCGCGCAGCAGCGCCGGGTCGACGCCCGACTCCTCGGCGACCACGATCCACAGCGCGAGGATCATCGGCGCGGTCGCGTTGATGGTGAACGAGACCGACACCTGGTCCAGGGGGATCCCCTCGAACACGGCGGCCAGGTCGTCGGCGGTCGCCACCGAGACCCCGGCGCGGCCCACCTCGCCCACGGCCGTCGGGTCGTCCGGGTCCAGACCCAGCTGGGTGGGCAGGTCGAAGGCCAGGGACAGCCCGGTCTCGCCGCGGTCGAGGAGGTACCGGAAGCGCTTGTTGGTGTCCAGGCCGTCGCCCAGGCCCGCCAGCTGCCTGATCGTCCACGGCCGGGACGTGTACCCCTTCGGGTGGATTCCGGCCTCGTAGGGGAACTCGCCGGGCTTACTCATCGGCGTCACCTTCCAGTTCTGCGCGCAGCCGGTCGCCGTAGGCGCCCAACACGTCGGTGCTCAGGATGTCGTTGTGTCCGCAGTCGACCGCGTACTCGGTGACCGGTCCCGCGACGAAGCGGCTCCAGTCGCGCGAGTAGCCCGGCCCGGTGTCCTCGCCGGCGGCCCGGAACACCACGGCGGTGCCGCCGAACACGTCCGGCGTGTGGCCGTGCCACAGCTCCGAGTTGAACCGGAGGTTGTGCACGACGTGGCCGACCAGCCAGGCCGGCGGGATGGCGGCGCCGCGGGCCGCCTGGGTCTCGATCCACTCGGCCAGCCGCTCCGGGGTGACCGGCTCGGGCAGCTCGGGCAGGGCGGCCAGGTCGGCGTTCTTGGAGACGAAGTACCGCACGACGTCGACCTCGTCGAAAGCCTCGTCCGGCGCACGCGCCGCCCCGGCCTCCACCACCGCCGCGTCCAGCAGCACCAGCCGCCGCACCTTCGCGCCCCGGCGCTCCAGCACCGCCGCCATCTGGTGGGCGACGACCCCGCCGAAGGACCAGCCGAGGAGGTCGTAGGGGCCCTCGGGCTTGACCGACTGGACGAGGTCGGCGTACCGCTCGGCCATCTCGCGGACGCTGCCGGGGCGTTCGCCGTCGTCGACGGTCTGCTGGATGGCGACGACCGGGCGGCCCACGACGCCCGCCAGGGCCCGGTAGGACCAGCTCACGCCGCCGCCGGGGTGGATGCAGAACAGCGGGTCCCCGCTGCCCTGGCCGACCCGCATGACCTGGGGCAGCTCGTCGGAGGCGGTCCAGTCGGCGAGCCGCCGGCCGATGCCGCGCACGGTGGGCGCCTCCATCAGGGCGCGCACGCCGACCTGGGAGTCGAAGGCCTCCCGGACCGCCGCGACGACCCGCATCGCGGACAGCGAGTTGCCGCCGAGGTCGAAGAAGGAGTCGTCCACGCCGACGCGCGGCACGTCGAGGACCCGGGCGAAGATCTCCGCCAGGACCTCCTCGGTCGGCGTCGCCGGCGCCCGGTAGGCGCCGCCGGTGAACTCCGGCTCAGGGAGCGCCCGTTTGTCGAGCTTGCCGTTGACGGTCAGCGGCAGCGCGCCGACGACCACGACCGCGGCCGGGACCATGTACTCGGGGAGCCGGACCGCGACCTCCCCGCGCACCGCGCCGCCGTCGAGCCCGGCCTTCGCGTCGTCCGGCACCACGTAGCCCACCAGCTGCTTGCCGGCGGCGGTGTCCCGGACGGTCACCGCGGCGCGCTCGACGCCGGGGACGGCGGCCAGCGCGGCCTCCACCTCGCCCAGCTCCACACGGAAACCGCGGATCTTCACCTGGTCGTCGGTGCGGCCGACGTACTCCAGCTCGCCGTCGTGGTTCCAGCGCACCAGGTCGCCGGTGCGGTACATCCGGGCGCCCGCCGGACCGAACGGGCAGGCCACGAACCGCGACGCCGTCAGCCCGGGACGGTTCACATACCCGCGCCCGACGCTGCGGCCGGCCACGTACAGCTCGCCGACCACCCCGACGGGGACCCGGCGCAGGCCCGGGTCCAGCACGAACAGCGCGTCACCCGGCACCGGCGTGCCGATGGGGGCGGCCCCGCCGGGCCGCATGGGACCGCTCATCGAGGCGTAGAACGTCTCCGTCTCCCCATAGCCGTTGATCATGGACCGGCCGGGCGCCCAGCGCTCGACGAGCGCGGCGGAGCACGCCTCGCCGCCCACGAAGACGGTCCGCACCCGGTCCAGGCCCTCGGGCGAGAGCATCTCCAGGGCCGACGGGGTCTGGTTGACCGTGGTGACCCCCTCGGCCACCAGCAGCCGGTGGAAGTCGTCG
>NZ_JAIQLH010000265.1 GCF_020037025.1 Streptomyces huiliensis | reverse complement strand
GGCGGCCGCGCCCGCGTCGGCCAGGCCGGGGATGACGACGCCGCGCCAGGGCGTCACGCGCAGTTCGCCCGAGCCGGCCTCGGCGGCGGCGACCAGCAGCCGCCACTGACCGGCGGTCAGCCGGCCCAGGGGAGCGGCGACGGAGAGGGCGGTCCGGCCGTCGGGGCCCGGTACCGGGCCGGGGGGAGGGGCGGCGGAACGGGTCGTGGGGACGGCGGTGGCCTCGGCGCCGGTGAGGCGGGCGGCCAGGGCGGTGACGTCCGGGCGTCCGTCGGCGGGGAGTTCCGTGACCCGCCACGCGGAACCGCCGTGCGCGGCGAGGAAGTGCCGGGCCGCGAGCACCGCCGCGCGCGGCGCGTCGGCGGCCGGGACGCGCAGGCCGGGGCCCTCGGCGGCGTAGCAGAGCACGGCCGCCCGGCCGCCCGGCTCTGCGATCAATGTCACATCGGGGGTGAGGGCGGCGATGTCGCCGCGGCCGTCGTCGAGGCCGAAGAGGAAGCGGCCCGAGAGGGCGGTGACCTCGTCGTCCGCGCAGAGCAGGCGGTCCAGTTCGCGGGCCCACGCGCCGACGTCCGCGTGTCCGGCGCCGTCCAGGCCGTGCAGCGGGGAGGCGGCGATGTTCCGGACGCGCTCGTGGCGGTCGGAGGGGAGCAGGGCCGCTGCGCGGAGGCGTCCCCCGAGCTCGCCTCCGGAGCCGGCGGGCAGGGCGCGGAGCTGGATGTTGCCGCGCGAGGTGATGTCGAGGTGTCCGTCGCCCAACTCCTCCGCGAGTGCGGCGAGTTCCGCTGCCTGACGGGTCGTCAGGAGCCCGGCCGGGAGGCGTACGCGGGCCAGTGCGCCGTCGTCGGCGGCGTGCAGGCGGAGGGCGCCGGGGCACGCGTCGCCGCGTCCGCGGCCGGGGGGTGTGGGGGTGACGGGCATGGCGGCGAGCATACCGACGGGGTCGGGGGGTGGGTTTGCCCCGGTCCCGCCCCTTCACCGTTTCCTGGGGCTGCGCCCCAGACCCCCTTTTCGCGGCTCCGCCGCTCGTCCTCAAACGCCGGACGGGCTATATCAGCCTGTCCGGAGGGGGTGCGGGGGCGCAGCCCCCGCAGGAAACGGTGAAAGGGCGGGGCAGGGGCAAAACTCCCCCCTCGGCTACGAACCCGCAGGTCGCTACTATGGCTGACCGGCGGAGCCATCCGCCGACGCCAGCGACGGCGCCAGGGGAGGAAGCCGGTGGAAC
>NZ_JAIQLH010000264.1 GCF_020037025.1 Streptomyces huiliensis | reverse complement strand
ATCCGCCGACGCCAGCGACGGCGCCAGGGGAGGAAGCCGGTGGAACTCCGGCACGGTCCCGCCACTGTGAGCACGGCAGCAGCAGCAAGCCGCCGCGCGAGTCAGGAACTCCTGCCGTCCTCCCAACCGCCCGGGGCGCGGACCCCGAGGAAGGCCGTGCCGTGATCCTTCTCCTGTCGACCTCCGACACCGACCTGCTCAGCGCCCGAGCGGCCGCCGCCCAGGGCAGCCCGGTGCCGTTCCGGCTCGCCAACCCCGCCCGGCTGCCGCTGGACACGCTCCCGGAGCTGCTGGAGGACGTCGACCTCGTCGTCGTACGGCTCCTCGGCGGCGTCCGCGCCTGGCAGGAAGGGCTCGACCGGCTGCTCGCGACGGAGAAGCCCGTCGTCGTCCTGACCGGCGAACAGGCCCCCGACGCCCAGCTGATGGAGCACTCCACCGTTCCCATCGGCATCGCCGCCGAGGCGCACGCCTACCTCGCGCACGGCGGCCCGGCCAACCTGGAACAGCTCGCGCGCTTCCTCTCCGACACCGTGCTGCTCACCGGCCACGGCTTCGATCCCCCGGCCGCCGCCCCCACCTGGGGCGAGCTGGAGCGCACGCCCAAGGCGGACGTGAGCGGTCCGACGATCGCCGTGCTCTATTACCGCGCCCACCACATGAGCGGCAACACCGCCTTCGTGGAAGCCCTCTGCGACGCGGTCGAGGAGGCCGGGGGCCGCCCGCTGCCGCTGTTCGTCGCCTCGCTGCGCGCCCCCGAGGCCGAGCTCGTCGAGGCGCTGGGCGCGGCCGACGCCGTCGTCACCACCGTCCTCGCGGCCGGCGGCACGAAGCCCGCCGCCGCGTCCGCCGGCGGCGACGACGAGTCGTGGGACGCCGGCGCGCTGGCCGCCCTCGACGTCCCGATCCTCCAGGCGCTCTGCCTCACCGGCCCGCGCAGCGCCTGGGAGGAGAACGACGAGGGGCTGTCCCCGCTGGACGCCGCCACCCAGGTCGCCGTCCCCGAGTTCGACGGCCGCATCATCACCGTCCCGTTCTCCTTCAAGGAGGTCGACGAGGACGGCCTCCCGGCCTACGTCGCCGACCCCGAGCGCGCCGCCCGCGTCGCCGGGATCGCCGTCAAGCACGCCCGGCTGCGGCACGTCCCCGCCGCCGAGAAGCGGATCGCGCTCGTCCTCTCCGCGTACCCCACCAAGCACTCCCGTATCGGCAACGCCGTCGGCCTCGACACCCCCGCCAGCGCCGTCGCCCTGCTGCGCCGGCTCCGCGAGGAGGGTTACGACTTCGGCGACGAGCCCGTGCCCGGGCTGGAGTCCGGCGACGGCGACGAGCTGATCTACGCCCTCATCGAGGCCGGCGGCCACGACCAGGAGTGGCTCACCGAGGAGCAGCTCGCCCGCAACCCCGTCCGCATCCCGGCCGCCGACTACAAGCGCTGGTACGCGCAACTCCCGGCCGAGCTGCGGGAGGCCGTCGAGGAGCACTGGGGGCCGGCGCCCGGCGAGATGTTCCTCGACCGCAGCCGCAACCCCGAGGGCGACATCGTCCTCGCCGCCCTCCGCCGCGGCAACCTGCTGATCCTCATCCAGCCGCCGCGCGGCTTCGGCGAGAACCCCATCGCCATCTACCACGACCCGGACCTGCCGCCGTCGCACCACTACCTCGCCGCCTACCGGTGGATCGCCGCCGCCCGCGAGGACGGCGGATTCGGCGCCGACGCCATGGTCCACCTCGGCAAGCACGGCAACCTGGAGTGGCTGCCCGGCAAGAACGCCGGCCTCTCCGCCGCCTGCGGCCCCGACGCGGCCCTCGGCGACCTCCCGCTCGTCTACCCCTTCCTCGTCAACGACCCGGGCGAGGGCACCCAGGCCAAGCGCCGCGCCCACGCCACGCTCGTCGACCACCTCGTCCCGCCGATGGCCCGCGCCGAGTCGTACGGCGACATCACGCGCCTGGAGCAGCTGCTCGACGAGTACGCGCAGATCTCCGCGATGGACCCGGCCAAGCTCCCGGCCATCCGCGCCCAGATCTGGACCCTCATCCAGGCCGCGAAGCTCGACCACGACCTCGGTATGGAGGACCGGCCCGACGACGACGGCTTCGACGACTTCCTGCTGCACGTCGACGGCTGGCTGTGCGAGGTCAAGGACGCCCAGATCCGCGACGGCCTGCACGTCCTCGGCGGCGCCCCCACCGGCCCCGAGCGCGTCAACCTCGTCCTGTCCATCCTGCGCGCCCGGCAGATCTGGGGAGGCACCTCCGCCCTGCCCGGCCTCCGCGAGGCCCTCGGCCTGGACGAGTCCGCCGCCACCCGCACCACCGCCGACGAGGCCGAGGAGCGCGCCCGCGCCCTCGTCGAGGCCATGGAGGCGGCGGACTGGAACCCGGACGCTGTGGCCGGGATCTGTGCCGGACTCCCGGACGGGCAGCGCGACGGCGTCGCCGCCATCCTCGCCTTCGCCGCCCGCGAGGTCGTCCCGCGCCTCGCCGCCACCACCGACGAGCTCGACCACGCGGTGCACGCCCTCGCCGGCGGCTTCGTCCCGGCCGGCCCGTCCGGCTCGCCCCTCCGCGGCCTGGTCAACGTCCTCCCGACCGGCCGCAACTTCTACTCCGTCGACCCCAAGGCCGTCCCCAGCCGGCTCGCCTGGGAGACCGGCCAGGCCCTGGCCGACTCCCTCCTGGAGCGCTACCGCGCCGACAACGGCGAGTGGCCCACGTCCGTCGGCCTCTCCCTGTGGGGCACCAGCGCGATGCGCACCGCCGGCGACGACGTCGCCGAGGCGCTGGCGCTGCTCGGCGTCCGGCCGGTGTGGGACGAGGCGTCCAGGCGAGTAACGGGACTCGAACCCGTCACTCTTGAGGAGCTGGGCCGGCCGCGCATCGACGTCACCCTGCGCATCAGCGGCTTCTTCCGCGACGCCTTCCCGCACGTCATCGGCCTGATGGACGACGCGGTACGGCTCGTCGCCGCCCTCGACGAGCCCGCCGAGCTCAACTTCGTCCGCGCCCACGCGCAGGCCGACCTCGCCGAGCACGGCGACGAACGCCGCGCCACCACCCGCATCTTCGGCTCCCGCCCCGGCACCTACGGCGCCGGCCTGCTCCAGCTCATCGACAGCCGCGACTGGCGCACCGACGCCGACCTCGCCGAGGTCTACACGGTGTGGGGCGGCTACGCCTACGGCCGCGGCCTGGAGGGCCGGCCGGCCCGCACGGAGATGGAGAGCGCCTACAAGCGGATCGCCGTCGCCGCGAAGAACACCGACACCCGCGAGCACGACATCGCCGACTCGGACGACTACTTCCAGTACCACGGCGGCATGGTGGCCACCGTGAAGGCGCTGCGCGGCAAGGCGCCCGAGGCGTACATCGGCGACTCCACGCGGCCGGAGACCATCCGCACCCGCACCCTCGTCGAGGAGACGTCGCGCGTCTTCCGCGCCCGCGTCGTCAACCCCCGCTGGATCGAGGCAATGCGCCGCCACGGCTACAAGGGCGCCTTCGAACTCGCCGCCACCGTCGACTACCTGTTCGGCTACGACGCCACCACCGGTGTCGTCCCCGACTGGATGTACGACAAGCTCACCCAGGCGTACGTCCTCGACCCCGAGAACCGCGCCTTCCTCCAGGAGGCCAACCCCTGGGCCCTGCACGGCATCGCCGAGCGGCTGCTGGAGGCGGAGAGCCGCGGCATGTGGGCCAAGCCCGACGCCGAGACGCTGGCCGCCCTGCGTCAGGTGTTCCTGGAGACGGAGGGCGAGCTGGAGGGCGGCGCGGACGAGAAGTAGTCCGCGCTCGCTCACCGGACGATGTGCCTCCCCCCCCCTGGTGGGTGGGGGAGGCACGCTTTCCGAGTCCTTCATCTCGCGCCGCTGTGACGCCCGTTACATCTACAGTGCCATGGCATGGATGGAACGACGGAACGGCACGACCCGGCGCTGGGCGTCACCTTCGCCCGACTGGCCGGCGAGCCGTTATGGAACCGACTGCTCGAAGAGGGGCGGACGCGCCGGCACCGGGCCGGTGACACCCTGCTGCGCCAAGGCGACACCGGCACGCACGTCCTCGCCCTGGTCGCCGGGGTGGTCAAGGTGATCCGGGTGGAACGGGACGGCCGCGTACGGGTGCTGGCGTTCCGGGGCGCCGGCGACGTGGTGGGCGAGGCCGCCGTGCTGGAGGAGGGCGAGCGGCGGCTCGCCTCCGTCACGGCCATAGGAGACGTGACGGCCGTCGTGGTGGAGGAGCGCCGGTTCCGGGCGTTCGTCGCACGGCACGGCCTCTCGCCGGTCCTCACCCGGCACGCCCTGACCCGGCTCCGCCAGTCCGACCGCGCCCGCGGGGGCTGCTGTTCGCGGGAGCGGGTCGCGCAGGCGCTGCTCGCCCTCGCCGAGGCGGCGTACGGGGGCCGGGTCGGCGACGGTACGCACCTGTCGGTCACCCGTGCCGAACTCGCCCAGTACCTCGGGGTGTCCCGCAACACCGTCAGCGCGGCCCTGCGCGAGATCGGCGACCGGGTGGTCGGCGCCGAGCGCGGCGGAGTGGTCGTCCACGACCTGAACGCTCTGCGGACGGTGGCCTCTGTGGCGGAAGGGCCGTATACGGACGCGTGACGCTCGTCACGTCTCCTGTGCACTCGTGGTGCACACCGCGGACCGCGACTCCAGCAGGATCCGAGGCGAGCCCGGCACCCCTCCGGGGGGAAACGGGGTGCCGGGTGCCCCCTTCGGATCGTTCCGCACACCTCACCACCGAGGAGTCGCCCATGTCCGTCACGGACACCCCCGCCACCCATCCCGCCCCCTGGAGCGTCAGCCGCGACCTGCCGCCCTACCGGGGGATCCTGGCCGTGGACGCCAAGGACTTCACCGGCCGGCCCGCCGCCGAGCACCCCTCCCTCACCACCGTCATCCCCCAGCTCGTGGGGCAGGCTTTCACCCGTGCCGGCCTCGAACAGCTCTGGCGGGAGCGGAAGTTCGCCAACAACACCGGTGACGGCCTCGGCATGGGCTTCGACCCCGTCGCCCTGCCCCGGGTCATCCACCCGTTCCTGAACGAACTCCAGGAAGTCCTCACCGACTACAACATCCACGCCACCGCGACCGGCCGCGTCCGGCTCCGGGTCAGCCTCCACGTCGGACCGCTGCCCGACTCAGGCACCCCCGGCGACGGCAACGGCACCCCGCGCAACGACACCCACCGGCTGCTCGACTCCCGGCCCGTCCGCGCCATCCTCGCGGCGTCCAGCGAGAGCATCACCCAGGTCGCCGCGATCCTCTCGCAGCGCGTCTTCGAGGACGCGGTGCTCTCCGGCTACACCCGGCGCCACCCGGACCACTTCATCGAGGTGCCGGCCACCGTCGAGGGCAAGAACTTCCAGCAGCGGGCCTGGCTGTACGTCCCCGCGCCGTCCGGCAACCTCTACGACCGACGGATCCTCGGCGAACGGCCGGAGGGCGAGGAGCCGGCGGCGGCGCCGGAGACCCGGCCGGCGCCCGCGCCCGTACCCGCCACCGCGCCCGCCACCGCGCCCGCCGTGTCCCGGAGCACCACCACCATCAACAGCCAGGGCAACCGCGGCTTCCTCAACAACGGCTCGGTGGAGGGCGGCCAGCACGTCTCCTTCGGCGCCGAACCGCGGGACGACGCACGCGGAGCGGGCCGGTGACGGACTCCCTCCTCGCCGACGGGCTCCCCGCCGACGAGCCGCCCGTTCCCACTCCCACTCCCGCCCCCGTCCCGGCACCCCCCGAGTGCGACCCCGAACTCGGCGAACGGGCCGCCGAGGAGTTCAGCCACCGCTTCCAGACCATCAACATCTGGGGCAACCGCGGCTTCCTGAACATCTCCGACCTGGTCAGCGGCGGCCAGCACGCCGACTTCGCCGGCGACGGCGAGCCCGCCCCGGCGCGCGGCGACGGCGTCGAGCCGCGCGAGGGCGACATCCCCGCCGAGCGGACCGCCCTCGCCCTGGAGGGCTTCGCCGAACCCGGCTGGTTCGCGGACGCCCTCGGCCGGCTGCGCGACGACCGCCTCCTCTTCCTCGCCGGCGAGGAGGGCACCGGCCGCCGTACCGCCGCCCTCAACCTCCTCCACCGGCAGACCGGCAGCTTCGACCTCCGGGCCCTCGACTCCGACACCGACCTCACCACCTGGGCCCCCACCGCCGCCCCGGCCCGCGGCTACCTCGCCGACGGACTCCTCGAACCGCGCCTCACCGCCCTCGACACCATCGCCCTGGACGGGCTGCGGGCCCGGCTGGAACGGGCCGACGCGCGCATGGTCGTCGTCGTCCCCCGCACCCCCGCCGCCCTGGCGCACCTCGGCGACACCCTGCACACCCCGCCGGTCCGGGCCGTGCCGCCGGAGCCGCGCGCCGTCCTCGACGCCCGGCTGGCCGCCGTCCTCGGCGGCCCGGCCGACGTCGCCCCCGCGCTCGCCGCCCTGCCGCCCGGGCTGCTCGACGACATCCTGCTGCCCGGCCTGCGCCCCGCCCAGGTCGTCGAGATCGCCGCCGAGATCGTCCGCGTCGTCCGGCGGGGCGCGGACCCGGAGAGCGTCCGCGAGCACCTGAGCTTCCACGCCGCCGACCGGGCGCCCCGGCTGCTCGACACGCTGCGCGACCGCCCGGAGGACCTCGCCCTGCTGCTGGCCGCCTGCGTCTTCGAACACTTCGACCAGACGCTGGTCGAGGAGGAGGCCGAGCGCCTGCTGCGGATCGCGGACGGCCGGCTCGGCGGTACCGCCCCCGAGGAGGACGCGGACGCGGAGGAGCCGCCCCCGCCCGTCTTCCGCCGGTCCCGCAGCGAACGGCTCGCCGCCATCGGCGCGTACGCCGCCCCCGCCGAGGTCCGGACCACCTCCGCGTACAGCTACCTCACCCAGCCCGTGGTGTTCACGCGGCACCTCCAGGGCCGCGCGGTCCTGGAACACGTCTGGCGCGAACACCCGGCGGCGGCCAGCCTGCTGGTGGAGTGGCTCGGCAGCACGCCGTCCGAGCACGGGCGCGGCGACCGCGCCGGGTTCGTCCTCGGGCAGTGCGCCCAGTGGAGCTCCGGCCGCCGGGCGCTCGGCCCGGTCGAGGAACTGGCCGCTTCCGCCCGGCCCGCCGACTGGCGGCTCGCCGCCCGGGCCCTCGGCGCCGCCTCCACCGACCCCGTGCTCGCCACCGCCGTCAAGGCCCGGCTGCGCGGCTGGAGCCGGCAGGGCTCGGTCTCCCGCCGCTGCACGGCCGCCCTGGCCTGCGCCACCGAGTTCGGCCTGGCCCGGCCCGGGACCGCGCTCACCCTGCTGCGGACCGTCTGCGACGGGCCGGGCGACGGGACGGGCGCCGTCGCCTCCGCCGTCCGCCGGGCGCTGCTCTCCCTGTTCGCCGAACCGGCCGGGCGGGACGCGCTGCTCACCGGCCTGGTCCCGTGGTGCCGCGCCGGCGGCGCCACCCGGCAGGCCGCCTGCACCGCCACCGCGCACCTGCTGCGCACCGCCGCGACGGCCCGCGAACCCGCCGAGTGGTGGACCCGGCACCTGCTCGGGACGTGGACCGGCGGCGCCCCGGGCGAGGACCCGCCCGGCCTGGAGCTCATCCGCTGCGCCCTCGCCGAGCCCGAGACCTTCCCCGCCGTGCGCGCCGCGCTCCTGGACTGGCAGCGCCGCGCGGCCGACGACCCCCGCCGCGCCCCCTTCGTCGAGCACCTCGCCGACCGGCTGGGCGCCGCGCCGCGCGGCGGCGTGCTGCGGCTGCTCACCGCGTTCGAGGCGGCCCGGCCGGCCCCCGGCGGCCGGCGGGCGGGCGAGGCCCTGGCCGCGTGGCGCCAAGCCCTCTGACACTTCGGAACACCAGCAGGAGAGAGACCGGCATGACCCTCACCCCGTACCCGGCCCCCATGACGGACACCCCGCCGTGGCGCCGCGGGACCCGCAGCCCCTTCGCGGAGCTCCTCCGCTTCCGCCTCGCGCAGCCCGGGCAGCAGGCCCTGGTGCTGCTGGACGGCGAGGGCGGGACCGTCTGCGTACCCGGCGGCCACGGCTCGCTCGTCCGCGCCGCGTTCGGCGGCTACCGGGAGGCGTACGTCGTCGACACCGCGCCCCGCACCGGCGCCTGGGAGCTGCCGCCGGGCTGCGCGCCCGCCGCCCTCCAGGTGTCCTGGTGGGTCGCCGACCCGGCGCGGGCGGTGCTCGCCGGCGGTCCGCCGGAAGGCTGCTGGCCGGCCGTCGTCGGCCACCTCGACCGGCGGTTCCAGACCCTGTCGGCCCGCGGCGAGGCCACCGGTGAGCAGGCATCGGCCCGGCACCTCCTCGAACTGCTCGCCCAGCCGCAGCCGGTGGACGCCACCGGACTGGCCTGCTGCCTCGCCGCGGCCCAGCCGACGGCCGAGCCGCCGCGCCCGGCGGACAAGGGCGCCCCGCCGCTGCTGTGGTCGCCGCAGCGGCGCGAGGAGTACGAGTTCTACCTCCAGGCCGTCCGCACCGGCCCCGACGCGCTGGCCGCGCTCTGGCTGCTGCACCGCCCCGAGGAGGTGCGCCAGGTGCTGGAGTGGGTGACCGCGCACCCCGCGCCCGCCGACCGGCCCGGTACGGACGGACGGGACGTCACCCTGGCGCTGCTCGACGGCCTCTCGGCCGAGGAGCGCGAGCAGCTCGCCAAGGCCGTCACCGAGCGCGTGCACGCCATGGCCGCGCCGGAGCCGCCGTCGTGGGCGCCCGGCTCGTGACCGCACTGTCGGTGCCGGGCCGTAAGGTGTGTGCCTTCGACGAGACACCGAAGAGAAAGCACGAGTGGCACCGAATGAAGCGCAAGCACGGCATCGCCATGACCGCCGTCGGCATGGCGGCGGTCCTGGGACTCTCCGCCTGCGGCAGTGAGGGCAAGGGGTCCGACGACAAGAAGCCCACCAAGGCGGCCGATTCGGCGCCCGCCAAGGACACGGCGGCCGGCAACGGTGTGGAGAAGCTGTCCGGCAAGGAGATAAACGACAAGGCCAAGACGGAGCTGCGGAACGCGGGTTCGCTTCGCTTCAAGATGACCAGCAGCAAGAACGGCGAGCAGATGAAGATCGACCTCGCCCTGGACAGGCAGGGCAACTGCGCGGGCACGGTCGCCACCCCCACCACCGGATCCGCCGAAGTGATCAAGCTCGGCGACAAGGTGTGGCTGAAGGCCGACGAGAAGCTGTGGGCGTCGAAGGGCAACCCGCAGGCGGCCGAGCTGTTCAAGGGCCGCTACGTCTCCGGTCCCACCAGCGACCCCAGCCTCAGCGGCATGACGAAGGGGTGCAACCTGGCGGCGATGCAGGCGCAGATGGGCCAGGACGACGGCGGCACGGAGACCATCACCAAGGGGGCGGTCACCACCGTCGACGGGCAGCAGGCCATCCCGATCAGCGCCAAGGGCACCACCATCAGCGTCGCCACCACCGGCAAGCCCTACCCGCTGAAGATCGAGGACACCAAGGACGGTAACGTCACCACCCTGACGGACTGGGACAAGCCGGTCACGGCCAAGGCGCCGCCGGCCGACCAGACGATCGACATCACCAAGCTCAAGCAGTCCCAGAAGCAGGGGCTGTGACCGTCGCCGGCTTAGCCCGCCCCGGCGGGAGGCGGAGGGCACCGGGACGCGCTCCCGGTGCCCTCCTCGCGCTCCAGGACGCCCCTGCGGTGCTTCCCGCTCCCGCAACTCCCGTTTTGAGTCGGCCGCCTGTGGGTCACTAGGATCTTCGGATGATCATCACAAGACGGCTGGCGGCGGGCGCCTGCGCTCTGCTCGCCGCACTGGCCGGAGGTGTCGTGCCGGCGCAGGCCGCCGACGGGCCCTCCAAGGATTCCCCGAAGGTCGAGCTCGTGCTCGACGTCAGCGGTTCGATGCGGGCCCGCGACATCGACGGCCAGTCCCGCATGGCCGCCGCCCAGCAGGCGTTCAACGAGGTCATCGACGCCACCCCGGAAGGCGTGCGGCTCGGCATCCGGACGCTGGGCGCCCACTACCCCGGGGACGACAAGGCGGTCGGCTGCCGGGACAGCAAGCAGGAGTACCCGGTCGGCCAGGTCGACCGGACGGAGGCCAAGGCGGCCGTCGCCACCCTCCGCCCCACCGGCTGGACCCCCATCGGCTACGCCCTGCGCGGCGCCGACCAGGACCTCGGCGAGGACGGCGGCACCCGCCGTATCGTCCTCATCACCGACGGCGAGGACTCCTGCGGCCAGCCCGACCCGTGCGACGTGGCGCGTGAACTCGCTGCCAAGGGCACGCACTTGACCATCGACACGCTCGGCCTGGCGCACGACGACAAGACCCGCGAGCAGCTCACCTGCATCGCCGAGGCCACCGGCGGCACGTACACCACCGTGCGGCACACCAAGGAGCTGTCGGGCCGCATCAAGCAGCTCGTCCGCCGCTCCGAGACGCCCGTCGACGACACCCCCAAGCCGACCAAGGGCGCGGACGCCTGCTCCGCGGCGCCCGAGATCGGCGCCGGCGTCTGGACCGACCGCGCGACCTTCGGCGACCACCGTTGGTACAAGGTCAAGGTCAAGCCCGGCCAGGAGCTGCGCGCCGCCGCGAGCGTCGGCGCCGACCGGCCGGTCGACCGTGACTACGGCGTCCTCGTCAGAGCCGTCGGCGACGGCGGCCAGGAGCTCGTCCGCGGCTCCGACGCCGGCAGCGGGCGCACCGACGTGATGGCCTCCGGCCTGCGCTACCCGGTGAGCAAGGGCAAGAAGGACGCCAAGGACGATGACGCGCGGACGGTCTGCCTGGAGGTCTCGCACTCCTTCTCCGCCCCGGCCTCCGTCAAGCGCGACCCCGGCCTGCCCGTCGAGCTCGCCGTCGACCTGGTGGACTCCCCGGACAAGCCGTCCGACATGGCCGCCTTCGGCCTCGGACGGGGCTGGGTGCTGCTCGCCGTCCTCGTCGTCACCGGCCTGGTCGCCGGTCTGCTGTGGGGCTGGCTGGCCCGCTGGCGCGTCGCCATCTGGAGGGCCAACTGATGCGTATCGCACGAACCTTGACCGCCGGGCTGCTCGCGGCCGGCGCGCTGTTCACCGTCTCCGGCGCGGCGGCGGCCGACGCCCCCGCCGGGACCAAGGGCCAGAACGGCGACCCGACCGAGGCGGGTACGTCGTTCCGTACCGCCACGGCCGTCAAGCAGGACCAGAAGGCCACCGCCGACGGTACGACCGGTGACTACCTCTACTGGCAGTTCCCGGCCGGCGCCGGCCAGCGGCCCACCGCCAAGGCCACCGTCAAGCTGCCCGAGGCGAGCGCCCGGCACGGCGCCGCCACCTGGCAGCTGGACGTCTTCGACGGCCTGCGCCGCCGCCAGGCCTGCGCCGAGGGCGAGCGGACCAAGCGGGTGTCCCAGCAGGACACGACCGTCACCCTCAGCTGCACGCTGCGCGTCGTGCGGCCGTACGCCGAGCGCTGGTCCAACGACCCGCTGCCCGGCGCGTACTACGTCCGCCTCACCGTCGCCGACGGGCCCGACCAGGACATGGGCCTGCCCGTGCACGCCGAGGTCGAGGCGACCGCCGAGGACGCCGGCGGCAAGTACGCCGAGGGCGGCGAACTCGGCGCCCCGCTGCACGCCGGGGCCGTCTCCGAGCCGGAGGACGGCTGGAACGGCAGCTGGTGGTCCGACCGCTGGGTGTGGACCGTCGGCGGCGCGGTGCTCGGCGCCCTCGCGGCCATCGGCGGCTACACGCTGACGCGGCGGCCGCGGCGCGCGTAGCGCGGCCCGACCGCACGCGCGAGGCCCCCGGGACGGTTCTTCGAAGACCGTCCCGGGGGCCTCGTCGCGTCCTCACCCCGCCGGCGGCTCGCCGTGCACCGCGTCGAGGTACAGGTCCAGCAGGTCCTCGGTGAAGTAGGAGCTGTACGAGACGTCCGGGGTGTCACCGCCCGTGTGGTAGCCGCCGATCACGCCGATCAGCACGGACCGGCCGCCGACGCCGCGGATCAGGAACGGCCCGCCCGAGGTGCCGCCCACGTACCCGGCGCACGGGATCTCCAGGAAGTCGCCCGGGGCCTTGGGATCCGTGCTGGTGTAACGGCTGGTGGAGGAGCGGCAGTCGAGCGGCTTGGGGTACTTGGTGTCGCTGTTGCCCGGGTAGCCGATCAGCCGGACGTCTGAGTGCCGGTAGCCGGGGTGGAAGAGGAGGTCGAAACCGCCCGTTACGCGCTCGACCGGGGTGCCGTCGGAGCGGTCGCCGAGCCGGACGACGGTGTAGTCCCAGCGGGCGCCGCCGTCCGTCCCCAGGTCGTAGTAGCGCTGGTCGATGTAGATCGCCTCGACCGGGAAGACGCCGTGCGGCTTGAGCCCGTCGTGGTACTGCGGCACGAACGACAGCCGCCGCTTGGGGTCCGGGCGGCGCAGGCAGTGCGCCGCGCTCACCACCAGGTTCCGGTACGGGCTGCGGACCACCGTCCCGCCGCAGAACCGGCCCTGGCCGTGGCCGTCGGTCCAGAAGAAGGTGCCGACCTGGGGGAGTCCGTCGAAGGGGTGGCTCGGGGGGACGGGCGCCTTGCGGGCGGCGGGTCCTTCGACGGATTCAGGGGCGACCGCCGCCCGGCGGCCGGCCTCCGCCGGCAGGGCGTCGGCCATCCGGTCGGCGGTCCAGTAGGCGTCGGCCGCGGCGGCCAGGGCGCGTCGCCCGGGGTCCGCGGTGGCGGCGGGGCCGCCGGGGGAGAGGGCCGTGAGGCCGAGGAGGAGGGCGGCGAGAGCGGTGACGGCGAGGGGTCTGCGCATGAGCGGTTCCTCTCCGGTGCGCGCGGGCACATACGAGGTGAGCGTGTCATCCTCCACCGGACGGGAGGGGTGTGGCGAGAGGCGGACGCGACAGGATTCACCAGGACGCCGGAGCCCGCGGGCCCGGCCCGTCGCCATGGACCGGACCTTTCTGACCTGCCATCAACCGCCGGTTAAGTACGTCATCCGCTCGTAATCCGGAACGGACTAGTGCTCCGCCCCCGCGCATGACAGGATGCCCATCGCGACCCCTCAGGGCTTAACCGGCCGTGAGGCGGCCGTGCGAAACCAGGCACCTGGAACGGGGGGACAGATGGCGGTCAGGGGGGACAGAGCGACGGGAGACACGGGCAGCCCACTGGCCGGGCGGCTCAACTACCTGTTCGCCAACATGCACCCGCCGGGTGCGCCGTACACCAACGCCCATGTCGCGGACGAGATCAGCCGCGGCACGGAGGAGTACGGCGGGGTCACGCTCACCGAGCAGTACCTGTCGATGCTGCGCAACGGGAAGCGCGCCAACCCCAGCCCGGACGTGCTGCGGGCGCTGGCGAAGTTCTTCGCCGTGCCGGTCGGCTACCTGATGGGCGACCTGTCCGCGCCCCAGACCGCCCGGGTGGAGGAGGAGGTCCGCTTCCTCGTCGCCATGCGGGACCAGCGGGTACGGGCCATCGCCCTGCGCTCGGTGGGCCTGCCGCCCGAGGTCCAGGACAGCCTGACCACCATCATCTCCCAGTTCCGGCAGCAGATGAACCTGCCGTCGGACCCGCCCGCGGCGGGGGGTGAGGAGCGCTCGTGACCGTCGTGGCGGACGATCGGCTCTTCACTCACTGGCGGCGTACCGAGGACGAGGACGGTGCAGTCATGCGGGTGGGGCGGATTCGCCGGAGGTGCAAGCAGCTCATCGCCGAGCTCGCGCTGCCGGCCTCCACCGACCTCCGCGGCCTGTGCGACATCGTCGCCCGCCGCGTGGGACGGCCGATCCATCTGGTGCCGATGAGCCTCGACGGCGTCGTCTCCGGCATGACCGCCACCACCGACGACGGCTACTGGGTCGTCTACGAGCTCAAGACCTCGCCCTGGCACCAGGTCCACATCGTGCTGCACGAGATCGGCCACCTGCTGCTCGGCCACGACCAGGACCCGACGGTCACCGAGGACGCCCTCAAGGTGTGGACGCCGTCCGTCGACGTGGCCACCGCCATGCGCCGGATGGGCCTGACCATGGGCCTCGCCCGGCACCACTGCTACGACAACCTCACCGAGCGCGAGACCGAGATCCTCGGCACCCTCCTGATGGAGAAGGTCGTCCCGCCCCCGCCCGGCCAGGAGCAGCCGCTGGAGGGCCCGGCCGCCGACCTGGCCGCCTCCCTCGGGCCCGCGCTCCAGCACGTCCGCCGGGTGCGCGACGACGGCGGCGGGGGAGCGGACGGCAGCGGCGGCGGCCCGGACGGGGGCGGTGCCGGTGTTTGACGCCCTCTACCTCACCTTCTCCGCCGTCACCTGGGTCATCGTCGCCTACAAGGCCCGCGCCTGGTTCCGCGACCGCGGCAACACCGACCTCGGCCTCACCGCGCTGATGACCGCCGGCGTCCCCGTCGTCTTCCTGTTCTCCGCGCCGAGCGTCTACCGCGCCTTCGACCGGCTCACCGGCGTGGCCAACCTCGCCATGGTGTTCCTCTACTCGGCCGTCGTGCTGTTCGCCTCCGGCGCCACCGTGCTGCTGCTCCGCTGGACCAGCCGCGGCGACGCCGCGGCGCACGCCCGCGCGCTCGGCCGGTCCCGGTTCGCGGTGGCCGCCGTGGCGGCGGCCTGGACGGCGGCGATCATCTGCTTCGCCGTCGGCCGCCCCGATGCCGTCGAGCACCCGCGCGACTTCAGCACCGCCTACGCCGAAGCCCCCGGCGTGGTCGCCTTCCTGGCGCTGTACCTGGCCATCTTCGGCACCAGCCTCGCCGGACTCGGCGTCCTCTGCCCCCGCTACGCGGCCACCCTCGGCCCGTCCTGGCTCTCCAAGGGGTTGCGGACGCTCGCCGCCGGCTGCTGGCTGGGACTCCTCTACTGCGCCTGCAAGCTCGCCGGGTTCGCCCTCACCTGGGCCGGCCGCGACGTGTACTGGCTGTCCAACGGCGTGGCCCCGATGAGCGCCTCGGTCGCGGCCCTCCTGGTCCTCCTCGGCTTCTCGCTGCCCGCCGTCGGCCCGCGCGCCACCGCCTGGCGCCGGCTGCGCCGCCTCCACCCGCTCTGGGAGGAGGTCACCGCGCACGTCCCCGAGGTGACCATCGGCACCTCCCGCTGGGCGTCCCGCTGGCCGCTGGCCGACCTGGAGTGGCGCGCCAACCGGCAGATGGCCGAGATCCGCGACATCCAGCGCGGCGTCCGCCGCCATGTCGAGCCCGCCGCCCTGGAGATCGCCCACCGCAGGGCGGACGCCGCCGCGCTGGACGAGCGCCGGCTCGCCGCCGTGGTGGAGGCCGCGGCCTTCCGCCGGGGCCTGGCCAACCAGGCGACCGGCCACGTGCCGGTCCCGCACGCCGACAGCGTGGTGGTGACCGTCAGTTCCGACCCGGCGGCCGAGCACGAGCACCTGGCGCTCGTCGCCGACGTCTTCCACGACCAGCTGGTCGACGCCGTGCTCAAGGAGTTACGGGAGACCAGTGCGGAGCGCCGTCCTTTCTGAGGACGCGCGACCCACAGACGTGGCGGCCATGGACGGGGGTCACGGCCGCCCGCGGCGCGGGCCGGCGCCGGTGCCCGTACTCACGGGACCGATGCCGGCTCGCGCCGAACCTTTTCGGCCGACTTTCGTGCTGCCGCGGGGGCGAGGGTGAAAGAGCGGACCGGTCGCCTCTCCTCGTCCCGGCCCCCCTAAGAGCTGTCCCGTA
>NZ_JAIQLH010000263.1 GCF_020037025.1 Streptomyces huiliensis | reverse complement strand
GGCGGTGTGCCTCGCGGCCGGGTTCGTGCGACGGGCCGCCGGGGCCGCGGCCCGCGGCGCACCACCGCCGTGGCGAGCCCCTTCCGTGACGCGCCACGGCACCGTGGGCGCCGGGCGCACCGCGCATGCCGGACGCCACCGCACCACGCACGCCGGACGCACCGCGCCCTCACCCGCCTCCCGTACGCTCCCCGTCACCACTGCCGCCACGGCCACCACTGCGGCTGCCACCACCGGCACAACCACCCGTGTCCCCCGCCCCCGCCCCCGCCAGACGCGCGTCCAGCGCGCGCACCGCGCCGCGGAAGGAGTGGGCCAGCGCCGGGCGCGCGAGGAGGGCGAGGCAGCGGACGGGCAGGGGCGCGTCCAGGGCGACGGTCCACCGGACGAGGGTGCCGCCGCCGGAGGGGCCGGCCGGGGCGAGCCGCCAGTCCTCCAGGACGGCGCGGAGGAACGGCACGTTGGTGCTGTCCACGCGGTACGCGAAGCGCCGGGGCGCGTCGGAGGCCATCACCGTCTCGTCGAACCGGGCCCCGCCCACGAGCCGGATCTCCCGGCGCCGCCGCCCGGTCCCGCCGAGCGGCCGCGCGAGCGTCACGGCGCGGAACCAGCGGGGCCACCCCGTCACGTCCTCGGCGAGCGCGTGGTGGATGCGCGCGGGCGGCGCCGCCGTCCGGCCGACGAAGGTCAGCCGCAGCGGCGCGGCACCGCCGGAGCCCGCCGTGCGGAAGAGCAGCGTCGAGCCGCCGTCCGGACCGGCGAAGTCAGCGCCCACAGGGCGGAGTCTGCGCGCCATTCAGGAGCCCCCAGGGGGTCGGCCTGCCGCGTACGCGCACACCTTAGCCCGCGGGCCGGGGCTTGTCTGCGGCGCGCGACGACCACCGCGCGGCCACCGTCCGGCCACTGCGCGACCACCGCGCGGCCACTGCGCGACCACTGCGCGACCACCGCGAGCAGCACACCGCCCGGCCCCTCCCTAAGGCCGGGCGGCCGGGATCCGGTCCGCAGCGGAGACCACGCGCCGCGCCAGCGGATGCGTCCGCACGATCTCGCCGAGCGTGGTCGCCCCCTGGGTCACCCGGGCGAACGCGCGCCAGGCCGGCCCGAATCCGGTGACCGCCGCGTGGAAGACGCCCGGCTTGCGGGAGAACAGGGCGAGGATCCGGCGGCCGACGCCCATCTCGACGCCCAGCCCGGCCTTGACGGCGAACGCGTAGTTGAGCGCCTGGCGGCGGGCGTCGACCGCGTCCTGCGCCTCGGCGATGCGCACCGCCCACTCCCCCGCGAGCCGGCCGGAGCGCAGCGCGAAGGAGATGCCCTCGCGCGTCCACGGCTCCAGCAGCCCGGCGGCGTCGCCGCACACGACGACGCGGCCGCGGGAGAGCGGGGAGTCGTCGGCGCGGCAGCGGGTGAGGTGGCCGGAGGAGATGCTCGGCTCGAAGCCGGACAGCCCGAGGCGGGCGATGAAGTCATCCAGATACCGCTTGGTGGCGGCGCCCTCGCCACGCGCGCAGATCACGCCGACCGTAAGGGTGTCCCCCTTGGGGAAGACCCAGCCGTAACTGCCGGGGATCGGGCCCCAGTCGAGCTGCACCCGGCCGGCCCAGTCCTCGGCGACCGACGGTGGCACCGGGATCTCGGCCTCCAGGCCGAGGTCGACCTGGTCGAGCTTCACCCCGACGTGTGCCCCTATGCGGCCGGCGCTGCCGTCCGCACCGACGACCGCGCGGGCCAGGACGGTCGAGCCGTCGCCGAGCACGACGGCGACGGTGCGCCGGTCGGGCACGGCCGGGCCGTGCTGCTCGACGCGGGCGACGGTCAC
>NZ_JAIQLH010000262.1 GCF_020037025.1 Streptomyces huiliensis | reverse complement strand
GGGCACGGCCGGGCCGTGCTGCTCGACGCGGGCGACGGTCACGCCGGTGCGCACCTCGGCGCCCGCCGCCTTCGCCGCCTCGACCAGGCCGGCGTCGAACTCCGCCCGGTTGACGAGCCCGAAGAGCATCTTCTTCGACCGGCGGGTGCGCGTCAGCTTGCCGTCGAGGGAGAAGGTGACGGCGTGCACGCGGTCGCGCAGCGGCAGTTCGAAGCCCGGCGGCAGCGCGTCGCGGGACGGGCCGATGATGCCGCCGCCGCAGGTCTTGTAGCGGGGCAGCTCGGCCTTCTCCAGGAGCAGGACGCGGCGCCCGGCGCCGGCCGCGGCGCCCGGCGCCGGCCGCGGCGCCCGGCGCCGGCCGCGGCGCCCGGCGCCGGCCGCCGCGTGCGCCGCCGAGGCCCCGGCGGGACCGGCGCCCACCACGACGACGTCCCACACCGGCCCGGCGCCCGTGGGCCCGCCGTCCACGGACACGTCCTCCGCCGGCACGTCGTCGCGGCCCGTCTCCCGGGCTGTGTTGTCGCTGCTCACCTGTGCTTCCGCTCCCGCTCGTCCGCCGCCGCCGGCCGTACCGGCCGTTCCGCCCGCATCCTACGGCCCGGCCGTAGGCCCGCCCGCCTCGGGAAGCACGCCCGGCCCACCGGCACCGCCCCGGAACACCATGAAAGGATCGAGGCCGTCAACCATGCCCATCCATGCACCACAACGTGGTGCCCCCGAGGAGCGTTCCATGGACACCGTTCCGGCCCCCCGGCCCGACTCCGCCGCGCTCGCCGCGACCGTCGCCTCCCTCCAGCCCCGCGCCCGCACCGAACTGGCCGAGCTGGTCGCCTTCCGGTCGGTCGCGGACGAGGCGCAGTTCCCGAAGAGCGAGTGCGAGGCGGCGGCGGAGTGGGTGGCCGGGGCGCTGCGCGCCGAGGGCTTCGAGGACGTCGCGCTGCTGGACACCCCGGACGGCACCCAGTCCGTCTACGGCTACCTGCCGGGTCCCGAGGGCGCCCCGACGGTGTTGTTGTACGCCCACTACGACGTGCAGCCGCCGCTGGACGAGGACGCGTGGCTGTCCCCGCCGTTCGAACTGACCGAGCGGGACGGCCGCTGGTACGGGCGCGGCGCGGCCGACTGCAAGGGCGGCTTCATCATGCACCTGTCGGCGCTGCGCGCCCTCAAGGAGCACGGCGGGGTGCCGGTGGGCGTCAAGATGATCGTCGAGGGCTCGGAGGAGCAGGGCACCGGCGGCCTCCAGCGGTACGCCGAGGCGCACCCGGAGCTGCTGGCCGCCGACACCATCGTCATCGGCGACGCCGGCAACTTCCGGCTCGGTCTGCCGACCGTGACGGCCACCCTGCGCGGCATGATGCTGGTGCGGGTGGAGGTGCAGACGCTCGGCGGCAACCTGCACTCGGGCATGTTCGGCGGCGCCGCCCCCGACGCGCTCGCCGCGCTGATCCGCACCCTCGACTCGCTGCGCGCGCCCGACGGCACGACCGTCATCCACGGTCTGGAGCCGGAGGGCACCTGGGACGGCCTCCAGTACCCGGAGGAGGACTTCCGCTCCGACGCCAAGGTCCTGGACGGCGTCGACCTGATCGGCTCCGGCACGGTCGCGGACCGCCTGTGGGCCCGCCCCGCCGTCACCGTCCTCGGCATCGACTGCCCGCCCGTCGTCGGCGCCACCCCGTCCGTCCACGCCCGCGCGGCGGCCCTGATCAGCCTCCGCGTCCCCCCGGGCGTCAACGCCGCCGACACGGCCGAGCTCCTCCGCGCCCACCTGGAGTCCCAGGTCCCGTGGAACGCCCGCGTGACGACGGAACTCGTCGGCCAGGGCGAGCCCTTCGCCGCCGACACCGCCAGCCCGGCGTACGTGTCGATGGCCGAGGCCATGCGCGTCGCCTACCCCGGCCAGGAAATGCAGACCGCCGGCATGGGCGGCTCCATCCCCCTCTGCAACACCCTCGCCGCCCTCTACCCCGACACCGAGATCCTCCTCATCGGCCTCAGCGAGCCGGAGGCCCAGATCCACGCGGTCAACGAGAGCGTCGACCCGGAGGAACTGGAGCGCATGTCCCTGACGGAGGCCCTGTTCCTCCTGAACTACGCGGACTCGAAGCGGTAGCGGTCCCCTCCGCTTCTCCGTCCCGGTCCGGCTCCCATGAGCCGGACCGGCCGGGCCGTCACCATACGGAAGCTGTCCGCTGATCACGCCCGAGCCGGGTCCTCCAGAAGGTCATCGAGATAACCGCGCAATTCCTGCGGCAGCTTTCCCGGGGCGATCTCACGGAGCCGACCCAGGTTCTCCGGATGCGTGAATCCACCGGCCCCCAGCTCCAGCAGACCGTGCAACTGCGCCTCGAGAGCCCCCCAATCCGTCTCGGAGACCGCACACACGATCAGCACTCCGACCAACGCCTCCCCGTCTCCCACCGAGTACGCACCGACCCAGTCGGTCGCCTGATCGGCACCCAACGCCCTCTCCCGAGCATCCGGCGAACAGATACGCCGTATCAGCTCACTGAGTCGGCCTGTCCCCCTCCGGCTTTTCTCTACTCATGACGCGTGAAGTTCGGAACTCCCTCGACTGCCCTGGAGTCGCCGAACGACCGGAACTCCACCCCTTCGGGCACGCGCACTCGCGAAACCGTGATCCCATGCAAGCAGGATCCGCACCAGAAAAGCACGTATCCGATACGACTTTCAGGATCGGCGACATACCGCACGTTCAATTGCCTTCGCCCGCAATCCGGACATGGCATCCCATCGAGGCCGCGGTTCTCCGAAGCGCCCGGCAGCGCCTTCAGCCACGTCTCGCGGTTCATGGTCATCCGATCCGTCCGTTGTAGTAGTTCCAGAACTGGTCTTCCGACGCGTAGGCGGCACGTTCCCAGGCTGCTTCCTGTTCCATGGAAGAGGCAGGGCCGTGCAACCTGGTCTGCATTACATGCATGCGTTCATGACCGATTGTCCTGACGAGATCTTCCATGTTGCTGAACGCATCAGGGTAGAGCGTGATCGTTCCGTCAGGTGATGTATGGCCGAACAGGTTTCGCCCGATGAGATCGGTATCCCGGTTAATCTTTACCTTCACCCCTTCCAGTCCAACGCCCGCGTCCTGCGCCACTCGATGAACCACCCGCTTTTGCATAGGAACCTGCAGTTCGGAGAATGCCCCTGTATTGGAGGTTCGCCTCTCCAAACCGACCCGGCGGTCATCCTCATAGGGCGCCAACCCAAGAGGGTCGAGCCAGGTGTGCGGGTTGTGCACATAGGTGACCGGATTGGGTGACGGTGCAAGCCCAAGAGGGTCCGGAGCAGTGTACCGAGCTGTCTCAGGGTCATAGTGCCGGTACAAGTTGTAGTGGAGGCCCGTTTCAGGGTCGTAGTACTGACCTGGGAAACGGAGAGGGATGTAAGCGGTACTGTCCCGCGACCAGCCTGTTTCGCCCCACAGTGTGATACGTGAGTACCACGCGGTGGCGCCATTCTCGTCGACGAGTTCCGTCGGTGTGCCGACCAGGTCCGTGACGATGGCGAAGAAGCGTCGGTCGATTTCGCGTTGGGGGGCGTCCGCTGCGGAGATGCGTTCGGTTTGGGCGATGGGGTGGAGGCCGTCGTGGTCCCAGGTGAGGGTGACGGGGTGCGGCAGGTCCGTCGACGTTGTCGTCTGTTCGGCCAGGGTGGGGCCGTCCCAGGTGAAGTCCACCTGTTCCGCGATGTCGCCCGCCGGCGTCAGGCGCTGCTTGGCCGTGCGGCGGCCGAACGGGTCGTAGAGGTAGCGCCACGTGGTGCCGTCCGGTGTGACGACCGACGTCAGACGGTCCTCCGCGTCCCAGGTGTAGCGCCAGGTCTCCGGTTTGCGGGACAGGCGGGTCTTCTGGCGGAGGACGACGCGGCCTTGGGCGTCATGTTCGTAGCGGATCCGGCCCGCCTGGGTTATTCGGGTCCCCTGGTAGGTGCGGGGGCCGCGGGCCTCCGCGCCCGGGTGGTCCGTGGGCCAGGAAGCCTGCGTCTGGTTGCCGGCCGCGTCGTACGCGTACCGCTCGGTCCAGTCGGCGGCGTGGACGGCGGTGACGCGGCCCGCCGCGTCCAAGTCGAAGGTGCGGGAGCCACCGGAGGTGTCCGTGATGCCGGTGAGGCAGCCGTCCTGGCGGTAGGTGAAGGCGCGGTGCTGGAGGGGATCGGGGGCGGCGGACGCCGACAACGTCTGGGTGGTGAGGCGGCCTGCCGCGTCCCAGCCGTGTGTCAGGGTGAGCCCCTGGCCGAAGTGGCGGGCTACTTCCCGGCCCGCCGCGTCGTGCTCCATCTCGAAGGCGTGGCCGGAGGCGGTCAGACCGGTCCGTCGGCCCGCCGCGTCGTACGTCCAGGTGGTGACCGCGCCCGCCGGGGTCACCCGCCGGGTACGCCTGCCGAGTTTGTCGTAGGTGTAGGTCAGCGTCCGGCCGTTGACCGTCTCGGATTTGACCCGGCCCAGGCGGTCGCGCGAGTAGACGAGCGTCACCTCGGGCCCGGCCGCCTCCAGGAGGCGGCCCGCCGCGTCATGGGCGTAGGTGGTGAGCTCGCCCGCGACGTCCTTGGCCGTGATCCGGCCCGCGGGGTCGTAGCGGTAACCGACCGTCTCCCCGAGGCCGTTCGTCCGCTCGGTCAGCCGCCCCGCCGCGTCGTGCGCGTAGGTCAGCGTGCGGCCGTCGAAGTCCGTCTCCGACGTCAGACGCCCGGCCGGGTCGTAGGTGTAGGACCACGTCAGGCCCTGGGGGTTGGTGACGGTCCGGAGCCTGAGTTCGGTGTCGTGGGTGAAGGTGTGGCGGACGCCGTCCGGTGTCGTGCGGGCGGTCAGCAGGTCGAAGTGGGTGTACTCGTTCCGCGTCACCCCGCCCAGGGCGTCCGTGTGCGTGACGCAGTTGCCCTCGCCGTCGTACGTCCAGCTCTCCTCCGCACCGTCCGGATCCGTACGGCGGGCGAGCAGGCCCTCGGTCGTCCAGGCGAAGCGGGTGACGGCTCCCATCGGGTCCGTGACGGCGACCGTGCGGCCGAAGGTGTCCCGCTCGTAGCGGGTCGTTCCGCCGAGGGGATCCGTCACCTCCGACAGGAGGCCCGCCGCGTCGCACCGCATCCGCGTGACGTTCCCGAGGGCATCGGTGGCCGTCGTCAAGTGACCGGCGGCGTCGTAGGCGTAGCGGGTTGTCGCGCCGGAGGGGTCGGTCAGTGAGACGCGGTTGCCCGCCGCGTCATACGACTGCCGCCATGTCGCGCCGTCCGGTTCGGTGACCGTCTCGGGGAGACCGAGGGCGGTGTACGTCGCGGTGCTCTCGCTGCCGTCCGGCCGGACCACCGACAGCAGGTTCCCCGCCTCGTCGTACGCGAACGTCGTGACGTACCCGAGCGGGTCCGTGCGCGAGACGAGCCGGTCGTGGCCGTCCCAGGCGAAGAGGGTCGTGGCCCCCGTCGGGTCTGTCTCCGCGACCAGCCGCGAGCGCGCGTCGAAGACATGGCGACTGGTGTGGTCCAAGGCGCTGGTGAGGGTGGTGACGCGCAGCCCGGTCTCCGGGTCCGGGTCGCCGTACTCCAGGGTGCACTCGACGTGCCCCGCCTCACCGGTCTCGTAGACGCAGCGGTCGCGGTCGTCGTACACGTACTGGTACGAGCGATCGTTGCGGTCCGTCCACGACGTGGGGCGGTGGCGGTCGTCGTAGGTGAAGCGGAGGGGGAGGCCGGAGGAGTTCACCACCTCCGTCAGATCGCCGTTCGCGTAGGCGTAGCGCATCAGCTCCACATCGCCCAGATGCAGGGCCGTGACCCGGCCGCCGTCCGTCGTGATGCGGACGTGGTAGCCGGCATGGTGCGTGATGGCGGTCGGAACGCCCTCCTCCGTGTAATCGAAGGTGATCCAGTGGCCGTTGCGGTCGGTGATCTGGTCCAGCAAAGCGATCTCATGCCGGTCGCCGCAGGGGACGGCGGCAGAGAAGTGCCACGTACGGTCCCCGTGCGTGTCCGTGACGGTGTAGCCGCCGTCCGCCGTCGGTTCCAGGGGCCAGCGGGGGCCGTGGGACGGGAGGGTCGGGACGCCGGGGGCCGGGTGCGGGTAGGTGAGGACCATGCCGTCCTCGCAGACGAACACCACGCCCTTCGCGTCGATCTCCAGCCGCTGGTCGACCGTGCTGGACCAGGACGGGCCGAACCAGTGGCCCGCCCGGTAGCCCGAGCCGACTCTTCGGGTGAAGGTCAGCGGGAGTGCGCCGGGGAGGGCGACATCGGTCTGGGCCAGGAACATGTGGCCCGAGGCCAGGTCGACCGGGTCGGTCCCGGCGCAGTCGCGTTGGGCGTCCTTCTTCGCGGCGCCATTGGGGTCGGCTTCGGCGTGCCCACGGGCCGCGCCCGCCTCGCGCTCCGCGTCCTGGCCGAACCGGCGGAGCCCCCGGGCACCCGCGTCCTCCAGGCCGTGCTTGGCCGCGTTCATCCCCACGCGACGAGCGGCCACCCCACCCAGACCGGTACCGCCGCTGGCCATCGTGGTCAGCACGTCGAAGCCCAGCCGGCCGGCCGCCTCGGACCGGTCCTTGCCCCAGCCGGTGCCCAGGAGCGTGGAGGGTATCTGGTCGGGATGGTTGGCCAGGGTCATGATCCCGGCCCCCATGTTGGTCATGTGGTCGAGGTACTGCGCCGGGTGCGTGATGTTGTACGGGTCGATGGGCAGCACCGTCCGGGCGAACTTGACCGTGTCCGCCGCGCCCTTGGCGAAACCGCCGCCGAAATGGGTCAGTTCGGTCATGGAGGCCGTCTCGAAGTCGTCGAGGTTCATCCCCATGCGGTTGGTGAACGCCGGCTTCTCCGGGGCGTGGGCCAGCGCCCCCTTCACCGCCGCCGCCGCGGCCTCCGCCGCGCTGTTGCGCTGGGTACGGGCGTTGGTCAGCAGCTCCTGGGCGTGCCGCATCTTGTCTGCGCCGGCGTTCGGGCAGGAACCGGGTGGCGTCGGCCGGGTCCCCGGGTCCTTGCCGTCGTCGAGCTTCGCGTTGTACTCCTTGGCCGCCTTCTGGAAGGCTTCGACCTGCGCCTTGTAGGCGTCGATCGCCTCCTTCTGCTCCCGCTTCCCCTCCTTGTAGAGGGCGATGGCCTCTTTCGCCTTGCCCTGGGCCCAGGTGACCGTCTCCTCGTACCGGCTCAGGGCCTTGGCCGCGTCCTCGCACGCCTTCGCCGCGTGTCCCCACTGCGAGGGGTGCATGGCGAACTTCTCGCGGAAGGCGTCCGCGCCCTTGCCCTTCCAGTGATCGGAGTCCAGCCGCGACATCCCGTCGCGGACCCGCGCGAACGCCGCCGCGAAGTCCGACAGATGAGAGGCCGAGGAACGGATCTTCCCCGGCTTTCCGTGAATGAGCTCGTCGGCTTCCTCCGTCTCGCCGAGCTGCTGTTCGCTGACGTGGGCGCCCATGCGGGAGGCGAAATTGTCGCCGAAGTCGTCCACGCCGTCGGCCAGGCCGTGCATGCCCACCGAGTCGAGCCCGTCGCCGACCTCGTGGGCGACATATCTGACGCCCTTGCCGACCTGCTTCTTGCCCTCGTTCCAGACCCCTTCGGCCTTGTCGCCGACCTTGTCGACGCCCTTCTTGACGGTGTGCCCGAGGCCGCCCAGGAAGCTCATCAGCGCTCCCCCTGACCGGTGACGCGCTTCATGGTCTCGGCGTTCTCACGTCCGGTCGCGATGCTGTCCATTGCGACGTCCAGGTTGGTGCGCTTCATGTGGTCGAAGGACTCCTCGAAGGACTTCTTGCTGTAGTCCACGTGCGCGAAGTTCCCGTGGTCCGCTATCTCGTCCATCGACATCTTCTCGACCTGCTCGTCGGAGAGCGTCGGATCGGCGCCGAACGCGGCCACACCGACCTTGAGGGTTCCCTTGATGTACTGGTCCTGCTCGTAATAGCTGCCGGCGGCCAGCCCCACCCGGCGGGCGAACTGATTCCCGTCGTGCACCAACGACCGCACGCCCCACTCCCAGCGCTCGGCGAAGGTCTTCAGCGTGCCGGTCAGGCCGTCGTGGCCCGTCTCCATGCCGTTCAGCTTGATGTCGGAGAACCCCCGGCCCGCCGCCGACTCCCCGATCATCCCGAGTTCCTTCAGTTCGGCGAGAACGGCCGTGAGTCCCTGGGCTATCTGATCCAAGGCCTCACGGTCCGCCGCCAGATCCGAACCGCCGCTCATCGCTTGTCCCCTCCGGCGGTCGTCACGACCGCCGCCGCGTCCGGTACGACACCCGCCACGGGAGGCAGGAAGAAGGGCGTGTCACCGCCCAAGTCCAAGGCGACTCCGGTCGGTTCTCCGACGGCCGGGACCACCACGTCCAGGAGACGGGCGCCGAATGTCGTGACGTAGTCCCATTCGGTTCCGTGGGACTTGGCCGCCGCGAACCGTGCCAACGCCGCCTCGTCGCAGAAGGCGTGGATCCACCACACACCCCCGTACGGAACGGTCCACAATCCGCCGCGCTCGTCGAGCGGCACGACGACCAGGGCCCGCCGGAAGGCCCCCACGACCTCCGCCGGCTCGACTTCGTTGGTGTACAAGGCTGTTAATTGTTCACGCAACGTCAACACACCGGTACCTCCTGTCCCGGGACAATACCCTGCGCTCTCAGAGGGGCACATGGAGCACCCCCATCCACTTGCGGGACCGTGGGGGACGTGGGGGGGGGACGTGGAGGGGACGTGCGGGGACATGCGGGGACGTGCAAGGACGTGCGCCGTCAGTCGCAGGAGCGGCGGGGCGGAATCTTCGGGAAGAGGGCCTTCCACTGGTCCTCGGGAACGCTGAGCGGGTTGAGGTCGCACAACGTGCGGTAGAGCCGGCCGGCGTTGAGGTCGATCAGGAAGGTGCGGTCCTCGTCGCGTCCTCCTTCGGCCGGTGGACGGCGACGGCCGGACGCCCCTCATCGAGCACTCGGACGTCGTTGGCGCCGGTGAAGGTGACCGAACTGGGCCTCTGCCACGTGCCGTCGGGGTTCAGGCCCCACACGCGGAACACTTCGGGGCCCCTGCCGAGCACACCGGTGTCGTCGGACTCCACCGTGACCAGGACGTCCGAGGAGCGTTTCATGCTCGTGACCCGGCGTTCCAGGCGCGGGTTCCGGGTGTCCCCGACGTTCCAGAATTCACCGTCCCGTCCTTGAGGGAGATGGCGAGCGTGTCCTTCGCCGTGGCGGCGACCGCTCCGGGTGTGCCGGGGAGCGTCGCCCCCCGGCTGGGATGGTGGACATCCCGGAGATCCCACAGGAGTGCGTGCTCGCTGTCGCTTCCCGTGACCATGAGGGGCCGGCTCGACATGTAGTCTCGCGCTCGAAGCCGGGCGCCTGACGCTCGGGGTCGTGCTCGTGGGGGCGGGAGCCGTGCCGGCCGGTCCCGACGACGACCGCGTGGCAGTCCGTGCCCGTCAGGTCTCTCGCGTCCCCCTCCCCCCGCACGGCGTCAGCTCCGGTCCGGCTCCGCTCGGCGAGCCGGGGTGCCGATGCCGGCACCGGCGCCGACATCGGCATCGGCACCGGCACCGGCACCGTTGGCCACAGGGCTGACGACAGGGCCGACGGCAGGTCCCACGACGGGGTCGGCTCCCTCGCCGGCAGGCACCCGCGGACGCTCCCCGGCCGCCGCGTTCAGCGTGGCGGCGAGGTGCTCCACCAGCTCCGCGACGCCCTTGGCGTCCAGGTCGCGGACCTGGGTGGCGGCGACGGTCATCCGGGTGCCGTCGGGGAGGTCGATCGTGACCTTCTGGTCGCCGCGCCGGCTCCGCACCCAGGCCACGACGGCGGCGGCCGCGGCGGCCGTGACGCCGCCCGGCGCCAGCAGCAGCGGCAGGAGTTCGTCGGCCGCGCCCATCCAGTCGGTGGGCGGGGGCGGCGCGGATTCCCGTCCGACGCGGTGCCGCAGGTGCGGGTCGCGGAGCAGCCAGTGCCGCAAGTCACTCAGGGCACCGGCCGGATCACCGTCCTGGACGGTGACGGACAGGGTGATCTCCATCTGCTCTCCAGAAAACCAGGGCGCTCCCACGGACCGCCCGACTCCTCACCCCCAACTGTACGCGCGTAAGCGGGGTTTGAAGTGCGATCGAGCGACACCGAGACCGCCGCTCCTTCCCCCTCTCCCCCAGCGGCACCCCACACCCCACCACCGCAAATATGTGATCGCGCCCACGTTCACCCTGCCGCCTGTGACAAACACGCCGCCCGATACGTCAGTGTTCCGATCGAGCAGTCAGGCGCCGCGCGGAACGAGTGCGCGCGATGCCACCGAACAGAACGGCGGGGAATGGACAGCGCGAACGACACCGAGTTCCTGGCGCGGCGCTTCGAGGAGCACCGGTCGCACCTGAGGGCGGTCGCCTACCGGATGCTGGGGTCGCTCGCCGAGGCCGACGACGCCGTGCAGGAAGCGTGGCTGCGGCTGAGCCGGGTGGACGCGGGTGAGGTGAACAACCTCGGCGGGTGGCTGACGACGGTCGTCGGGCGGGTCTGCCTCGACATGCTGCGCAGCCGTACCGCGCGGCGCGAGGAGCCGATGGAGGAGCGGCTGCGGCTGCCCGATCCGGTGATCAGCGGGGCGGACCGGGTCGATCCGGAGCAGGAGGCTCTGCTGGCGGACTCGCTGGGGCTGGCGCTGCTGGTGGTGCTGGAGTCGCTGGCGCCGGCGGAGCGGCTCGCCTTCGTCCTGCACGACATGTTCGCCGTGCCCTTCGACGAGATCGGGCCGGTCGTCGGCCGTACCCCCGCCGCCGCCCGGCAGCTCGCCAGCCGCGCCCGCCGGCGGGTGCAGGGTTCGGCGCCCAGCCCGGACCCGGACCTCGGCCGGCAGCGCCGGGTCGTCGACGCGTTCCTCGCCGCCGCGCGTGGCGGCGACTTCGACGCGCTGGTGAACCTGCTGGACCCGGACGTGGTGGCACGGTCGGACGGCGGCCCCTCGCGCGCGTTCAGCGTCGTACGGGGCGCGGAGGCCGTGGCCCGGCAGGCGTCGCGGTTCGCGCGGGTGGCCGAGTCGGCGCGCCCGGCACTGGTCAACGGCGCGGCCGGCGTCGTCGCGACGGCGGGCGGGGCGCCGTTCTCCGTCCTGGCCTTCACCGTCGTGGACGACCGGATCGTCGCCCTCGACATCCTCACCGACCCGGAGCGCCTGGCCGCGCTGGACCTCGCCGTCCTCGATCACTGAAGTCGCGGGAGTCGCTGAAGTCGCGGGAGCCGCTGAAGTCGTGGGAGTCACTGGAATCACTGAAGTCGCGGGCAGCGGGCGGCCTCCGGACAGGGGGCGGCCCGCCCGCCCCGCCCGCCAGTAGCGCCCCCGCGAGCCCCGATAGCCTGCGCGGATGGAACCGGTTGAGCGTACGGAACGCACGAACCGAGCCGTCGCGGTGGTCGTCGGCGCCGCGGTGGGCGACGCGCTGGGGGCGCCCTTCGAGTTCGGCCCGGCGGGCGCGTTCTCCGCCCGGTTCCCGGAGCCGGGGTGCGGCGGCGAGATGAGCGGAGGCGGCGGCTGGGACCCGGGCGAGGCCACGGACGACACGCAGATGGCCGTGCTGGTCGCGGAGTCGCTGGTGGAGCAGGGCGGACTGGACCTGCCGGACGTCTTCGCCCGCTTCCAGCGGTGGGCGGCAGGCGACCCGAAGGACATCGGTCTGCAGACCGAGGACGTCCTCACCAACGGCATGCCGTGGGACCGGGCCGCCGCGGCCCACTTCCGGGTCAACCGGCACGCGGCCGGGAACGGGGCGTTGATGCGGGCGTCGACGTCCGCGGTCCACTTCGCGCGGGCGGGCCGGCCGGCCACGATGGACGCCGCCCGGCGCATCGCCGCCCTCACCCACGGGGACCCCGCCGCCTGGGAAGGCACCGCGATATTCCACGAGCTCGTCCGTCTCGCCCTCGACGGCGTCGGGCTCCTTCCCGCCCTCCGCGCCCTCCCCGACGTCCTGGACCTCGTCCACCCGGACCACCGCCCCCGCTACGCCACCGTCCTCGCCGCCGACTGGCACCCCGACAGGGCGACCGAGTTCAACGGCGCGGTCTGGCCCTGCCTGGGCTCGGCGGTCTGGGCGCTGCGCACCACCACCGGCTACGAGGAGGCCGTGCGCGCGGCGATCGACCTCGGCGGCGACACGGACACCGTCGCCGCCGTCACCGGCGGTCTCGCGGGCGCGTTCCACGGACGGGACGCGATCCCCGCCCGCTGGGCCGAACCCCTGCACGTCCCCCTCCCGGGATTCGGCGGACGGGCGCTGTGCCTGCCCGAACTGACCACTCTGGCACGCCGCCTCGAAGCCGGGCCGGGCTGAGGGCCGGAAGCTCGGGAGGGACAGGAGGGGCGGGACGGGCGGGAGGGGCGGGACGGGCGCGGGGTTACAGGTCGAGGTACCTGTGTCTGATGTCGGCCGGTGAGGTGACGAGCCGGCCGTCGCGGACCTGCCATTCGGTCGTCCCCTCGATCTCGTGGTGCACGAGGAAGAGGCCCTGGACGAGGTCTCCGTCCTCGTCGGAGGCGGGGATACGGGCGATCTCCTCGATCTGGTCGGTGAACCAGTCCAGGGCCGACGCGCGGATGTCGGCGCCGTAGAAGACGTAGTGGGTCCAGCCGCTGCGCCGACGAGGTGCGCCCCACCCGCCGCTGTAGTGGTCGTCGTCGTACGCGGCGATGACCTCTTCGACGGCGGCGAGCTGCTTGTCGTCGCACTCCAGCCACCCTCGCACCGACACGTACACGCCCATCGAGTGCTCCTCACTTCCCTCTCTGTCAGCTCTGTCAGCTCTGTCAGCGAATTCGGTCATCGCTCGGCAGCGGCGGCCACGGCGTCGATGCCGGACGCGCGCAGCTTCCCGGCCAGGAGTTCCATCTCGGGCAAGGTGCCCGAACAGCCGCCGGCCAGGACGCGACGCGACAGCGTCCTCGCGCTCGCCGGGCCGACACCGAGCGCGGCCCGGAGTACCCGCATGACCGGCACGCCCGTCGGCGGCGGCGTGAGGACGCGCAGGGTCGCCGGCCCGTGCTCGGCGAGCAGCTGCTCCCGCCGTTCGGGCGGCAGGGCGGCGCCGCACACGGCGAGCGCCGCACCGCAGGCGGCGCAGGCCGTTTCCACGTCCCACCGCAGGCGGCCGTCCACCAGGGCCTGGACGCCGTGGCACTCGGCCTCCGCGCCGCAGTCCCGGCACGGCGCCCGGTAGGTGACGGTCGCGGAGACAATCCGAGCCGTCGCCGCTGCCCGGCGTTCGTCCTCCACGGGGCGTCCTCCCTCTGTCGGTACCTACGCGGTGGCTGGGGCTGGGGGAGGCAGCGGCGGAACGGGCGCGAGCGCGGCGCCGGGCGCCCGTACGCGCCCTCGCCGCGCCTCCTCCCCACCCCTCCCCCACCTCACCCGACCGGCACCCCCGCCTCCAGGTTGAGCGGGCAGCCGCGTTCGCGGGCGCGGAGCGCCCAGCGGAGGCGGCTGAGGCGGACGGGGGGCAGGAGGGCGCTCGCCTCGGCCTCGGTGACGAACCGCCAGCCGCGCAGTTCGGCGCCTGGGAGCAGCAGGCGGCGGGCCTCCGCCTCGGTCAGCCGGCCGCCGTCGAAGAGGAAGCGGAGGCCGCCGAAGCCGGGGGGCCGCGGGGGTTCCCAGTCCACGACCAACAGCCTTGGTACGTCCGGCAGTTCGATGCCGATCTCCTCTGCCACCTCGCGCATGCCGGCCCGCGCCGGCGCCTCGCCCGGTTCGACGATGCCGCCGGGGAACTCCCAGCCGGGCTTGTAGGTCGGGTCGACCAGCAGGACCCGGTCGTGCTCGTCGAAGAGGAGCACCCCGGCGGCCAGCGTCTCGGCCTTCGGCTCGGGCGTCTCGACGATCTGGCACGGGCCGGCGGAGCCGTCGCGGACCGCCCGGGCGACCCGTTCGGCCGCCTCGCGCGGGGTGAGCCGTCCGGTGTCGACGACGAACGCGTCGTCGGAGAGCCAGGTCAGCGCCTCCTGGTAGGCGTCGACGTGGTCCCGGGCCCACTGCCGGACGGACTCGCTGCCGGCCGGGTCGCCGGGGAACTCCACCCGGCCGTCGATCCGTTTGCGCAGTATCGTTTCATCGCAGTCGAGCAGGATGTGCCGCACGGGAATCCGGCGGGCGGCGAGCGTCCCGAATATCTCGTCCCGGTACTCCTGCCGCAGCAGGGTCATGGGGACGACGAGCACCCCGCCCACCTCCGCGAGCAGCGCCGCCGCGGTGTCGGCGACCAGGCGGCGCCAGATGGGCAGGTCCTGGTAGTCGTCGACCTCGGCCAGCCGCTCCGGCGGCAGGAGATGCCGCAGTCCCCCGCCGACGATCTCGGGGTCGTAGAGGTGACTTTCCGGCATGAGCCCGGTCAGCTCCCTCGCGGTGCTGGTCTTTCCCGCACTGAAAGCGCCGTTCAACCAGACGATCACGGTTCCCCCTCCTCCGAGCGGCCCCCTTGCGATGCCCGGAACACCTTGCCATGGAAGGACAGACGAGCGGGATGGGGCCCTCGGTTCATCGGCGCACCGGCCGTATGCCTCACAACTCCCTCGGTTCCCAAGGGGCTCACTGGTTCCGCTCCGTCCGCGCCGGGAGCCGCGCTGTGAGCCGTGTCATGGGCCGCGCCGGAAGCCGCGCCGTGAGCCGCGCCGTCGCGGCGGCCGGACGGACGAGCGGGCGGAAGACGGACGGACATCAGCGGCAGACACCGGCAGCAGACACCGGCAGCAGGCACCGGCGGCAGACACCGGCGGCGAGCACCGACCGGAAGCAGGCACCCGAAACAGGCACCCGAAACAGGCACCGGCCACTACGACTTCCCCCACCGCCCCCGGCGAAACCCTCGCCCACCACCGCATCCGACGACACCTCACATCGCCCCACCCCACAGGCCATCGGCCACCTCACCTCACCCCCGCCCCCACACCCCCACCCCCTCCGCCGCTGCCGCCGCCGCGCCCACCAGCCCGGCGTCGCCGCCCAGCCGGGCCGGCAGGACCTCGACGCCGGCGGCGAAGGACAGCGTCGCGTACGCGCGCAAGTGGCGCCGCAGCGGCGCGAAGAGGACGTCCCCGGCGCCCGCGACACCGCCGCCCACCACCGCGACCTCGATCTCGGTGAGCACGGCCGTCGCGGCGATGCCGGCCGCGAGCGCCCGGGCG
>NZ_JAIQLH010000261.1 GCF_020037025.1 Streptomyces huiliensis | reverse complement strand
ACGGCCTCGTCGACGGCGGTGACGACGTCGCGCCACTCGGCGGCGCCGAGCCGGTCGAGGCCGTCGGCGGGCCGGGGGGCTCCGGGGTCGCCGCGGTGGGCGGGGAGGAGCGCGGGGAGCCGCATCCGGCGCAGGAACGGCAGCAGGGCCATGGGCTGTTCGCGGGTGGCGCCGAGCCCGTGCGCGGTGACGACGTAGGTGTCGCGGGCGCCGGGCAGGAACCAGGCGGGCAGCGGGCCGGTCTCGCCGGGGAGCTCCAGGTCGTCGACGTCCTCGGGGCCGAGGCCGAGCGCCTCGCGCGGGTCGCCGCGCAGGACCTGCGGGGTGAGCCGGACCCCGAGGCCGGGCCTGAGGACCCCGTGGGTGATCCGTTCGAGCCGGCGGACGACGCGGTCGTGCGGGTGCGAGACGTCGGCGACGGGCGGCCCGACGACGGCGTGCAGGTCCCGGCCGGTGAGCCCGTAGGTGCCGGGGCGGCAGGAGGCGGGGGTCCGGTCGAGGGTGACGGTGGTCTCGTCGACGGCCCGTACGGTGAGCCGGGGTTCACCGGGGAGGGGCCGGTCGGGGCCGTTTCTCAGGAGGGCGTCGCCCGCGTACCGCCCCGCGGCCAGGGCGGCCGCCCCGGCACCGATCATGGTCACCGCTGTCATCGCCGTCGTCCGGACCAGATGCATCCCTCCAGTGTCCGCACGGGGGTGGGGCGGGGCCAGTCGGCGTGGACGGGCGGGCGGGTGATCGCGGGGGCGGGGTGGATCCCCTACGGGCGTGTCCCCGCCCACCGGTCGGTCCACTGGTCCGCCCACGGGTCGGTCCACTGGTCCGCCCACGGGTCGGTCCACTGGTCCGCCCACGGGGCCGCCCACGAGTCCGCCCACCGATCGGTCCATCGGTCCGCCCACCGGCCGTCGGTCCCGCCGCCGCCCGTCACTCGCGCTCGCCCTCACGCTCACTCCCGACCGCTCCCACCCGCTCCCACCCGCTCCCGTCAGGGCCCGCTCAGTCCCGTCCCGCTCGGTCCCGCCGCCGCCCGTAGCCCCGCAGCTTCTCCCCCGCCTCGGCGAGCTGCCCCGCGTCGAGGAGCGACGGTGTCCGGCCGGATACCCCCGAGGCCGCGAGCCAGACGCGGCACATCCACTCCAGCTGGGCGGTGCGGTCGTACGCCTGGTCGAGGGTCGTCCCGTAGGTGAGGGTGCCGTGGTTGCGCAGGAGGCAGCCGGTGCGGCCGTCCAGGGCGGTGAGCGCGTGCCGGGCGAGCTCGTCGCTGCCGTAGAGGGCGTAGGGGGCGACCCGTACGGGTCCGCCGAGGGCCGCGGTCATGTAGTGGATCGCCGGCAGCTCCGTCACCAGCGTGGAGACGGCGGTGGCGTGGACGGCGTGCGTATGGACGATGGCCGTGGCGTCCGTGGCCCGGTAGACGGCGAGGTGGAGGGGGAGCTCGCTGGTGGGGGCGAGGCGGCCGGGCGCGGGACCGTCGGGCGCGAGGCCGCCGGACACGGGCCGGCCGTCCAGGCCGACGGCGACGACGTCCTCCGGGCGCAGCCGGTCGTACGGCACCCCGCCGGGCGTGACGAGGATCATGTCGCCGATCCGGGCGGACACGTTCCCCGAGGTGCCCACGACCAGGCCGTCCGCGACCGTCCTCCGGGCCGTGGCCAGCACTTCTGCCCTGATCCGGGCGATCGTCCCGTCGTCCGTCCGGTCCGTCATCGATGACCCCCTCCGGTTCGCGTCACCGCGGATCCCGCCCCAGTTCACCTTCCGTTCACCCACGGTCCCTACGGTCGCCGCGTACTGACCACCGGACTGATTGCCTGGGTGAATGGAACACATCACGCTTCTCATCGGGATCGTGATCGTCACGGCCTTGGTGTTCGACTTTACGAACGGCTTCCACGACACGGCCAACGCGATGGCCACCACCATTTCCACCGGGGCACTCAAGCCCAAGGCAGCGGTGGCGATGTCGGCGGCGCTCAACCTCGTCGGCGCGTTCCTCTCCGTGGAGGTCGCCAAGACGATCTCCGGAGGCATCATCGACGAGACCGCCGGAATCAGACCAGAAGTGATCTTCGCCGGTCTGGTCGGCGCCATCGTCTGGAACCTGCTGACCTGGCTGGCCGGCCTGCCCTCCAGCTCCTCCCACGCCCTCTTCGGCGGCCTGATCGGCGCGACCGTGGCCTCCGTCGGCTTCGACGCGGTCAACGGCGACAAGGTCGTCATGAAGGTCCTCATCCCGGCCGTGGCCGCCCCGCTCGTGGCCGGCATCTCGGCCTGGGCCGCGACCAAGCTCACCTACCGGCTGGCGCGGAACCGCGACGAGGCCGACACGGCGAAGGGCTACCGCGCCGGTCAGATCGCCTCCGCCGCGCTGGTCTCGCTGGCGCACGGCACCAACGACGCGCAGAAGACCATGGGCGTGATCACGCTCGCGCTGGTCACCGGCGGCGTCGTCGCCCCGCACTCCGACCCGCCGCTGTGGGTCGTCGTCTCCGCGGGCCTGGCCATCGCGCTCGGCACCTACCTCGGCGGCTGGCGCATCATCCAGACCCTCGGCAAGGGCCTCACCGACATCCGCCCGGCGCAGGGCTTCGCCGCCCAGACCGGTGCCGCGACCGTCATCCTCGCCTCCTCGCACATCGGCTTCGCGCTCTCCACCACGCAGGTCTGCTCCGGCTCGATCATGGGCGCGGGCCTGGGCCGCAAGGGCGGCGTCGTCCGCTGGTCGACCGCCGGCCGCATGGTCGCCGCCTGGTGCCTCACGCTGCCGGCGGCCGGTCTGGTCGCGGCCGGTGCGGCGCTCCTCGCCGACCAGGGGGACTGGGGTGTGGCCGCGGTGGCCGTCCTCGGCCTGGCGGTCAGCGGGGCGATCTGGCTGGTGTCGCGGCGCAAGCCGGTGACTCCGGACGATGCGGCCGGTTCTCCGGCTCCGGCTGGCACCGCTTCCGCCGAGCCGGTGGGCGTCGTGACCGCCGCCCTCCAGGCCGTCGCCCCGCCGCCGGCGGGTCCGGTGGCCACGGTGGCCGCACCCACGGCCGTCACCCCCGAGCCCGCCCCCGCCCCGGTCGCCCCGGCCGTGGCCGCGACCAGCTGAGGATCTTCGTATGCACATCGACTGGGCAGCTCTGGGTCAGGTCTTCGGCGTCAGTCTCGTGATGACCGTGGGGCTGGTGGGGGCCTTCACCCTCGGGATCGTGGGGACGTCGCCGTCGCGGGACGGCGGGTCCGCTTCCGCGGGGGCGCGGGTGGGGGCCTACGCGGCGTTCGCGCTGTGCGCGGCGGCTGTCGGGTACGGGATCTATCTGATCGTCGCCTGAGGCTTGCCCCGGCCCCACCCTTTCACCGTTTCTTGCGGGGG
>NZ_JAIQLH010000260.1 GCF_020037025.1 Streptomyces huiliensis | reverse complement strand
GCCCCCGCACCCCCGAGCGCGCCTGCGGCGCGCGTCCTCAAACGCCGGACGGGCTGACCATTCAGCCCGCCCGGCGTTTGACGTGAAAGGGCGGGTCAGGGGCACCCCACCGCGAGTTGACGCCGCCCGCGGGCCGTGGTGGACTGCCGAGGCCAAACGGCGACACACAGAGGAAGCCGGTGAGAATCCGGCGCGGTCCCGCCACTGTCACCGGACGCCCCGCCCACCCGCGAGGCCGGTCCGGAAGCCAGGAGACTCTGGGTCGCCGGTCACGTCGAACCAGGGCGCGGACCCTGAGTGAGGACACACGGAACATGCGCGGCCGCCGCCGATCACCCGACGCCTCCCGCCGACCCCACCGAGGCGCGACGGCGGTCTGAGCCGATGCGTACGGGTACGTCACGTCCCGTCGGTTTCGCGTGCGGCGCCACGCTCGGCTTCCTCGCCGACCTCGTGTTCGCCGACCCCCGCCGGGGCCACCCCGTGGCCGCCTTCGGCCGGGCCGCGCTCGCCGTCGAACGCCGTCTGTGGGCCGATCACCGCGGCCGCGGCACCTTGCACACCGCCGTCTGCGCGGGCGGCGCCGCGACCGCCGCCGCCCTGCTGGCCCGCTCCGCGCGCCGTTCGCACAAGGCCGACGTAGCGCTGACCGCCGCCGCCACCTGGGCCGTCCTCGGCGGCACCTCGCTGGGCCGGGAGGCCCGGGCCATCGGCGGCGCGCTGGAGGCCGGCGACCTGGAGGTCGCCCGGGAGCGGCTGCCGCACCTGTGCGGGCGCGACCCGCAGTCCCTCGACTCGCAGCAGATCGCCCGCGCCGTCGTGGAGTCCGTCGCCGAGAACACCTCCGACGCGGTCGTCGGCGCCCTCGTCTGGGGCGCGTTCGCCGGCGTGCCGGGCCTGGTCGGCTTCCGCGCCGTCAACACGCTCGACGCCATGGTGGGCCACAAGTCGCCGCGCCACCGCCGCTTCGGCTGGGCCTCCGCCCGGCTCGACGACGTCGTGGGCTGGCCCGGCGCCCGGCTCACCGCGGCCCTCGCCGTCGTCGCCGGCCCGGACCCGCGCCGCGCCCTGCGCGTGGCCCGCCGCGACGCCGCCCGCCACCCGAGCCCCAACGCCGGACCGGTGGAGGCCGCGTTCGCCGGCGCCCTGGGCGTCCGCCTCGGCGGCACCCTCGCCTACGCCGGCCGCGTCGAACACCGTCCCGTCCTCGGCGCGGAGCTCCGCCCGGTGGCGGCGGCCGACATCGAACGGGCCGTGCGGCTGTCGCGCCGGGTGTCGCTGCTGGCGCTGGGCGCCGCGGTCGCCGGCCGGTGGGCGGTGACCCGGGTCTTCCGGGACCGCGGCATGGGCAGATTGGGAGCGGGATCCATGACGAGGAGGGTCAGTGGCTGAACTGGGCGGGGGCCTGCTGGTCGCGGGGACGACCTCCGACGCGGGCAAGAGCGTGGTCACGGCCGGCATCTGCCGCTGGCTGGTCCGCAAGGGCGTCAAAGTCGCGCCCTTCAAGGCGCAGAACATGTCGCTGAACTCGTTCGTCACCCGCGAGGGCGCCGAGATCGGCCGCGCCCAGGCCATGCAGGCCGCGGCAGCCCGCGTCGAGCCGTCCGCGCTGATGAACCCGGTGCTCCTCAAGCCCGGCGGCGACCGCAGCAGCCAGGTCGTCCTGATGGGCAAGCCCGTCGGCGAGCTGAGCGCCCGCGGCTACCACTCCGGCCGCCAGGAGCAGCTGTTCGGCACGGTCACCGACTGCCTGGCGGAGCTGCGCCGCACCCACGACGCGGTGATCTGCGAGGGCGCCGGCAGCCCCGCCGAGATCAACCTGCGCCGTACCGACATCGTCAACATGGGCATCGCCCGGGCCGCCCGGCTGCCGGTCGTCGTGGTCGGCGACATCGACCGCGGCGGCGTCTTCGCCTCGTTCTTCGGCACGACCGCGCTCCTCTCCCCCGAGGACCAGGAGCTGATCGCCGGCTACGTCGTCAACAAGTTCCGCGGCGACGTCTCGCTCCTGGAGCCGGGGTTGGAGATGCTGCGCGGCCTCACCGGCCGCCGGACCTACGGCGTCCTGCCGTTCGCGCACGGCCTCGGCATCGACGAGGAGGACGGCCTGCGGGTGTCGCTGCGCGGCGCGGTCCGCGAGTCGGTCGTCGCACCGCCGCACGGCGAGGACGTCCTGCGGGTCGCCGTCTGCGCGATCCCGCTGATGTCCAACTTCACGGACGTCGACGCGCTGGCCGCCGAACCGGGCGTCGTCGTCCGGTTCGTGGACCGCCCGGAGGAGCTGGCCGACGCGGACCTCGTCGTCGTCCCGGGCACCCGCGGCACCGTCCGCGCCCTCGCCTGGCTCCGCGAGCGCGGCCTCGCCGACGCGCTCGCCCGGCGCGCCGCCGAGGGCCGCCCGGTGCTCGGCATCTGCGGCGGCTTCCAGCTGCTCGGCGAGCGGATCGAGGACGACGTCGAGTCGCGTGCGGGCGTCGTGGACGGTCTCGGGCTGCTCCCGGTCCGGGTCCGCTTCGCTGCCGAGAAGACCCTCGCCCGCCCGACGGGGAAGGCGCTCGGCGAGCACGTCGACGGCTACGAGATCCACCACGGCGTCGCCGAAGTGACCGGCGGCGACGAGGAGTTCCTCGACGGCTGCCGCGTCGGCGCGGTCTGGGGCACCCACTGGCACGGCTCCCTGGAGAGCGACGGCTTCCGCCGCGCGTTCCTCCGCCGGGTGGCCCGGCAGGCGGGCCGCCGCTTCGTCCCCGCACCCGACACGTCGTTCGCCGCCCTCCGCGAGGAGCAGCTCGACCGCCTCGGCGACCTCATCGAGGAACACGCCGACACGGAGGCGCTGTTGCGCCTGATCGAGGACGGGGTCCCGGCGGGGCTGCCGTTCATCCCGCCGGGGGCGCCGGCGCCGGTGCCCGTGGGCACGGCCTCCGAAGCAACGGGGAAGGGGAGGGACCCGGGCACCCCCCTCCCCCCGCCCCGTCCAGCGACACCCTCCGAAGGAGCGATCACCGCATGAGCACTCCGTACCCCTTCGCCGCCATCGTCGGCATGGACAGCCTGCGGCTGGCGCTGCTCCTCAACGCGGTGAGCCCCGCGGTGGGCGGCGTGCTCGTGCGCGGTGAGAAGGGCACGGCGAAGACGACGACCGTCCGCGCCCTCTCCACCCTCCTCCCCGAGGTCGAGACCCACACCGACTGCCGTTTCGGCTGCGACCCGGCCGCCCCGGACGCCTCGTGCCCCGACGGTCCGCACGAGGACGGGACCCGGTTCGTCCGCCCCGCGCGGATGGTCGAGCTGCCCGTGGGCGCCTCGGAGGACCGCCTCGTCGGCTCGCTCGACATCGAGCGCGCGCTCTCCGACGGCGTGAAGGCGTTCGAGCCCGGCCTGCTGGCCGGCGCGCACCGGGGTGTGCTGTACGTCGACGAGGTCAACCTCCTGGGCGACCACCTCGTCGACTCGCTCCTCGACGCGGCGGCGACCGGCGCCGCCCACATCGAGCGCGAGGGCGTCTCCGTCCGCCACGCCAGCCGCTTCCTCCTCGTCGGCACCATGAACCCCGAGGAGGGCGAGCTCCGCCCCCAGCTCCTCGACCGGTTCGGCCTGACCGTCGAGGTCGCCGCCTCCCGGGAGCCGGGCGAGCGGGTGGAGGTCGTCCGCCGACGGCTCGCGTACGACGAGGATCCGGCCGCGTTCACCGCCAAGTGGGCGGCGGAGGAGGAGGCGCTCCGGGAGCGCATCGCCGCCGCGCGCGCCCTGCTGCCGAGCGTGCGGCTCGGAGATGGCGCCCTGCGCCGGATCGCCGCCGTGTGCGCCGGCTTCGAGGTGGACGGCATGCGCGCCGACATCGTGACGGCCCGCACCGCGACCGCGCTCGCCGCCTGGGACGGCCGTACGGACGTCGTCACCGAGGACGTCCGGCAGGCCGCCCTGCTCGCGCTCCCCCACCGCCGCCGGCGCAACCCCTTCGACGCGCCCGGCCTGGACGAGGAGAAACTCGACGAGATCCTCCGGCAGTTCGAGGACGAGGACGACGGCGGGGACGACGACCCGCAGGGCCCCGACGACCAGGGGCCCGACGACGGCGGACCGGAGGACGACGGCCCGGGTGACGGCATGCCGCCGCAGGAGACCACCGGCACCGACACGACCGACCCCGCCGCCGACCTGCCGCCCCAGCGCGAGCAGCCCGCCGCCGACTCCCCCTCCGCGCAGGAGGGTTCGGCACCCCAGGACGGCGCGGGCGGCGAGGCCGCTCCCGTTGCCGCCGCCGAGCCGTTCCGCACCCGGAAGTTCGACGTCCCCGGCCTCGGCGAGGGCGCGGCCGGCCGCCGCTCCCGGGCCCGTACCGCGCACGGCAGGACGACCGGTTCCCGGCGCCCGCGAGGGACGCTGACCAGGCTGCACCTGGCCGCGACGCTCCAGGCCGCCGCCCCGCACCAGCACGCGCGCGGCCGGGCGGGCCGTGGCCTCGTCGTCCGCCGGGACGACCTGCGCGAGGCGGTGCGCGAGGGGCGCGAGGGCAACCTCGTCCTCTTCGTCGTGGACGCCTCCGGCTCGATGGCGGCGCGCAAGCGCATGAGCGCGGTCAAGGGCGCCGTCCTCTCCCTCCTCCTGGACGCCTACCAGCGCCGGGACAAGATCGGAATGATCACGTTCCGGGGTTCCGGTGCGGACCTGGCGCTGCCGCCCACCTCGTCGGTGGACGCGGGCGCGGCCCGGCTGGAGAAGCTGCCGACGGGCGGCCGGACGCCGCTCGCCGACGGCCTGCTGCGGGCGCGCGAGGTGCTGCGGGTGGAGCGGCTGCGCGATCCGTCGCGGCGTCCGCTGCTGGTCGTCGTCACCGACGGCCGGGCGACGGGCGGTCCCGAGCCGCTGGTCAGGGCGTCGAAGGCGGCGGATCTGCTGGCGGCCGAGGGCACGGCGTCCGTCGTCGTCGACTGCGAGGCCGGGCCGGTCCGTCTGGGCCTGGCGGCCGAATTGGGGCAGTCTTTGCAGGCACCGGTCGTCACCCTCGACGAACTCCGGGCGGACACCGTCACCGCGCTCGTCCGTACCGTCCGCACCACCACGACCACGACCAGGGGAGCCGCGTAATGCCCAAGGGACAGCCGACCGTCGTTCCGGACGACGGTCTCACCACGCGCCAGCGCCGCAACCGGCCGCTCGTCTTCGTCCACACCGGCATCGGCAAGGGCAAGTCGACGGCCGCGTTCGGGCTCGCGCTGCGGGCCTGGAACCAGGGCTGGCCGATCGGGGTGTTCCAGTTCGTGAAGTCGGCGAAGTGGAAGGTCGGCGAGGAGAACGCGCTGCGCGTGCTGGGCGCCTCCGGCGAGGGCGGGAGCGTCGACTGGCACAAGATGGGCGAGGGGTGGAGCTGGATCCAGCGCGACCCCAAGGACGGGGAGCAGAGCAACGAGGAGAAGGCGCGCGAGGGCTGGGAGCAGGTCAAGCGCGACCTGGCGGACGAGCGCTACAAGCTGTACGTGCTCGACGAGTTCGCGTACCCGCTGCACTGGGGCTGGATCGACACCGACGAGGTGATCTCGGTGCTCAAGGACCGTCCCGGCACCCAGCACGTGGTGATCACCGGCCGCAACGCGCCGCAGGAGCTGGTGGACTTCGCGGACCTGGTCACGGATATGTCGAAGGTCAAGCACCCGATGGACACCGGCCAGAAGGGCCAGCGGGGCATCGAGTGGTGACGTCCGCTACCTCCGTTCCACGCTTGGTCATCGCGGCGCCCGCGTCCGGCACCGGCAAGACGACGGTGGCCACCGGCCTGATGCGGGCGTTCGCCGACGCGGGTCTGGCCGTGTCGCCGCACAAGGTCGGCCCGGACTACATCGACCCGGGCTACCACGCGCTCGCGACCGGCCGCCCGGGCCGCAACCTCGACGCGTTCCTGTGCGGCCCGGAGCGGATCGCCCCGCTGTTCCTGCACGGCGCCGAAGGGGCCCAACTCGCCGTCATCGAGGGCGTGATGGGCCTGTTCGACGGCGCGAGCGGCCGGGGCGAGCTGGCGTCGACGGCGCACGTGGCGAAGCTGCTGCGGGCGCCGGTGGTGCTGGTCGTGGACGCGTCGTCGCAGTCGCGTTCGGTGGCGGCGCTGGTGCACGGCTTCGCGTCCTGGGACCCGGAGGTACGGGTCGCTGGCGTCATCCTCAACAAGGTCGGCTCGGACCGGCACGAGGCCCTGCTCCGCGAGGCGTTGGGCGGCGCAGGCGTCCCGGTCCTGGGCGCGCTGCGCCGGGCCGCCGACGTCGACACGCCCAGCCGGCACCTGGGCCTCGTCCCGGTGGCCGAGCGGCGCGCGGAGGCGCTGGACGCGGTGGCCGCGCAGGCGGCGCGGGTACGGGAGGGCTGCGACCTGGACGCGCTGCTGGCGCTGGCCCGGAGCGCGCCGCCGGTGCCCGGGCCGGCGTGGTCACCGGAGGCCGCCTCGCCGCCGGCGGGTCCGCGCCCGGTGATCGCGGTCGCCGGCGGCCCGGCGTTCACCTTCTCCTACACGGAGCACACGGAGCTGCTGACGGCGGCGGGCGCGGACGTCGTCCCGTTCGACCCGCTCCGGGACGAGAAGCTGCCGCCGGACACGGCCGGCCTGGTGATCGGCGGCGGCTTCCCGGAGATGTACGCGTCCGAACTCTCCGCCAACGAGCCGCTGCGTACGGCCGTTTCGGCCCTCGCGGCGACCGGCGCGCCGGTCGCTGCGGAGTGCGCGGGCCTGCTCTACCTGTCCCGTTCGCTGGACGGCCGGCCCATGTGCGGCGTCCTGCCCGGCGAGGCCCGGATGTCCCCCCGGCTCACCCTCGGCTACCGCGAGGCCGTCGCCCTCGCCGACAACCCCCTCGCGGCGGCGGGAACGCGGGTCCGCGGCCACGAGTTCCACCGCACGACCGTCGAACCGGGCGCGGGCCCGGCCCCCGCCTGGGGCTTCACCGCCCCCGAGCGACGCGTCGAGGGCTTCACGGCGGGCGGCGTCCACGCTTCCTACCTGCATGTGCACTGGGCGGGGGCGCCTGGGGTCGCTGAGCGGCTGGTGGCGGCGGCGCGTGGCTGACGCCGCTCGGCGGGTGTGGGTGGGCGTCGGTGCTCGGCCGGGGGTCGGCGCGGACGAGGTGCTGGCGCTCGTCACCCGTTGCCTGCCGGCCGGTGCCCGGCCCGCCCTGCTCGCCACGGTCACGGCGCGGGCTTCCGAGCCGGGCATCGTGGCGGCGGGGGTTCGTCTCGGCGTTCCGGTCCGGGCTTACGGAGCCCCCGAGTTGGCGCGGGTCGCCGTCCCGCATCCTTCCGTCGCCGTCGGCGCGGCGGTCGGTACGGCTTCCGTCGCGGAGGCGGCTGCTTTGCTGGCGGCCGGTGCGGGGGCGGTTCTGCTCGTGCCGAAGCGGGTTTCCGGGCGGGTGACGTGTGCGGTGGCGGGGTGAGGGTGCCCCGGTCCCGCCCTCTCACCGTTTCTTGCAGGGGCTGCGCCCCCGCACCCCCGAAGCACGCTGCGCGCGCTGTCCTCAAACGCCGGACGGGCTATATCAGCCCGTTGGGGGTGCCCCCTCTGGGGGAGTTTGAGGACGCGCGGCGAAGCCGCGATCAGGGGGTCTGGGGCGCAGCCCCAGGAAACGGCGAAGGGGCGGGACTGGGGCACCCCACCCGCACCACCCGCCGCATCCCCACCCCCCGGTGAATAGGCGCCTCACTCCCAGTCAGCGGCACCCCACTCCCCCCATGCCGATGAGCGACGATCTCCGCCGCGATCGAAACCGCCGTCTCCTCGGGCGACCGAGCCCCCAGATCGAGCCCGATAGGCGACCGCAACCGGGAAAGCTCCGCCTCGCTCACCCCCGCCGCCCGCAACCGCCGCAACCGCTCCCGGTGCGTCCGGTGCGACCCCATCGCCCCCACATACGCGACGGGCAGCCGCAACGCCCGTACCAGCAACGGCACATCGAACCGGGCATCGTGCGTGAGCACACACAGCACGGCCCGCGGATCGAGCCGCTGCGAGTCCAGGTAGCGGTGGGGCCAGTCGACGACGACCTCGTCGGCGTCCGGGAAGCGTTCCTCGGTGGCGAAGACGGGACGGGCGTCGCACACGGTCACATGGTGGCCGAGGAAGGAGCCGACGCGGACCAGGGCCGCCGCGTAGTCGATCGCGCCGAAGACGATCATGCGGGGCGGCGGGGCGGTGCTCTCCACCCACACAGTGACGGCACCGACGTCGACGGCGGCGCTGCGGCCGGCGTCGAGCAGGGCGCGGGCGGCGTCGACGGCGGCGCTGTCCAAAATCGCGCCGCCCCCCAGAGTCCCCTCCGGCAGGCCACCGGGGCGGACGAGCAGGCCGGGGCCGGTGAGACCGCCGAGAGCGCGCACGAGCGCCACCGCCTCGCCCCGGGCGGCGGCGGTCAGGGCGGACGCGGCGGGGCTGCCGGCCCGGACCGGTGTGACGAGGACGTCGAGCGTGCCGCCGCAGGTGAGGCCGATGGCGAACGGGTCGTCCGGGTCGCCCGCGAAGCGTTCGAGCAGGGACTCGCCGGTGGCCAGGGCGCGGCGGCACAGTTCGTGGACGGCGGCCTCGACGCAGCCGCCGGAGACCGACCCGGCCGCCGTGCCGTCGGCGGCGACGGCGAGGGCCGCGCCTGGCCCCCGGGGCGCGCTCCCCCGCGTGGCGACGACGGTGGCCACGGCGAACTCGCGCCCCTCGGCGCACCAGCGGCTCAGCTCGGGGGCGAGGTCGAGCATCGCGGACGCTCCGGGGATCGGCCGGCACAGCGGGGGGACACGCGTCGTCTCACAGGACGTCCTCGATCCGGATCGGCAGCCGCCGCACCCGCACCCCCGTCGCGTGGAAGACGGCGTTCGCGATGGCGGCCGGCGTGCCGGGGATGCCGAGTTCGCCGCAACCCTTGGTGCCGTTGGGGTTCGTGGGGTCGGGGCCGCCGACGAAGCGCACGCCCAGGCGCGGGATGTCGGCGTTGACGGCGACGAGGTAGTCGCCGAGCGTGGGGTTGGCGATGCGCCCGGTGTGCGGTTCGGTGACGGTCTCCTCCAGCAGGGCCATGCCGATGCCGCCGACCGTGCCCCCGACGAGCTGGCTGCGGGCGGTCTTCTCGTTGAGGACGCGCCCGCAGTGCGCGGCGGTCACCAGGCGGGCGACGCGGATGACGCCGAGGTCCTCGTCGACGTGCACCTCCGCGAACTTCGCCGCGTACGGGCCGGTGGGGACGACGGCGCCCTTCTGGCCCGGCGCCTCGGCCGACCCCTCTGCGGACAGCCGGTCCCGCCCGTGCCGGGCGAGCATCGCCGTGTACGCCTCGCCGCGGCCGTCGTCGGTGCGCACGATGCGGCCGTCCTCGGCGCGGACGCCGTCCAGGGCGACGCCGCGCAGGGGCGACTCGGCGTCGTCGCGGACGAGGTCGAGGAAGGACTGGAGCAGGTGCCGGGAGGCGTTGTGGACGGCGGTTCCCATGGCGGCGGTGAGTCCGGAGCCGCCGGCGGAGGGCGCCGCCGGCAGGGAGCTGTCCCCCATCACCATGCGCACCCGTCCCACCGGCAACCCCAGCAGTTCGGCGCCCAGTTGCGTCATCACTGTGTACGTTCCGGTGCCGATGTCCATGCCCGAGCTCTCCACCACCGCGCCGCCGTCCGCCCCGACGGTGACGCGGGCGGCGCAGTCGGCCTGGTAGAAGAAGAACGACGTCCCGGCCATCCCGTAGCCGACCAGGGTCCGGCCGCGGCGCGTGGAGCGCGGTTCGGGGTCGCGGCGCTCCCAGCCGAACATCTCGGCGCCGGCCTCGTAGCAGGCCCGCAGGTCGTTGCACGACCACTGCTGTCCGGTGACGGGGTGCTCGTCGGCGTAGTTGCGCAGCCGGAGTTCGAGCGGGTCCATGCCCAGTTCGTGGGCGAGTTCGTCGAGCGCGCACTCCAGCGCGTAGTTGCCCTGCGCGTCGCCGGGCGCGCGCATGGAGCCGGGCGCGGGGACGTTCAGGCGGACCTGGACGTCGCGGGTGGCGATGTTGGGCGAGGCGTAGGAGGACTGTGAGGTGTGGGAGACGGGCTCCATGTTGGCATCGGTCATCGAGAGGGACTGCCACGCCCGGTGGTCGAGGGCGGTGATCCGGCCGTCCCGGGTGGCGCCGATCCGTACGGTCTGCTTGGTGTCGGGCCGGTGCCCGACGGACGTGAACATCTGCTTGCGCGTCAGCACCAGCTTCACCGGCCGCCCCACCTGCCGCGCGGCGACGGCAGCGAGGACCGTGTGCCCCCAAGTACGCAGACCGGCGCCGAAGCCGCCGCCCAGGTAGGGGGCCAGGACGCGGACGGCCTCCGGCGGTACGCCGAGGGTGGCCGCGAGGTCGGCGCGGGTGCGGGAGGGGCCCTGGGTGCAGTCGTGGACGGTGAGGTGGTCACCCTCCCAGTGGGCGACGGTGGCGAACGGGCCCATGGGGTTGTTGGTGTTCGCCGCCGTGCGGTACGTCCCCTCCACGCGGACGGGCGCGGCCTCCAGGGCCTTCTCGACGTCACCGGTCCCGCCGTCGGTCCCGAACGGGTCGTGGTCGTGCTGGGCGTCGGGATGGTCGAGGTCCGCCACCACGGCGTCCGCCGCGTACGTGACGCGGACCAGCCGGGCGGCCTCGGTCGCCTGCTCGAAGCTGTCGGCCACCACGACGGCGACGGTCTGGCCGTGGTGGTGGATCCGGTCGTCCCGCAGCGGGGGCGGCGGCAGCGACGCGGACCGGTCGGGCGCCTCGCGCAGGGCGGGGACGTTCTCGTGGCTGATCACCGCGAGCACGCCGGGCGCGGCCTCGGCCGCCGCCGCGTCGAGGGCGGTGATCCGACCGGCGGCGATCGTGCTCTGGACGAGGACGGCGTGGGCGAGGCCGGGGTACGCGGTGTCCGTCGGGTACGCGGCCCGGCCGGCGGTCTTGACGCGCGCGTCGACGCGGTCGATGCCCTCGCCGAGCCGGGCGGGTGTCGGCGGCGGCGTCGGTGTCGTCGTCGGCGGTGTCATGGATCAGCCCTCTCGGTCACGGTCGGCGCTTCCGGCCACGGCTCGGTTCCTCCGGTCCTCCCGGCTCGGCACCCGGTCCCGGCTCGGCACCAGGCCCCGGCCCGGTCCTCCCGGTCGCGGGCCGGCCTGCCAGGAACACAGCTCGGTCTCCCGGCCGTCCGCAGCCTCCCGGTCCTCTGCCTCCCGGCCATCCGCAGCCTTCCTGCCGCGGGGAGGCGATCCCGCGGCACCGGGACGCTCGCCTCCCGTCCCCACGCCAGGGTGCTCACCGGCCCTCACCCCGCGCCGCCCCGTCAGGCTCCTCGCCGCGCGCCAGAGCGCCCAGCATCCGCACGACGGCCCGCCGGCCGAGACCGATCTTGAAGGCGTTGTCGGGCCGGCCCTCGGCGCCGCTCAGGGCGGCCTCCGCCGCCGCGCGCAGGACGTCGTCGTCCGGCCGGGCGCCGCGCAGCAGTTCCTCGGCCCGCGGCACCCGCCACGGGACGGTGCCGACGCCGCCGAGGGCGAGCCGGGCGGACCGGATCCGCCCGTCCTCGTCAACGACCAGGGCGGCGGCGACGGAGGCGAGCGCGAACTCGTAGCTGGCCCGGTCCCGCACCTTCAGGTAGCCCGAGCGGGCCTCCGGGGGCAGCAGCGGGATCTCCAGGTGGGTGATCAGCTCGCCGTGCGTGAGGGCGTTCTCCACGTGCGGGGTGGAGCCGGGCGTCCGGTAGAACTCGCCCAGCGGCACCGCGCGTTCGCCGTCCGGCCCGTGGACGCGCACCGCGGCGTCCAGGGCGAGGAGGGCGACGGCCAGGTCGGAGGGGTGGGTGGCGATGCAGTGCGGGCTGGTGCCGAGGACGGCGTGCATGCGGTGGTGGCCGTCGAGCGCGGCGCAGCCGGTGCCCGGCGCGCGCTTGTTGCACGCCGTGCTGGGGTCGCGGTAGTAGCGGCAGCGGGTGCGCTGGAGGAGGTTGCCGCCGACGGTGGCCATGTGCCGCAGCTGCGGCGAGGCGCCGCGCAGCAGCGCCTCCCGCACCAGCGGCAGGCGGGTGGTCACGTCCCCGTGGGCGGCGAGTTCCTCCATGGTGGTCAGCGCGCCGACGACGAGGACACCGCCACCGTCGTCACGGCGTTCGACGCCCCGCAGGGGCAGCCGGGTGATGTCCACCAGCCGGGCGGGCCGGAACACCTCGTCCCGCATCAGGTCCACCTGGGTCGTCCCGCCGGCTAGGTACGCGGCCTCCGGATCGGCGGCGGCCGCGGCGACCGCCTCCTCGACGGTCCCGGCCCGGACGTACGCGAAGCTACGCACGCCGGCCCCCGGTGGCCACGTCGCGGATGGCGTCGACGATGTGCGGGTAGGCGCCGCAGCGGCAGAGGTTGCCGCTCATGAACTCGCGGACCTCGTCGTCCGAGCCGGCCCGGCCCTCCTCGATCAGGGCGACGGCCGACATGATCTGCCCAGGGGTGCAGTAGCCGCACTGGAGGGCGTCGTGGCGGGCGAACGCCTCCTGCATGGGATGCGGAGCGCCGTCGTCCCGTTCCAGCCCCTCGATCGTCCGGACGTCACGCCCGTCGGCGCTCGCGGCGAGGGTGAGGCAGGAGAGCACCCGCTTGCCGTCGAGGTGCACGGTGCAGGCCCCGCACTGGCCCTGGTCGCACCCCTTCTTCGTACCGGTCAGACCCAGGGCGTCGCGGAGGGCGTCCAGCAGCGAGGTGCGGGTGTCCACCTCGATCCGCCGTTCGGCGCCGTTGACCCGGAGGCTCACCGGCACCCGGACGACGGGCCCGGGCGTCCCGTCGGCCGCCGCAGCAGAACCGTTCACCACCGCCACCCTCCACGCTGGACATATATCCACACAATCCGACATTACGGCCGGAACGGGGTGATCCTACGGCCCGAGGCAGGAGGAAGGACGGAGACACGACGGCCGTACCGCACACGGACAGGAAGGGCCCGCGAGAAATCCCCGCCCCGGGAACCCGGTAACGTCTCCCCCGCCGGAAAACCGCCGGAAAACCACCGGAGCCGCACCGGCGCAGCACTGGAACAGCACCGGAACACCGCCGCACAGCGAGAAGGTATCCCCGCTCATGCACATATCCCCCGAGCCCGACCTGCGCCACCACGGGGACGCCGAAGTACGCGGCATGGGCGACGAGTTGACGGACCTGGCGGTCAACGTCCGGGCGGGCACGCCGCCGCACTGGCTGCGCGAGCGCATCGCCGCCTCCATCGACGCCCTCGCCGCCTACCCGGACGGCCGGGCGGCCCGCCGGGCGGTGGCGGCCCGGCACGGGCTGCCGGAGGAGCGGGTCCTGCTGACGGCCGGCGCGGCGGAGGCGTTCGTGCTGATCGCGCGGGCGCTGCCGGCACGCCGCCCGGTGGTGGTGCACCCGCAGTTCACCGAGCCGGAGGCGGCCCTGCGGGACGCGGGGCACAGCGTGGAACGGGTGGTGCTGGACGCGGCGGACGGGTTCCGGCTGGACCCGCGCGCGGTCCCGTCCGACGCGGACCTGGTCGTCGTCGGCAACCCGACCAACCCCACGTCCGTCCTGCACCCGGCGACCACCCTGGCCCGGCTCGCCCGTCCCGGGCGGACGCTGGTGGTGGACGAGGCGTTCATGGACGCGGTGCCGGGCGAGGGCGAGTCCCTGGCGTCCCGTACGGACCTGCCGGGCCTGGTCGTCCTCCGCAGCCTCACCAAGACGTGGGGCCTGGCCGGTCTGCGCGTCGGCTACGTCCTGGCATCCCCGGGGACGATCGCCAGGCTCGAACGCGCCCAGCCGCTCTGGCCGGTGTCCTCCCCGGCCCTGGTGGCGGCCGAGGCGTGCAGCGAGCCCCCGGCCCTCGCGGAGGCCGCCCACGCGGCCCACCGCATCGCGTCCGACCGGGCGCACCTGGAGTACCGCCTGTCCATGTTCCCGTCGGTGACGGTCTGCTCCCCCGCGGCCGGCCCCTTCCTCCTGATCCGCCTCCCCGACGCGGCCGCGGTCCGCACCCGCCTCCGCGGCCTCGGCTTCGCCGT
>NZ_JAIQLH010000026.1 GCF_020037025.1 Streptomyces huiliensis | reverse complement strand
TGCGGCGGGGGGTGCCCCGGTCCCGCCCTTTCTCCGTTTCTTGCGGGGGGGGCCGGCCCCCCCCGCAAGAAACGGAGAAAGGGCGGGACCGGGGCACCCCCCGCCGCAGGCGCCCGCCGGGAGGCAAGTCTCCCGCCCCCGTAAGCCAGGTAGCCTTTCCCCGTGCCCGTACTGTCTGAAGTCATCGCCGCCCTCGACGCCCTCTGGCCCCCGGAGCGGGCCGAGCAGTGGGACGCCGTCGGTACGGTCTGCGGCGACCCCGACGCCCACGTCGGCCGGGTCTTCTTCGCCGTGGACCCCGTCCAGGAGGTCGTCGACGAGGCCGTGAAGCTCGGCGCCGACCTGGTCGTCACCCACCACCCCCTCTACCTGCGCGGGACGACCACGGTCTCGGCCGGCACCTTCAAGGGCCGCGCCGTGCACACCCTGATCAAGAACGACATCGCGCTGCACGTCGCCCACACCAACGCCGACCGCGCCGACCCGGGTGTCTCCGACGCCCTCGCCGGCGCGCTCGACCTGCGGATCATCGGCCCCCTGGTGCCGGACCCCACCGACCCCACCGGCCGCCGCGGCCTCGGCCGCATCTGCGAGCCCGTCACGCCGCTGACCCTCGCCGAGTTCGGCGAGCGCTGCGCGGCCCGGCTGCCCGCCACCGCGCAGGGGATCCGCGTCGCCGGCGACCCGGGGCGGGTGCTGCGGACCGTCGCCGTCTGCGGCGGCTCCGGCGACTCCCTCTTCGACGAGGTCCGGGCCGCGGGCGTCGACGCGTACGTCACCGCCGACCTGCGCCACCACCCCGTCTCCGAGGCGCGGCAGCACAGCCCGCTCGCCCTGGTCGACGCCGCGCACTGGGCCACCGAGTGGCCCTGGTGCGAGCAGGCCGCCGCCCAGCTCGACGAGATCTCCGACCGGCACGGCTGGGGCCTGCGCACCCACGTCTCGCGCCTGGTCACCGACCCCTGGACCGCCCACGCGGCGTCTTCCGCCCCCACCGATCACTCCGATCACCAGTAAGAGGAGCCCCCAACTGAACGCCGCGCCCGCCGACCAGATCCGCCTCCTGGATCTCCAGGCCCTCGACACCCGCCTCGGTCAGCTCGCCCACAAGCGCCGGTCCCTGCCCGAGCACGCCGAGATCCAGGCCCTCGAAGGGGACCTCGCCCAGCACCGCGACCTCCTCGTCGCCGCGCAGACCGAGGAGAGCGACACCGCCCGCGAGCAGTCCAAGGCCGAGCAGGACGTCGACCAGGTCCGCAAGCGCGCCGCCCGCGACCAGCAGCGGCTCGACTCCGGCGCCGGGATGACCCCGAAGGACCTGGAGAACCTCCAGCACGAGGTCGCCTCCCTCGCCAAGCGCCAGGGCGACCTGGAGGACGTCGTCCTGGAGATCATGGAGCGCCGCGAGGCCGCCCAGGAGCGCGTCACCGAGCTGACCGCCCGCGTCGAGGCCGTCCAGGCCAAGGTCGACGCGGCCGTCGCGCGCCGCGACGAGGTCCTGGCCGAGATCGACGCCGAGGCCGCCAAGGTGACGAAGGAGCGCGGCCTCGTCGCCGACTCCGTCCCCGCCGACCTGCTGAAGCTCTACGACAAGCTGCGCGAGAAGGCGGGCGGCGTCGGCGCGGCCCGCCTCTACCAGCGCCGCTGCGAGGGCTGCCGCCTGGAGCTCAACATCACCGAGGTCAACGAGGTGCGCGCCGCCGCCGCGGACGCGGTCGTCCGCTGCGAGAACTGCGGCCGCATCCTGGTCCGTACCTCCGAGTCGGGGCTGTAGGCGGACGGCGCATGTCCCACCGCTTCGTCGTCGAGGCCGACGGCGGCTCCCGGGGCAACCCGGGTCCCGCCGGGTACGGCGCGGTCGTGCTCGACGCGGCGACCGGTGAGGTCGTCGCCGAGGCCGCCGAGTTCATCGGCACCGCCACCAACAACGTGGCCGAGTACAAGGGCCTGATCGCCGGTCTGGAGGCCGCGCGGGCGCTCGACCCGGACGCGGAGATCACCGTGCGGATGGACTCCAAGCTCGTCGTGGAGCAGATGTCCGGCCGCTGGAAGATCAAGCACCCGGACATGCGGCCGCTGGCCGCCCGGGCCCGGCTGGTCTTCCCGCCCGACCGGGTCGGCTACGAGTGGATCCCGCGCGAGCGCAACAAGCACGCCGACCGGCTCGCCAACGAGGCGATGGACGCGGGGAAGCGGGGGCTGCCGTGGGAGCCTTCGGGGCGCCCGCGGCCCGGTGTCAGCGCCTCGGACGCCGCGGCGCCGGTGGAGCCGGCGCCGGTCGGTCCGGCCCCTGTGGAACCGCTCGGGGAGCCGAAGGCGGCCCCCCTCGGCTGGGCCGCGCCCGCCGACCTCGGGGCGCCGACGACGTTCGTCCTGCTCCGGCACGGCGAGACCGCGCTCACCCCGCAGAAGCGATTCTCCGGCAGCGGCGGCTCGGACCCCGAGCTGTCGCCCGCCGGCCGCCGCCAGGCCGAGGCCGTCGCCGCCGCGCTGGCCGCGCGCGGCACGATCCAGGCCGTCGTCAGCTCGCCGCTGCGCCGCTGCCGCGAGACGGCGGGCGCGGTGGCGGCCCGCCTCGGACTCGACGTCCGCGTCGAAGAGGGCCTGCGCGAGGCCGACTTCGGGGCCTGGGAGGGGCTGACCTTCGCCGAGGTCCAGGAACGCCACCCGGCCGACCTCGACGCCTGGCTCGCCTCCACCAAGGCCGCCCCCACCGGCGACGGCGAGAGCTTCGCGGCCGTCGCCCGCCGCGTCGCCCTCGCCCGCGACCGGCTCCTCGCCCGTTACGCGGGACGGACGGTGCTGCTGGTGTCACACGTGACGCCGATCAAGTCCCTGGTCAGGCTGGCGCTCGGGGCCCCTCCGGAGTCCCTGTTCAAGATGGAGCTGTCGGCGGCGTCGCTGTCGGCGGTGGCGTACTACGCGGACGGGAACACGTCGCTGCGCCTGCTGAACGACACGTCGCACTTGCGCTGAGGCGGGGGCGGCCCGTCTCGTTCAGGGATCTCAGGAATCTCAGGGATCGCCGCCTCCCATGACCCCGGTCCCCACGACGGTCCGCCCCAACAGCCCACCCCCGCGGCGCCGTTGGAGCTCCCGCTTCCGTTCCCGCTCCTCGATCTCGCGCGGCCCCTCGCCGGTGGCTGCCGTGCGGGGGCACTCGGGGCAGCACCACAGGTCCGGCGCGCCGGGCAGGGGCGGCTCCATGTCCACCGCGCAGTGCGGGCACTCCACCGTCACCCCCTCCACGTACCCACAGGACCCGCACACCCACACCGGCCCCTCCCTGTCCTGCCGCCGCCACGCCGTCCCCCGGCACCGGGCGCAGCCCGTGGTGACGATCCCCGCCCGGTCCATGATCGGCGGCTCGGGCGTGGCGTCCGCGTACGCGATGAGCCGCGCCCTCACCTCGTCGTCCGTCGTGTTGGCCATCCTGAGCAGGTGTGCGACGCGCGAGCGTGCCTCGTCAGCGAATTCGTTCATGGCGTGGGCAGGCTATCGCCGTTCGCACCCGATGATCACCGTTGGCACGGCGGCGAGTTGACGCTCGGGGGCGCGCGGCGAGCCGGCGCGCGCATATAGGACGCGTACTGTCCTCCACCCCGCCTACGCTCGCCGGACACCGTAGGAAGAGTGGAAGACGAGGCGGCGATGGCGGAGTTCGTTCTGGTTCCGGGGTTCTGGCTGGGCGCGTGGGCCTGGGAGGACGTGGCGCGCGGCCTGCGGGCGGCTGGGCACGGCGTCCACCCGGTCACGCTGACCGGACTGGCCGAGCGGGCGGCCGAGGCCACGCCGGAGGTGGACGTGCGCACGCACGCCGACGACATCGTCCGCGTCATCGAGGACGGCGGCCTCCGGGACGTGGTGCTGGTCGGGCACAGCGGCGCGTGCGTACCGGTCGCGGGCGCGGCGGACCGCGTCGCGGAGCGGATCGCCCGGATCGTGTACGTGGACACGGCCCCGCTGCCGGGAGACATGGCGGTGATCGACTTCAACGACCCGCGGACGCAGGGGGAGTGGCGCGAGCAGGTAGCGAAGGGGGACGGCTTCCGCCTCCCGCCCCCGCCGTTCGACCCGGCCCCGCCCTTCGACTCGCTTCCGCCGTTCGACTCGTCTCCGCCGTTCGACCCGGCGACGGCCCCGGACGACCTCGCCGGCCTCACGCCCGAACACCTCGCCCGCCTCCGCGCCCTGTCCACCCCCCAGCCCTTCGCGACCGTGACCCAGCCCCTGCCCCGCCCGACACTCCCCGCCGACCTCCCCACCACAGTCATCACCTGCACCTTCACCCCCGACCAGGCCCGCACTCTGGCCGCCACCGGCAACCCGGTCTTCGCCCCGCTGGCCCACATGGACCTCCGCCCCCTGCCGACCGGCCACTGGCCGATGCTCTCGCGTCCCTCGGACCTGGCGGCGCTGCTGGACGAGATCGCGGGCGGCTGAGGGGGCGTGGCGGCGGCGGAGGTCCGCCCGGCCCGCGCGCGGGCGACGCACGCACGCCACGGGCGCGGGTCCGCCGGCCGCCCACCAGGGGAGACGGGAGCAGGGGAGACGGGAGCAGGCGAGGCGGCACCGGGGGGAGTGGCACCGTCAGCGATACGGCGAGGAAACGCGCGTCACCTCCCCGCGAGCCTGAATCCGGCCGAGCCGCCTACGGGCTACCGGGCTCGCCCCACCGGGCAGGGCAGCTCAGGCTCGGCGCGGCTCGGGGAGCACGTCGCCAGCGCCACCGACAGGAACAAGCTCCCTCGCAGGTAGAACCCGAGTGAGACATCCCCGCCGAGGGCCAGACGCTCAGCGGCGGAGGTGGTGAGAACGGCAAGCCGGGTCGTGTCCTGGTCGTGCTGCGACGCGAAGCGTGGCGCGTGCTCGGCGAGCTGCTGCCGCAGCCAGTCCGCGGCCTCCTTGGGTTCGTCCCAGGTGCCCCGGACGAGCCGGGCCGGCTTCAGCAGCCACAAGGCCGTCTCGATCGGCGGAACGTCGGTGGTCTTCCACTCCGCGACGGCTTCGCGGTACCGCTGCTGTACCTCGTCGGGACTGGTGGCCGTCGGCGCCGACAACGGCGGTGGACGGCGGATGCTCTCCTTGTCGAACGCCGTCTTCTCGCCGGTCCAGAGATACCCGTGAACGTGCAACTGGCCTTCCCGTCCAGAGCAGATGAAGACGGCCCCCACCCTCCCCAGAGAGTGAAGGCCGCCGGTCGACGAGTGGCCGTGAAGGCCGTCGGTCAGGCCATGAGGTCGAAGCGCGCCGGGTCGATACCCGCCGCGTCCAGCTCCGCGGTCGTGAACCTCAGCGGCTCCGCACCGGGCCGCTTGCTGTCGCCCATGGCCCAGGCGTCGTCACCGATCCGAGCGAGCGTCACGCACGCTTCGCCGTCGGGGTGGGTGTTGCCTCCGCACGCCTTGAAGAACCGGACGCCGCTGATGGTGAGGTTGTACAGGTCGGGCATGATGAACCTTCCTGATAGACGGGGGCGGACACCTCGTCAGCAACCGGCGCGAAGCTCCATCGGTACCGCTTCGCCGATTCCGCGTAGATCAGGGCCTCGATCAGCTTCTTGACCGTCTCCATCGGCACCGTCCCCAGATACACGGACGGCTCCCCGGAGAGCGAGGCCCGCCCCGCCAACTGCGGCCACGAGCGCCTGTCGCCGACCCTGACGTCCATCATCGCCAGCACTTGGGCCAGCATGAACGCCGTCTCGTCGGCTTTCTTCTTGCCCGCCATGAAGGCTGCGGCTTGCTGCGCTGCTGCGTCGATGTCCGAGGTCATGCGGCGAAGTTAGGGACCGGCGAGTCCTACCAGCGAGGAACTTGCGGTTTCTTGCGCACGAGTTACCCGAGGGCTTCGAGGGCGGCCGTGATCAGGGCTCGGGCACGTGGGCCGTAGACGGCCATGGCGGAGAGTTGGCGGAAGGCTTTGGCGTATTCGGCGATCTCGCGGGGCTGCACCACATTGACCTTGGCTGTCAGGTTCTCGACGGCGACTCGTCGGTCGTCGAACAGGTAGAACGCTTCCAGCGGCCACACTTTGCGCTGCCTTGCGAAGGGGATCACCCCCAGTGAGACTGACGCCAGCGGCATCAAGGACAGCAGGTGCCGAAGCTGCCCGGCCATCGTCCCGGCGTCGCCGATCCGGCTCCGGAGCACCCACTCCTCGATCAGCACCGCGAACCGATGCCCGCCCTCGTAGAGGAGGCGGCTCCGGGCCAATCGGGCCGGTACGGCTTCGGCGACGTCGTCCGGCGTCTCGTGGAAGTCGGTCATGGACCGCATGAGGGCCGTAGCGTACTCGGGGGTCTGGAAGAACCCCGGGATGACGTTGGAGACGTAGATCCGGAACAGCGAGGTCTTCTCGTAACCGCCGATCAGCCGCTCTTGAGCCTGCCGGAGCCCGGTGCGGTGGCGTCGGCGCCATTCGACGTACATGGAGTCGGCCGCCCGGGCCGTGGCGACCAGGTCGGCCGCTTGGTCCGCCACTCCGCAGGCAGCGCACCACGCGCGGATGTCCGCGTCGGTGGGCGCTGCCTTGCCGCTCTGGATACGGCTCGTCTTGGCCGCGTGCCAGCCGCACCGCCGGGACAGTTCCTGGCCGGTGATGCCGGCGTCCTTACGGATCTCCACCAGCCGTTCGGCGAGGGCTTGGCGGGCAGCTTGAGCGCTGGAAGAAGGCGAGGTGGACATGGCCGGCGGTTCTGTGACGGTGTGTGGGTCAGACCTTGTACTCCTCGTGCGGAATGGCCCGTTCCCACACCGCGTCGAATGCTGAGGAGCACAGTTGGGCCACGGCCGGGTCCTCGGTTACTTCGAACTGGGGATCAGCCCAGCCGCCATCACCCGCAAAGAGATTGAACCGAACGAGGCGACCGTCGAACAGCCAGAAGTCGGCGGCCGGAACCGCGATACCCAGAGCTCTTCGACGGGGCAGCCAACGGACCTGCTCACCTACGGCGACGTTGACGGCGGTGGTGGCGTGCTCATACTTGATGTACTCGCTCACCGGCTCGGAGACGATGCGTGCGCGCCGCATGACCACGCCCCTGCCGGTGGCCTCACGGACCATCGACACCCAGCGGGACCAGCCTTCGGAGTCCGGGTCAAGGTCCACCTGACCGGTGCGCTTCCACTGCTCGAACTCCGCTGCTTCGCCCGCGACGCTGTAGCTGTCACGCATCTCCAGATGGACAGCGGTCCTCCGCGCGCTCCGGAGCAGCGTCGGAAAGTCCGGCACGTTCTGCGGCATCGCACGCCTTCCTCAAGATCGGCACCATCCGTAGAGGCAGGGAGATCACCGACTCGTGCGCCGGTACCCCCACCACGTGTCCGGGGACCCACTCGATGCTCCCGATCTCGTCTGTGAGGCCCTCGTCAGCGGTCACGCCTTGGATGATGATCTTTTTCTGCTCGTGGTGCACCCAGACCGTAGCGGACCCTTCCTCCTTCGTATCAGGGTCCATCCCCATGAAATCAAGTGGCATGGCGATCTCCTGTGTCCACCGGCTTCCGCTCGATTGGATGACCATCAGGCTTCGGCGCTGCCCCGGTCAAGAGGGCGTGAAGTAGGGGCGCACGGTCTGAGTCGCGCCCCTTTTTCAGCTCTCCGTAGAGACACCGCGTCATCGTTTTGTGGATGTATCTCGTAGTACCCGCAGGGCTGTTCCAAGGGAGTCTGTGGTCAGTGGTGGCGGTCCCAGTAGGCGGTGAACGGCACGGCAGCGGCCATGGCCCGGTCGCGGTAGCCCCGGTACTCCGGGAGCAGGTCCGCGGGCAGCGGCTCGGCGCCGATGAACACACCGGTCTCGGTGTAGTGCATGCGGTACACGTCCCGGTCGTCGAAGAGCCAGAAGTCGTGGTCGGGAAGGTCGGTGACGGTCTGTTCCGACAGGTCGACGATGCCGATCACTTCCCCGGCCTTGATGTTGCCGGGGTACGCGGACAGCTCGTAGCGCAGGTAGTCGGTCAGTGGTGACCGGAGCACGTGGACGCGGGACACGTGCTTGCCCTTGTCGGTCATCGACCGGACCCACGGGTTGTCCGCCCAGTCCGGCCCCATGTCCTCACCCGCGAGGAACCGCGCGATCTCCTCGCGCTCCTCCTCGACGTCGTACTCGTCCAGCGTCTCCAGCCGGAACGCCGTCCGCTCGAAGGTCTCGAAGAGACGGCCGAACTCCTCACCGGTGAGCACGGAAGTACTCCTCCAGCACGGCGGCCGGCACGACGACGGCCGTCTCCCCCTCGGGCAGGTCGAGCTGCGCCAGCCGCGCCGGGTCGGTCTCGACGTATCCCTGGACGACGTAGCTGTCACCGGCCTCCGTGCCCCACAACGTCGGGCACGTTCCATTCTTGCAGTCAGGGTCTCCGGACAGTTTCCGCAGTGGTGTGGCCATGACTCCCTCTCGGTGCCGGCAGCGTCGTGTCGATGCTTCCGACCGCGTCGGACCGAGGTCAAGGGGACGGGCTTTCCGGAACAGGAAAGGCCGCGCGTCCCTTCAGGTACTCCTCGAAGGGCACCGACTCCGCCAGCGCGATCCGCTGGTACTCCCTGAACGGCTCCGGGTCGCCCTCGTGCAGCTCCCGGCCGAGCTGGGTGCCGTCGGGGGCGTAGTGCATCAGGACCACTTCCGAGCGGTCGAACATCCAGAAGTCCTGGACTCCGGCCAGCCGGTTCTCCCTGTCGGTCACATCCATGATGCGGATGTGCTCACCGGCCCACACGTGGGGCTCGTAGTACGTGAACTCGTACTGGAGGTACTCCGAGAGCGGACGCGTCACGATGTGCACGCGGCCCTTCGCCTTGCCCTCGCGACGCACCCGCTTCAGGTCGTCGGTGTACTCGTTCGAGTAGGCGTGAGGGTCGATGCGTTCACCGGCGAGGAACCGCCGGATCTCTTCCTCCTCCTGCCGCACTCGGTAGACCGGCAAGGTCTCCAACCGCCAGGCCTCGCTTCGGAAGTCGCGGAACTTGGCGCTCCACTCGTCGCCGTCCAGGAGCATGGACGAGCCCTTCGTCTCGGGAAACGGGCAGGCTTCGGATATATCCGCGCGAGCGGTCCGGTAATCGTGCAGCCGGACAGTGCGCAAGCCCCGCCGGCCCGGGGATTCCGGGGCCGGCGGGGCTCGTGATGGCTGAGGGGCGGACGAGTCGGCTCATACGCCGGGTTCTGTCGCCCAGGGTCCTTGCGGGCCCTGGCGAGGCGGCCATCCATCTAGGCCTGCCGTTGCCGGCAGGCTCGTGCGGTCTACCCGCGGACTCGGGCGGGCAGCCCTCGATCGTCCGCGCAGGGCCGCCGGTGAAGGCGGCCCCTCTTGACCTTGCTCCGGGTGGGGTTTACCTAGCCGCCTGGGTCACCCCAGGCGCTGGTGGTCTCTTACACCACCGTTTCACCCTTACCGGGAATCCGAAGATCCCCGGCGGTCTGTTTTCTGTGGCACTGTCCCGCGGGTCACCCCGGGTGGGCGTTACCCACCACCCTGCCGTGTGGAGCCCGGACGTTCCTCGGGGGATCCGAAGATCCCACGCGGCCGCCCGGCCGGCTCGTCCGCCGTGTCGACCATGGTACCGGGCGGTCGGGGGAGGAGGGGACGCCGGGGCGTCACGCGGGGGCGAACCAGACCTTGTCGCGGCCCGGGTTCGCCTCGATCAGGCGGACACGGGTCCGGTGGCCGAGGCGGAGGGGCGGGCCGTCCGGGTCGCCTTCGACGTGGCCTACCACCGCCGGCTCGTAGAGGTGGACGGTGCCGGCTGTCGGGCGGGTCTCGATCACGTCGACCACGTACGCGTCGAAGACCTCGCCGATCCGGTCGCGGAGCAGCGCCGCCTCCACCAGGTCGACGCACTCCCGCTCCGCCTCGGCAGCCCGGCGGGCGCCGGCGGCCATCTCGGCGGGGAGGGCGTCGAGGGCGGTGCGCACCCACTCGGGGACGGGGGTGCCGGACACCGCGGAGAGGCAGCATTCGAGGGTGTAGCGGTCGACCAGGCGGCGGAGTGGGGCCGTGCAGTGGGCGTAGGGGGCGGCCACCGCGGCGTGGGCGGGGTGCGCGGGCGGTGGTCGCTCGGCGGGGCGCTCGCGGTCGAAGGCCGCGTAGCCGGCGCCGCGCAGCAGGGCCGTGCACTCCTGGAGGAACGCGGCGTGCTGCGGGTGCGCCGGGTCCAGGGCCCGCAGGACGACGGCGTACGGCATGTCGTCCGGCCAGTTCACGCCCAGTGCGCGGGCCGTCCGGCGCAGGGCGGCGACCGCGGACTCGGGGGCCGCCGGCAGGGTGCGGAGGACGCCGGTGCCAGCCGCCAGCATCAGGTCGGCGGCGGCCATGCCGGTCAGCAGGGAGAGCTGCGCGTTCCAGCCCTCCACGGGCGGCGGCGTCCGGTACTCCAGCACGTAGCGGCCGTCCTGCCGGACGATCTCCTGCTCGGGGACGTCCAGCGAGACGCCGCCACGCTCCCGTTCCCGCTCCTGCCGGAGCAGGCCCGTCTCCCGGAGCAGCGCCAGCGGCTCGTCGGCCGTGCCCGTGTCCAGGGCCCGCTGGGCGCCCGCGTAGTCCAGCCGGGCGCGGCTGCGGACGAGGGCCCGGCGCAGGTCCGTACGGACCACGGCGCCGTCCGCGTCGAGGTCGAACTCCCACAGCAGCGCCGGCCGGTCGCGGTCCGGCAGCAGGCTCGCCGCGTCCTCGGAGAGGACGGCGGGGTGGAGGGGGACGCGGGTGTCCGGGTAGTAGACGGTCACCGCGCGCCGGTGGGTCTCCGCGTCCAGGGGGCCGCCGGGGGTGACGAAGGACGCGACGTCGGCGATGGCGTAGTGCAGGCGGTAGCCGCCCTTCGCGCGGCGGGCGAGGTGGAGGGCCTGGTCAAGGTCCATGGACCCGGGCGGATCGATCGTGAACAGGGGGAGCGCCGTCGCGTCGTACGGCGGGACGCGGGGACGCCGCCGCGCGGCACGGTCCGCCTCCGCCCGGACGTCCGCGGGGAAGCCGGCGGGGGCGTGCGTCCGCTCGCGCAGTTCGCGCAGGGCTCTCTGCAGCGGGGCGCGGTCCTCGTCCGTCACCCGCATCGTCCGGCGGGGCATGATCCGAGCGTATGGGCGGGGCGGGCGGGCGGCGCGGTGAGTGTGGCGTACGGCGTTAGGCTCGCCGGGAACCCCAGATCGCAGATACAAATCGCAGATACAAGGAGAACGCGCCGTGCTCGTGCTGTTGCCGCCGTCCGAGGGGAAGGCCACCGGCGGGACCGGGGCCCCGGTCGACACCGGCGGCCTCTCCCTCCCGGACCTCGCCGCCGCGCGGGACGCCGTGCTCGCCGAGCTCGTGGAGCTGTGCTCGGGCGACGAGGAGAAGGCGGCCGGCGTGCTGGGACTGAGCCCCGGACTGCGTGGCGAGATCGCCAAGAACGCCGGGCTGCGGACGGCCGGGACCCGGCCCGCGGGGGAGATCTATACCGGCGTCCTCTACGACGCGCTCGGCCTGGGCTCGCTGCCGGCCGTGGCCCGGCGCGCCGCCGAGCGGTCGCTGCTGGTCTTCTCCGGGCTGTGGGGCGCGGTCGGCGTCGGCGACGCCATCCCCTCCTACCGGTGCTCGATGGGCGTCAAGCTGCCGGGGCTCGGCGCGCTCGGTGCGTTCTGGCGCGGGCCGATGGCGGAGGCGCTGCCGGCCGCGGTGGGGGACGGGCTGGTGCTCGACCTGCGGTCGGCGGCCTACGCGGCGGCCTGGAAGCCGAAGGGGGAGGTCGCGGAGCGGACCGTCACGGTGCGGGTGCTGCAGTCGCGGGTCGTGGGCGGGGTGGAGAAGCGGTCCGTGGTCAGTCACTTCAACAAGGCGACCAAGGGGCGGATGGTTCGGGATCTCCTCGTTTCCGGCGCTGCTCCGGTCCGGCCCGCGGAGCTGGTCGGGGTCTTGCGGGATCTTGGGTACGTGGTCGAGGGGGGCGCGCCGGAGAAGGCGGGGCGGGCTTGGGCGCTTGATGTGGTGGTGACCGAGCTTTAGGTCGGGCTTTAGGTCGGGCTTAGGGGGGCGCCTGCGGCGGGCCGCGCCCCGGTCCCTCCCCCAGAGGGGGCACCCCCACTTCGCCGATTCCTGGGGGCTGCGCCCCCAGACCCCCGTGTCGTGGCTCCGCCGCTCGTCCTCAAACGCCGGACGGGCTGGTGAGCTCCAGTGCCTCCGCGATGCCGCACGCGGTCGTGTTCGACACCCGGCCGGTCCCGTTCGCCGTCCGCGCGCTCCTCCCGGGCGTCGACCTCGCCGACGTCGCCCGGCCCGGGCTCGGGACGGTGCTCTGGTTCAAGACGTCGGACGCCCGCGTGCTCCACGACCGGCTCGCCGCCGCCGGGATCAGGATCCTCGCCCCGCTCGCCGACGGCCCCTTCGGGCCGGTGTTCTCCTTCGAGGGGCCGGAGGGCTACGTCCTCACCGCGCACGACACCGAGCACGACACCGAGCACGGCGGCTGACGCGGCCCCCCGGCCGGGCGGTCACAGGAACTTCACGCTGTGGAAGTCGTCGAGGAAGGCCGTCTTCGAACCGCCCTTCGGCACGTCCGTGAAACCGCCTTCCCCGCAGACGGTGCTGAGGTACACCCGGGCCGTCCTGTTCGTGCTGTTGACGACCTTGTTGGCGCCGAACTCGAAGAAGAGGCAGACGTTGTTCGTCGGATCCACGAACGTGCGGGTGAAGCCCGTGGCGCGGCTCTGGTAGATGAACTCGCCCGAGGCCGCCGGCGCGGCGGTGGCCAGGCCGACGGTCGGGCCGGTGATCAGGGCCAGGGCCGCCGCGAGGACCCAAGACGGTCTCGTCGCCCGGCGCCGTGAGGATGTGGACACGGTGAACCCCCTTCGCGGGCGGACCGCGGGTGGACCACTGCCGGCCTCCGACGGCCGGCGGCACCGCGTGCGCGCCGCCCGTTCCGCCCCTCAAGGGGATGGTTCGTCCCCTCCGCGCGGAAGGGAAGGGCCCTGCCCGGGTATCACCTGTTCGGAGCATCACCTTCCGCCATCACCCGTTCGGGTCATACACCTGTTGCTCCTACCGGAGTAAGCAGGGGGTTGGGCAGCGCGAGAGGGGACGGCATGAGCACTCCGGCACCGGTTCGGGTACTGCGCGGCACGGATCTCCTGGACCTCGGTTTCGCGTTCGTCGGGCTGAAGTTCGACGACCGGCCGGGGCCGCGTCGGCTCGTCCGCGCGGATCCGCAGCAGGACGCGCTGCTCGTCGTCACCCTCGGGCCGCAGCACGTCGCGGAGCAGGCGCTGCTGGAGGAGGGACCCGATCCGGATCCCCGGGACGTGCCGGTCGGGTCGCTCGTCAGCGGCCGGAGCGTCCTCGTCTTCGAGGTCGGGGCGGGGGACGTGGTCGGGTACTCGGAGGCGGGGCTGCTGGCGGCCATGCGCACCCTGCCGCTGCGCGTCGTCGACGCCGCCCGGGAGGCCGCCGCGGCGGTGATGGCCGTCCCGCAGGCCGTCCCGCAGGCCGTCCCGCAGGCTGTTTCGCAGGTCGACGGGGGGACGGTCGACGGGAGAACGGCCGACGGGGGAACGAGGGGCGCGGACGGCGGGGGAGCCAAGGCCGACGATGATGCCACGGACCGGGCCCTCGCCCTCGTACGGCTGCTGCGCACCACCGCTCAACTCAGCGCCCGGTACGGCGTGGACGCCACCTTCGCGGCCACCGCCTGCGAGGACTCTCTCGCCGCTCCCGCTCCCGCTCCCGCTCCCGCCCCCGCCCCACGCGTCCCCGAGAACCCCCTCGCCGACCCCGCCCGCCCCCGCACCGGCATCGAAATGCCGTACCGGCTCCTGCTGTCGCCTCCGCAGCAGGCCCGCTGGATCCACCGGGACGCGGTGGACGAGCCGGGGCCGGACGAGCGGGTGGAGCTGTGGCACACCCGGCTGAACGGCGGCACGGTCCGCGCCGTGTGGAACCGCGACCGCGATCCGGGCACGCCCGCCCCCGAGGTGACGCGACTGCCGCTGACCCCTCAGGACCGCACCGAGATCGTCGAACTCACCTCGCACGACGGGCTGTCGACACCCGAGGGAAAGCCGTTCACGCCGCTGCCGGTGAGAGCCCGGACGCTGATGCTCTCGGCGCTCGGCGGCTGGCTGGAGAGCATCGGGCAGTGGCCCGAGCGGCCCGCGGGGATCGACCTGTCGGACTGGCGGCAGCACACCACCCTGGGCCGGGACCATTACGTACGGGTGATGTACGAGGGGTACCTGTGCCCCTTCGGGCACCGGGCGACCCTCGTCAAAGTCACCGAACGGAAGTTCAAGGACCCGCGGGCCGCCTTCCTCTTCCAGCGCTTCTACGTGGTCGTCCGGCAGCCGCTGCGCACCTACGATCCGGGGCGGCCGCTGCCCGCCAGGGACGGCGACCCGACCGCCGACCTCACCAACCTCCTCTTCCCGTTCACCAGCGTCCGGCTGGACACCCTCGTCACCCCGAACCTCGTCCCCGAGCCGCCCACCACCTGGTTCTTCCCGGCGACGGCCACCGAGGCCCCGTTCCTCTTCAAGGTCACGGCGGTGGACCACCAGGGGCGGATCGTCGAGTTCCGCACCCCGCTGATGTTCCTGCCCGACCGCTTCAGCCGGGGGCCGCTGCTCGCCGAGGCGCTCGCCGACTACAACCGCCGGTCCCGGCCCCCGGCGCCCCCGCCCGACGGAGGCTCCCCGCCCGACGGCGGCCTCGCCGCCACCGCCGTCATCGACGAATACCCCTTCACCAGCGCCGCCCTGCTCGGCCAGTCCGTGGCGCTGGCGCCGCCCGTCAAACCGGACGACACCAGCGTCGACGTGGCCCACCTCGTCTGGGGCGCCGCCGCGCCGCCCGCCCTGGCCGTCCCGGACCCGGCCCACCCGGCGCCCGCCGAGGCGCACTTCATCCCGCAGCTGAGCTGGGCCAACGCCGCCGTCCCCGCCGTCGGCGCGCTGACCGGGAGCGCCGCCGCCGTCCCCGTGACCTACGCGCGGCGGTACGCCCTGTCCGGCTTCGCGGCGGCGACCCAGGGGGCCAGGAAGGGCAACCCGGGCGAGGTCTTCCTCAGTCTGCTGCCCACCGGGGCCGCCAAGCTCGCCATGGACTTCGACAGCCACCGCGACCGCTCCGGCGCGCTCGTCGCGCCCAGCTTCGACGTGGCGGGCCTGTCCCGCGCCACCGGCCCGGTCGCCGGCACCGGGCCCGTCGCCACCGCCCTGGACCGCATCGCCGGCGGCGACTTCGACCCCGCCGACTTCTTCGGCTCCCTCGGCGTCAACTTCCTCGGCGTCCTCTCCCTCGCCGACGTCGTACGGCACCTCCTGCCCAGCGACGCGCTGCCCGCCCTGCACGTCCCCAACTTCGTCACCCAGACGATCAGTTCGGTGACCGGGTTCCTCACCGACCTGCGCCGCGTCCGCGACCTGGCCGGCAACGCCGCCCCCGACCTGCCGCCCGCCGCACGGCAGGTGGCCGACACGGCCAAGCGGCTCGCCGTACTCGTCGCCACCTACCTCGCCCAGCAACTCGCCCACCCCTCGCTCCCCACCACCGCGCTCCCCACCGCCGTGCCGCCCGCCGGGGATTCGCCCGCCGTCGCGTCACAGGAAGCCGCCGATCCGGCCGTCGTCGACCCGCCCGCCGACCCGCCCGCCGTCGCGTCACAGGAAGCCGCCGATCCGGCCGTCGTCGACCCGCCCGCCGACCCGCCCGCCGTCGCGTCACAGGAAGCCGCCGATCCGGCCGTCGTCGACCCGCCCGCCGACCCGCCCGCCGTCGCGTCACAGGAAGCCGCCGACCCGCCCGTCACCCTCCGGCAGATCGACGACACCTTCACCGCCTTCTCCACCGCCCTCACCAGCCTCCTCACCTCCCTCCCCGCCACCGCCGACCCCGGCCTCCGCACCCTCCTCACCCGGGTCCGGGAACAGGCCGACACCTGGACCACCGCCGCCGGAGGGATCCCCTCCCTCCGCGACGCGCTCGAACAGGCCGGCCGCGGTCTCAAGCTCCCCGAGACGGTCAGCACCCGCATCGAGTGGAACCCGCAGATCCAGGCATGGCCCTCCACCGGCGACCCGATCTTCGTCCCGCACAAGGAGGGCACCCGGACCGTCGGACGGCTCTCGCTCGTCGTCGACCTCCGCGGCTCGCTGCGCCCGGACGTCTCCTCCGGAGCCGACGTCACCTGCTCGCTGGAGAAGTTCGACCTCGTCCTCATCCCCTCCTTCCAGGCCCTGCGGCTGACCTTCGACCGCGTCCGCTTCCGCATGCGCGCCGGCGAGAAACCGGACATCGACGTCGGCTTCCGGAAGGTCGAGTTCATCGGCCCGCTGTCCTTCGTCGAGACCCTGCGGCAGCTCATCCCCGTCGACGGCTTCAGCGACCCGCCCGGCATCCAGGTCACCTCGTCCGGCATCACCGCCCGCTACGGCATCCCCCTCCCCAACCTCGCGATCGGCGTCTTCAGCCTGGAGAACATCCGGCTGGACGCCTACCTGGACCTCCCGTTCATCGGCCGGCCGCTGGAGATCGGCTTCTCCTTCTGCAGCCGGCAGGCCCCCTTCCGGCTCACCGTCTCCCTCCTCGGCGGCGGTGGCTTCTTCGGCATCGTCATCACCCCCAAGCAGGTCGCCGTCCTGGAAGCGGCCCTGGAGTTCGGGGCCGCCGTCTCCATGAACCTCGGCGTGGCCAGCGGCAGCCTGTCCGTGATGGCGGGCATCTACTTCCGGCTCGAACTCGCCACCTCCGAATGCCGGATCACCGGCTACTTCCGCGCCCGCGGCGAGGTCGACGTCCTCGGCATCGTCTCCGCCTCCATCGAGATCTGCCTGGAACTCACCTACGAGAGCAACAGCGGAACCGTCTACGGCCGCGCCCGGATCTCGATCAGCATCCACATCGGGTTCTGGTCCCAGTCGGTCACCATCGAGTGCGAGAAGCGGTTCCTGGGCGCCGGGCGCTCTGCGGCCCCGCTCGGCGCGGCCGGTGTGACCGACGTGGCAGGGGTGACAGGCGCAGCCGACGAGGCCGTCCGACCTCCCTCCTTCGCCCAGATGATGGCGCCCTACCCCGACCCGGTCACCGGACTGCCCCGCAACCCGGTGGACGAGTACTGCACCGCCTTCGCGGAAGTGAGCTGACGCCATGCCCGAGACGATCCGGTGGACCGTACTGCCCGACGGAACCGCCGCCGACGGCCGGCTCCGCCTCACCGTCCTGGTCAGCCCCCGCCTCACCGGGGGGACCACGCTCGACGCCTTCCCCGCCTTCCATGACTGGCCCGACACCCTCCGCCGGTACGCGACCGCCCTGCAGGTCGAGTTCCGCGCGCCCGGCACCACCGGGTCCGGGACCGCCGTGCCCACCGCCCCGCGGACGGACCGCTACCCGCCCGCCGACAGCGACCTGTGGAAGGCCCTCTTCCCGACCTCCTCCCCCGTCCGCCCGCCGGCCGGCGCCTTCGCCGCCGCCGCGGCCGTGCCGCCCATCCTGCGCTCCTATCCCGGCCGCGCCGTCCACGACCGGATCGGCACCCTCTACGAGACCGTCGCCACGGCCACCGCCTACCGCAAGGCGTTCCCGGAGAGCGGCGAGGGCGCCGCCGCCACGCCGCCCGGCACCTGGGACCACCCCACCGCCGACGACCTCCGCGCCCCGCTCCCGCGGCCGCTGCTGGACCTGGCGCGCGGCGTCGCCGCCGCCTATCCCGGCCTCGACGAGCTGATCGAACACGGCACGGGCGGCCCCTCGGCCATCGCCGACAACCCGTTCCGCCCCCGGTACATGGACCGGAACAGCGAGGCCTACCGCGGCAACGCCGCCGCCCACAACCTCGCCGAGGCGTACCGCTTCTACGACCGTCCCCAGGTGCCCGCGCCACCCCCGCCCACGGCACCCGACGTCGACTTCCACAACGCCTGCGCCCTGCTCGCCGACTACCCCGAACTGCTGCGCCGCTTCGGCCTCGCCGTCGACCTGCTGGTCGCCCCGCCGCCCGCGCTCGCCGACCGCTGGCAGGCGCGGGTGCTCTTCACCGCGGCTCAGGGGCAGCTCAACGAGGACGAGCACCTGCGGCCGTGGACGGCCCTGCGCTACGTCGCCGGGAGCCGCTTCGAGCCGTACGCCGCGGACGACGGCCCGTACGGCAGAGGGATGCTGCGGCTGGGCGGGGACGGGATCCTGGTCACCGACCTGGACGTGGACGGCGCCGCGATGAAGTTCGTGGAGTTCTCCCGGATCGTGGAGCAGACGCTGGCCGCCAGGAGCGACCCCAAGCTGTCCGTCGCCCCCGACAGCACGGCGACGCCCGCCCTGCACAGCGCCGGCCTCACCGTCTTCCGGGAGAGCCGGGACGTGGAGCTCGCCGACCGGATGGAGGCCGACGCCCGGCACACGGCCGGTGTCGCCCCGACCGGCCAGACGCCCGCCGTCGCCGTCCTCGACGCCGCCGACCTCGTCCGCGGCTACCGCGTCGACGTGGGGCTGGTGGAGACGGTGGCACCGGCGGAAGGCGGGACCGAAGCGTCGGCGGACGGCGGGACCGAGGCGTCGGGGGACGGCGGCAGCGAGGCGCCGGGGGACGGCGGCAGCGAGACGTCGAACCCGGGAGACGGCGGGACCGACGCCCCGGCCCCGGCGGACAGCGGGACCGACGCCCCCGCCACCACCTGGCGTCCGCTGTGCGCACGGACCGGCGGCTACGCGATCCGCCGCCCGGGGCAGCCCGTCGTGCCCCTCGTCGTCGCCCCCGACGAGGGGCACGTCAAGGCGAGCGCCGTCACCCACGACAAGCGGGACGACAACCAGCTCTACGTCCACCAGGCCGTCGCGGGCTGGCACGGCTGGTCCCTGGCCGCCCCGCCGCCCGGCCGGACCCTCGGGCCGGACGACCGGCCCCGGGTGCCCGCGCCCGAGGTGTCGCCCGTCTTCCCGCTGGACACCACCTTCCGCCCGGTCAAGGGCTCGCTGCCCGCGCTGCGCTTCGGGCGGACGTACCGGCTGCGCGCCCGCCTCTGCGACCTCGCCGGCAACGGCCTCGGCCCCGGCGCCGACACCCCCGACGGCACCGCCACCGTGCCCGTCACCTACCGGCGCTGGGAGCCCGTGCCGCCGCCCGCGCTGGTGCCCCGGTGGCCCTTCCTGGAGGGCGAGTCGGAGCCGCGGCTGGTCATCCGCAGCACGGTGCACGACGACGGGACGCCGGTGCCGCCCGACGTCTGGGCCGCGCTGCGCAACGGGCAGGTCCCGGACCACCGGGCGCAGTCGCCCGTCGACGGGCTCGACCGGCGCTACCGGGGCTGGGACGAGCGGCACGTCAGCCCGCCCAAGACGCCGCTCCAGACGGCCGAGCAACACGGCGTGTACGACGCCGTGTTCGGCCCCGCCAAGGCGGATGTGGTCCGCCGCCGCTACTTCGCCGCCGCGTCCCGCGAGGCCGGCAGCTATCTGGACACCGTCGTCAGCCTCCCCGAGAACCCCGACGTCACCACCGACCTCAAACTCCTCGGCGAGATCAAGGTCGCGAAGCACGACGTCCACGACCCCGTACCGCCGACCGAACTCCCCGTCCCCCGCGGGCAGGGCCTGCGGCCCGGCGAGTACGTCGTCCACCGGGGGGCGCAGCTCCTGCTGCCCTATCTGCCGGACGTCCCGGCCCGGGGCGTGTCCCTGCGCGGCCTGCCGGGGGCGCCGCCCAACGCCACCTACGACTTCCCCGGGCCCTGGCCGCAGGCAAGGCCGCTGCGGCTGAAGATCGTCGAAGGGGACGGGCCGCCCGTCTGGAGCGGCCTGCTGGAGCGCGAGCTGACCGTGCGGCTGCCCAAGGCCACCGTCGCCACCGTCCGGATGAGCTGCCGCCTCGACCCCGCCGACCTCACCCTCTTCAACGCCTGGCAGCTGCTGACCGCCTCGAAGCTGTGGAACGACCCCGACCCGACGACCGGGCTGCCGCAAGAGAAGAAGGACGAGCTGACCACCGCCGCGGCGAACGGCGAGAACTGGATGCTCACCCCCTGGGTCGAACTCACCCTCATCCACGCCGTCGAGAAGCCGCTCGCCGAACCGGAACTCGGGCCGCTCACCTTCCCCCGCGAGGCGGAACAGACCTCCACCCGCTTCTCCGGGCGCCTCCGCAGCCACGCGCGCAGCACCGGCCGCGTCGACATCGACGCGACCTGGCACGAATGGAACGACGACGTCGCCCAGGACGCCCCACAGCGCGCCGAACGGCACGAGCGCGTCGGTCACTTCACCCTCGAACCCTACGAGAACGACCGCTCCCTCTCCGGGCTCCGCCACGAGTTCCGCGACACCCTGCACCGCGCGGTGACCTACACCCCGACCGCGACCACCCGGTTCCGCGAGTACTTCCACCCGGCCATCACCGACCAGCCCGCGCTGATCACCCGGACCGGCCCGGCGAGCGCGGGGCCCGACGGCCACGGCTGGCACGTCCCCAGCTCCCGCCGGCCCGAACCGCCGGACGTCAGCCACCTGGTGCCGACCGTCCGCTGGCAGCAGACCGTCGACCACGAGCGGCACCGGGTGACCCGCACCCGCCGGCACGCCGGCTTCCGCGCGCACCTGCGCCGGCCGTGGTTCTCGTCGGGCGACGACGAGCTGCTCGCCGTCGTCCTCGACCCCGTCGCCGGCGGCCCGGGGGCCGGCACCCCGCTGCCCGACGAGCTCGTCACCCGCTGTGGCACCGACCCGGTCTGGGCCGACCCGACGGCCCTGCCCCGGCTCACCCCGGCGAACTTCCCGGGCGCCGTCCTCACCGCCGACGGGCGCGTGCTCGCCGAGCCGGTGGGCGGCGCGGCCGCGACCGCCTCGGTGGCCGCGTTCGCCCCCGGCTACGACCACGGGCTGCGGCTGTGGACCTGCGACATCGACGTCGACCTCGGGGCGGCCGCCGGCGCCACGGCCTACTTCCCGTACCTGCGCCTGGCCCTGGCCCGCTACCAGCCCTACTCCGTCGACCCGCTGCACCTGTCCAAGGTGGTGACCGCGGACTTCCTCCAGCTGCTGCCCGACCGGACGATCGCCGCGACCATGACGGCCGCCGGCGCCATCAGGCTGGAGCTGAGCGGCCCGGTCGCGCTGAACGCGCTGGGCAAGCGGGTCGGGACCGGGCAGGCCGCGATGGCCGCCAGCCGCCGGGTGCTCGCCACCGTCGAACGGCGGGCCGTGGGCAGCGGCGACCTGGACTGGGCCGGCACCGGCACGGTCCTCGAACTCACCTGCGTGCCCAAGGGGTCCACGTTCGTCTGGTCCGGCGACCTGGTGCCCCCGGCGCCGCAGCTGATCCCGCTCTCCGAGTACCGGCTGGTCGTGGAGGAGCACGAGGTCTACGCGACGGACAGCAGCACGGCGACGGGCACGGTCACCCCGGCGGGCGGAGGCACGGCGGTGCCGGTGAGCCGCCGGCTGGTCCACGCGGACCGGTTCGCGCTGGCCGTCACGCCGCTGGGGCGGATCATCCTCCGTGAGTGACGTGAGTGACGTGAGTGACGTGAGTGACGTGAGTGACGTGAGTGACGTGAGTGACGCGAGAGATGTGAGTGATGCGAGAGATGTGGGGGACGCGGGTAACGCGAGCGACTCGGGTGGCTTTCGGGGCTCGCGCAGTCGGAGGGGACGGCGCGAGCCCCGGAGGCGCGCGGCGAGCCGGCCGAGGACGCGGAAGCGGCCGGGAGCGCGGCCGTAAGCGGTTCCGGAAGCGCGGCCGGGAGCGCGGGGACGGCGGGAGTCCGAGCTGTTCATGGTCACCTACGTGAAGTCGGAATAGGCCAGGTGCGTCCCGCACACCCGGCAGCGGAAGAGGTAGGCGGCCGGCCGGCCCTCGCGGTCGAACGAGCCGAGGTACCGCTCGATCTCGTCGGCGGACCACTGCCACGCCACGGCCTCGCGGCGCAGGGCGTCCACCGCCTCGGGGTACGCGGCCAACTCGGCGCTGCCGACCGGGCCGAGGAAGACGGCGGCATCCCCGCAGTGGGAGAGCCAGACCGACTCCTGCCAGGCCGAGAAGCCGGGGGTGCGCCGGTCGACGACGGCCCGGACGGCCTCGGGCACGTCGCCCGCCACGACCCCGCAGAAGTGCGCGTCGTACCGCTCGGCGGCGCTGCCGTCCGCTATGCACCAGGGGCAGAGCCGGCCGTGCAGGTCCTCCTCGGACGCGGTGTACACCGGACCCGCGTAGACGTGGCCGCGGGCGCGGCCGCAGCACGGGCAGACGGTGTGCGGGTCGGGGGCGACGGAGCCCGTGGCCAGGGGATCGGGATGGTAGGGGAAGACGGGGAGGGCGGTGCTCACAGTGTCGTTCACGAGATCGTCCACGGGTCGTTCTCCGTACGCTGGTTGACCGGGCGCGCGTTCGGACGAGGGGGGCGGGCCGGCGGGCTGCCGTGCCGTCCGTCCCCTCGTTCCTCCGCACGTCGTTCTCCATGGGAAAAGCATGGCACCCGGCACTGACAACGGGCTTGGCGGTGATCGACTCCGGTCGGCCCGGCGGTCGTTGGGCTTGCGCGCGAAGCTTCCTCGTGCCTTCCGGGCAAGAGGCGGGCCGCGAATGTGATTTAGGTGACGGGCGTCAGGGGAACTGGCACTCCGCATCACCGTGTCCCTCGGTAACCGCCCTGGTCGGAAGGGTGATTCGAGCGACCGTTCCATCGAACACGTGGATGTTCCGGCACTCGGTGCCTGGTGGGGTGCTCTGGCGGGCGCTCGTGGTTGGACGGTGGTGGGGTCCCACCGTCAACTCCGACCGCTAGGGTGATGCGTTACCAACCACCCCTCCGGGGAAGCGACGGCTTCGTGGAGCACTCCATGGGGTCCACGAACGCTGGACCCCGGAAGGGGGTGGCCCGATGGCCACACGTCCGGAGGGTCACCGCGGCGGCAGCAGGTGGGACCGGCTTTACCGCCGTGTCCGCTGGATCGGTCCGCTCTACACCGCCTTCAAGGCGGTGTGGGACTGGATGTGATCCGCCTGCACCATGCACAGGGCCCCGGTCCCTGAGGACCGAGGCCCCGCTGCGGTGGGTGGTGGAGGGCCTCATCCCCACGGCTTCGCGGGCTCAGGGATGGGGCTCTCGCCCTTCCGCAGTACTGGCGTCACCAAGAGCGCAAGCCGATCCGCAGGATTGTGATCTACGTCACCCCCGCGCTGATGCAACGGGTCCATCTTGCCCGTTATTCAAGATCGATTTCGACAGGCGGTCCGATGTCGATCGGCGTGAGGTGAGGGTGACGCGCAGTCATAGGTGCAGGTCGCATGCTTTGCGAGCATGTGAAAGTGATGCACCTCACAGGCTCTGTGCACTCCCGTCGTGACGCAAGCGACATTAAACGCACTCTTTCGATGGGGAGTTCAGCTCTTTCGGTCGTCCGTGAGAGTGGACCGGTCACCTGTCGGGGTGCGGGTCGCGGATCGCTGATCTGCTGCCAACTCCCGTTGCCGCCTAGGGTGATCGCATGAACCCCACGTGGCCCGAGGGCACCCCCGGCCTCCTCCGGCTCCCCTCCGGACGGACGGTGCGCGGACGGGCGCTGCGACGGCCGGTGCCGGACGGTCCGGATCCGGAGTTCGCCGTGTATCTGCTGGGCGAGCGGCCTCCCGAAGTGGCCTGGGAGGCGGAGTGGTTGCGGTGGCCGGACTTCCGGCTGCCGGCCGAACCGGAACGGGTCCGGACGGTGTTGCGGGCCGCCTGGGAACGGGCCGGGGTCGAGCGGGTCGAACTGGCCTGCGGCGGCGGGCGCGGCAGGACCGGTACGGCGCTGGCCTGCCTCGCGGTGCTCGACGGGGTCCCGGCGGGGGAGGCGGTGGCTTACGTGCGGCGGCACTACGACCGGCGCGCCGTCGAGACGCCCTGGCAGAAGCGTTACGTCCGCCGGTTCGGCGGTGGCTGAGAGGGTTGAGTGACTGATGGGGTGTGAGGGGTCCCCTGGTTACGTCGCGGTGCGGTGCGCTCCGGCCCGCACCGCCGCCGGCTCCGGGTGCTCCGGGTGCTCCGGGAAGAGGTCCGTGAGCAGCCGGTGCGGCTTCCGGCGCAGCGCCTCGCTCACCCGGTCGTCGCGGAGCGTCGGATCGGCGCCCGGGCCCTGCCGGATGACGAGGTCGGCCGCGGGTGGAACGGTGTCGCAGGTGGGGCAGAGGCCGAGAGGCGTGACGTCCGTGCCGCATGGTGCGTGGCTGAAGAGGCGGCGCGCGCCGTCCGGAGTGAGCCACCGTTCGCCCCACTGCGCCAGGGCGTAGACCGTCGGCCAGAGGTCGACGCCGCGCTCGGTGAGGAGGTAGTCGACCTCCACGCCGGTGGCGCGCGGGCGGCGCTCCAGGAGGCCCATCGAGGTCAGCGTCTTGAGCCGGTCCGTGAGGACGGCCCGCGGGATGCCGAGGTGGGCGTGGAAGTCGGCGAACCGCCGCACCCCGTAGAAGCAGTCGCGGAGGACGAGGAGCGTCCAGCGCTCGCCGACCACCTCCAGCGCGCGCGCCAGTGAGCAGTCCTGATCCGTGTATCCGCGTCCCAATCCCACCGCCTCAGGTTAGCAGTTCATTCACCGAACCATGTGGTTCAATCAGTGAACCAAGCCGACCCTGGGGGGTAGCCATGACGGTGACCGTCACACCCGTCACATCCGACGAATCGGGCGGACCCTGTGAATCCGGTGGATACACCGCACACCGGGCCGCCGCCCGTACGACCCTGGCCGTCGCGTGCGCGGCGACCCTGCTCGTCCTCATGAACTTCACCGCGACCGTGCCCACCGCCGGGCTCATCGCGTCCGACCTGGGCTCCGGCGCCTCCGGGCGGACGTGGATCCTCGGTGGCATCGGCGTCGGGCTCGCCGCCAGCCTGATGGCGGCGGGCGGCCTGGCCGACGACCGGGGCCGCAAGCGGACGTTCGTGGCCGGGGGCCTGCTGCTCGTCCTGGCCTGCGTGGTGTGCGCGACGGCGCCCGGCACCGTCGTCTTCGTGTGCGGCCGGCTCGCGCAGGGCGCGGGCAGCGCCGCTCTGCTGGCCGCCGGCCTCGGCCTCGTCGGCCGGGCCTTCCCGCCCGGCCCCGAACGGGCGCGGGCCACCGGCCTGTGGGGCGCCATGGTGGGCGGCGGCATCGCCGTCGGGCCGGTGTTCGCCGCCTTGCTGGTCAAGGGCCTGGACTGGCGGGCCTGTTACGTCGCCCTCGCCGTCCTCTCGGCGGCGGTCACGCTGTGGGGCGCGGTCGCCCTGGAGGAGTCGCGGAACGAACGGCGGCACGGCTTCGACGCCGCCGGCGTGCTCACCCTGGGCTTGGGTGTCGCCCTGCTCGTCGGGGCGCTCGTCGAGGGCCGCGGCGGCTGGGGGCGGCCGCGGGTCGTCGTCCTCCTGGTGGCCGCGGCGGCGCTGCTGGCGGCGTTCGTCGTCGTCGAACGGCGGGTCGCCGCACCGCTGTTGGACCTCGGCCTGCTGCGGCGGCCCGCCTTCGCCGCCTCCGCGGTCGGCGCCCTGGTGATCGGCGCCGGCGTGGTGGGGCTCATGACGTACGTCCCGATGGTCGCCCAGAGCCTGTTCGGGATGGGGCCGCTGCGCAGCGCCGCCCTGCTGGGCGTCTGGTCGGGGCTGTCGTTCGTCGTCGCCCCGCAGGCCCGCCGGCTGGCGGGGCGGGTGGCGGACCGGCACCAGGTCGCGGCCGGGCTGGCCGTCTGCGGCGCGGGCGAGCTCGCGCTCGCGGGGATCGGCGAACACGCGCCGTGGTGGCGGTTCCTGCCCGGCCTCGTCGTCGCCGGCGTCGGCAGCGGGGTGGTGAACGCGGCGCTCGCCGGGCTGGCCGTGCGCAGCGTGCCGGCCGACCGGGTGGCCGTGGGATCCGCCGCCAACAACGCGTCCCGGTACCTCGGTTCGTCGGTGGGCGTCGCCCTGGTCGCCGCCGTCATGGCGGCCGTCCCGCACGGCGGCGGGGCGGCCCACGAGGCCGCGCTCGGCATGAGCCGCGCGGCGCTCGCGGCCGGGGGGCTGACGTTGGCGGGGGCCGTCGTGGTCGCACTGTGCCGGGAGCGGGGGGACGGGTGAGGGTTCCGGTACGGCGCGGCCGTCAGTGCCTCAGGGCCCCGGCGACGCCCGGCACCTCCGCCGACGCCTGGCACCTCCTGCCGCCGTCCGGCACATCCGCCGACGCCCGGCGCCTCCGCCGACGCCCGGCACATCCGCCGACGCCCGGCGCCTCCGCCGACGCCCGGCGCCTCCGCCGCCGTCCGGCACCTCCGCCACCGTCCGGCGCCCCCTCAGTGCCCGGCCGCTCCGTCCGCCTGCCCCGGCGGAACGAGGCCGAGGGAGACGACCAAGTCCCGCAGCTCCGCCTCGTAGAGCGCCCCCGGGTCGGGCAGGCTCGGGCGGAGGTGGCCGTAGATCTCCAGCCCGATCAGCCCGTACATCCGGCCCCAGACGCGGAAGGCCAGCGCGACCGCGCCGGGTGACACGTCCGGCAGGTGCCGGCGGATCTCGTCGGCCAGCTCGGGCGTGAAGTCGGACCACGAGAACTCGACGGGCGGCTGCCGGGGCGCGGCCTGGGGCCAGGCGGCGGCGACGAGTTCGACGAGGCCCAGGCAGGCGCGCTTCGAGGGGCGGGGCGCCGGGCCGCCGACGGGGGTGACGTACCCGGCCACCGGATCGCCGTAGACGAGCCGGAAGCCGTCCGGCTCGGCGAGCGCCCAGTCGCGCAGCGCCCGCCACCAGGCCTGGAGCCGGGCGGCCGGGTCGTCGGCGGGGCAGGCATCCCGGGCGGCCTCGACCCGGTCGACGAGCTCCGAGTAGACGTCGTTGATCAGCGTGGTGATCAGCTCGTCCCGGGTGGCGAAGTAGCTGTAGACGGCGCTGGCGCTCATGTCCATCTCGCGGGCGATGGCGCGCAGCGAGATCGCGTCCGTGCCGCCCTCCGACATGAGCCGGAGCGCCGTCGCCTTGATCTCCGCCGTGGTCTGGGCGCGGAGCCGGGCCCTTCTGCCCTGGGTCTGTTGGATCACGCTTGACACTTTACAGCGCTGCATTACAGTGCACCGAGTGAAAACTGAACGCCGTTCGGAAAACGTTCGGTGTTGGATCGGGAGCGCTGCGAGCGCCACGAAGGGTGGGGCGACGATGGGCGGGGCGATGAAGGGTGGGGCGATGAAGGCCAGAACGGTGCTGTTCGACGAGGTGGGCGGTCCGGACGTGCTGCGGATCGAGGAAGTGGAGCTCGGCGCTCCGGGGTCGGGGGAGGTCCGCGTCCGCGTGGAGGCCGTGGGCCTCAACCGGGCCGAGGCCCTGTTCCGGGCGGGGGCGTACTACTACCAGCCCGACCTGCCCGCGTCCCGGATCGGTGCGGAAGCGGCGGGCGTGGTCGAGGCGGTCGGCCCGGAGGTCGAGGGGTTCGCCGCCGGGGACCCGGTGAGCGTGCTGGTGACCGCCACGGGTGGGATGTCCCCCTACGGCGTCTACGCGGAGCGCGTCAACGTCCCGGCGAGCACGCTGTTCCCGCGGCACCCGTCGGTGGACGCGGTCACCGGGGCCGCGACCTGGCTGTCGTACCTCACCGCGTACGGCGCCCTCGTGGAGGTCGGCCGGCTGGGCCCGGGCGACACGGCGTTGATCACCGCCGCCTCCAGCAGCGTCGGCGTCGCGGCGATCCAGGTGGCGAACCTCGTCGGCGCCGTCCCGATCGCCGTCACCCGCACCGCCGCCAAGCGGGAGCAGCTCCTCAAGGCCGGTGCCGCGCAGGTGATCTGCCTGGACGAGGACGACGTCGTCACGCGCCTCGGCGAGCTGACGGACGGCGCGGGCGCCCGCGTGGTCTTCGACGCGGTGGGCGGCCCCGAACTGCCCCGACTGGCCCGGACGGTGGCCCGGGACGGCACCCTGGTCGTCTACGGCTGGCTCGACGGACGTCCCACCCCGCTGCCCATGCACTGGCCGCTCGCCGTCTACGGCTTCGCCCTGCCGGCCGTCCTCGGCCACGAGGACCGCAAGCGCCGCGCGGTCGTCTTCATCGAGTCGGGCCTCCGCTCCGGCGCCCTCGCCCCGCTGATCGACCGCACCTTCCCCCTGGAGGCCATCGCCGACGCCCACCGCCACATGGAGGGCAACGGGCAGGTGGGCAAGATCGTGGTCACGGTGGGGCGGGAGGACGGGGGAGCCGCGTAGGAAAGGTGAGGCGGGCGGAACGGGTCACCACAGCACGAGCTCTCCGAACCTGTACACCGCTTTGGCGAACGGGGTGAGCCCCTTCGCGCAGAGCGCCCCGATGGCCAGCGTGGCGAACCCGTACCAGAACGGGGTCGCGACCCAGTCGTGCTCGACGACGATGATGTGTTCCGGATCCTCCGGGTCGTAGACGACCTCCACTTCGTCTCGCGGAGACAGACGGCACTGATGCGGCGAACCGGTCGCGGACTTCGCCTCGACGGCGCTATACGGCGGATCCTTGAGGGTGAACGACACGACGGGGTAGTGCTGAAGGTCTCCGTCGCCGTCCGCGGTGATCCACACGGAGACCACTTCGCCGGTCACCCGCGGGCCATGGGTGCGCAGGCGATGGACCTTCACCGTCTCGCGCGCGAGCCACCAGGGGATGTAGCAGAGGGACCACACGATCAAGAAGCATGCGGAAATGAGAAGTGGCGCCAGAAATAGCGTCATGGCCGGATGCTAACTGGGCGGTCGGCCGACAAGGGGCGGGTAGGTGCAGAAAACTGCACCTCAGAAGCGCAGTTGACCGTATTACCGGGGGGCGCGCCGCTTCGTAGCGTCGGCGGCATGACGATATCGACGGGGGCCGAGCCCCTTTCCGGTCGGACGCCGTGGGCGGCCCGGCGACGGGACGTGGTGCTCTATCTCGGCGTGGCGTACGCCGGCATGTGGCTGGCCATGCTGCCGCTGCTGGTCGCCGGTTACCGCCGTGGCGACGCCCGGGAGGGGACGGGCCTGCTGGAGGAACTGTGCATCGGCGCCGCGATGTTCGCACCCGCGCTCGGCGCGGTCGTCGCCGTGCGGTACGTACGCGGGGGTGGGGGCGGGGTCGGGCGGGTGCGCGAGGCGCTGGCGTTGCGGTGGCCGAGGCCGTGGGGACGGGCGGTGCGGGAGTGTCTGACGGCCGTCGCCGTGCCCGCAGGGCTCACCGCCGCGGCCCTGGCCCTCGGGGCCCTCGCCGGCCGGTACCCCGTCGGCGAGGTGGGGTTGGGGGACGTGACGGGCTGGGCGGCCGGCGGGCTGGTGGGCATGGTGTTGTCGCTGCCCCTGTTCTTCGGTGAGGAACTGGGGTGGCAGGGCTACCTGTTCCCCCGCCTCCTGCGGGGTGACGGCCGGACGCGCCCGCTCCGGGCGTACCTGCTGACCGGCGCCGCCTTCGCCCTGTGGCACCTGCCCATGCTGCTCATGGGCGGGCAGTACCCGGGCCGGTCCTGGTACGTGTCCGTGCCCGCGATGGTGGTCAGCTGCACGCTGGTGCTGCCGGTCCTCACCTGGCTGCGGCTGCGTTCCGGCTCGGTGGTGCCCGCCGTCGTCGCCCACGCCTTCGTCAGCTCTCTGGGCGTGGGCATGGTCAAGCGGTTCGCCGCCCCGGGCGCCGCGCTCGATCCGCTGCACATGGGGCTCACCGGGTGGCCCGGCTGGATCGTCCTGGCCGCGTTCGTCGCCTTTCTGGCCCGCACGGGGCGGCTCCGGCCGGTGGACGGGACACGGACCGGGGCGGGGGCGGGGGCGAGGACGGACGCGAGCGGGCCGGCCGTCCTGGACCGGTTCTGACCGGAGCCCGCCAAGGACCGGTGGCCGGGGGGGGATTCGGGGCGGCCACCGGATGAGAAGTCCCAAACCGATGACCGAGGCCGACCCCGAAACCGAGACCGAGACCAGATGGAACCGACGACCGAGAAACAGATGGAGGAGACCCATGCCCGCATACGTCATCGTCGAGGCCGACGTGCTCGACGCCGAGGCCGCCGGCCGGTACCACCGGGCCGCCGAGCCGTCCATCCGCGCCCACGGCGGCCGTTACCTCGTGAAGGGCGGGGCGCCCGAGGCCGTCGAGGGGGAGCGGCCGGCGGCCCGCCTGATCGTCATCGAGTTCCCGGACCGGGAACGGATCAGGCGGTGGTACGCCTCGCCCGAGTACACCCGGGCGCGGGAGCTCCGGCGCACGGCGGTGCGGCTGCGGATGGTCGTTGCCGACGGCGTCGCGGAGTAGGCGGAGTAGGGGAGGTAGGCGGAGCAGGGGGCCTTGGCACCGGCCGGGCGGCACGCGGGCGCGTGGCGTTCGCCGCGCGGTGGGGCGCGATCCCCGAGGCGGGACGCGGTTGCCGAGGCGGGGCGCCCGGCTGCGTACGGCGCCATCGGGCGGCCGCTGCCCGTCGGCGCACGGGCGGCCGCCCAACGTCAGCCCACCCGCTTCACCCGCCCGCCTCACCCCACCCGCCTCACCCGATCCGCGCCGCCGTCCCCGACACCCGGACCCGGGGGTCGCCCGGGCGGAGGGTGACCTCCAGGACGCCCGGGCGCCCGAGGTCGTCGCCCTGGTGCAGGGTGAGCGTCGCGTCGTCGCCGACCAGGCCCCGCTCCCGCAGGTACGCGCCGAGGGCGGCGGCCGCCGCGCCCGTCGCGGGGTCCTCGACCACGCCGCCGACGGGGAACGGGTCACGGACGTGGAACACGGACTCGCCCTCGCGCCAGACGAGTTGCACCGTCGTGAGGTCCAGCTTCCGCATCAGCGCGGCCAGCCGGTCGAAGTCGTAGTCCAGGTCGGCGAGGCGTTCCCGGGTGGCCGCGCCGAGGACGAGGTGGCGGGCGCCCGCGTAGGCGACGCGCGGCGGGAAGGCCGGGTCGAGGTCGGCGGCCGGCCAGTCCAGGGCGGCCAGCGCCTCGGCGACGTCCTCCGGAGCTGCCTCCTCCGTGTGCGGCTCGACGGAGGTGAGGGTGGCGCGCAGGACGCCGTCGTGCTCGGTGACGGAGACCGGGACGGTGCCGGCCGGGGTGGTGAAGACGAACTCCCCGGCGCCGCGCCGCTCGGCCAGGGCCACGGCGGTGGCGACGGTGGCGTGGCCGCAGAAGGAGACCTCGGCCAGCGGGCTGAAGAAGCGGAGGGTGTACGACCGGTCCGGCTCGGCCGCGCCCTCGGGCGGCGCGGTGAGGAACCCGGTCTCGCTGTAGCCGAGTTCGGCGGCGATGCGCAGCAGCTCCGTGTCGTCGAGCCCGGCCGCGTCCAGGACGACGCCGGCGGGGTTGCCGCCCGCCGGGTCGGCGGAGAAGGCGGTGTAGCGCAGGACCTCGGCGGTGCCGGAGGAGGCGGGGGCCACGGGAGAGGCGGGAGCGGCGGTGCCGTCGGTCATCGTCATGGACACCACCAACCGGGCGTGGGTACCGGGTATTCCGGAGCCCCGCCCGGCTTTCCGTGCCGGTGCGGGGCCCGGGTGAACGGCGTCGTCCGCCGCTTCAGTGCACGGTCATCTCAGCGCACGAGCGCACGGCCCGCACCAGCGCACGCCGCCTCAGCACACGCCTGCCTCAGCACACGCACGCCTCAGCGCACGGCCGCCTCAGCACACGCACGCCTCAGCACACGCACGCCTCAACGCACGGCCGCCTCAGCGCACGCCCGCCCCAGCACACGCACGCCTCAGCGCACGGTCACGAAGACCGGCGCCGAGACCGCGCCGCCGCCCGTCACGCGGAGGGCGTTCTTGCCCTTGATGCCGAGCTTGACGCGCATCGAGTAGGCGGCGTTCTTGTTGACGGCGACCTTCGCGGGGAGGGAGACCCACTTGGCCCCCTGCTTCTGCTGCAGGACGACCGTCGTTCCCGCCTTGATGCCGGTGGCCTTGCCGCTGACGCGGAACTCCTGCCACGCCGCGACGGAGGCGACACTCGCCTGGGCGGTGAGCTCGGGCTTGGCCGCCGGGGCGGAAGCGGCCGCCGAGGCGGCGGGGATGGGGCTGGGGGACGCGAAGGCGGCGGCGGCACCCCCGGCGACGAGACCGGCGGTCAGGGCGCCGGCTATGGCGAAGCAGTAGGCACGGTTCATGACGTATTCCTCCCTGATGGACCCGATGGGTCTCGATGACCCGATGGCGGGGCTTCACTGGGGAATACGGGAAAAGAGCGATGTCGGTTGCACCGTGCATCGAACTCTTTTCCGAGGAACGCGTCGGAGGCGCCCGCAGGGGTCACATCCGGCCAACTCCCGCCAGTTCCCGCCGCCTCACGACGAGAACGAGAAGTTCGAGTGGTTCGTCGCGAGCTGGCGGTCGTCCGGCCCGTAGGCCGTCACCTGGAGCTGCCAGTGCACGGCGGGGTTGACCACGACGAAGGTCGGATGCCAGTTGGTCACGTCCCAGTTGAGGACCGGCGAACGGACGATGCTGTCGATGCTCAGGGTCTGCTTGGTGAGGTCGCTGTACGTGTGCCACCTGATGTAGGCGGTCCTGCCCTTCAGGCCGTTGAACGTGACGTTCACCTGCACCTTGGTGAGGCCGGTGCCGGCCGATCCCAGGGAGAGGACGCTGGTGACACTGGCCGAGACGCGCAGGGGCGCCGGCGCGGTCGTGTACGGCGGCGGGGTCGACGGGGGCGGGGTGGTCGACGGGGGCGTCCAGGGCGGCGAGGACGAGGGGGACGCCGACGGGCCGGAGGAGGCCGACGTCGAGGGGCCGACCGCCGGGCCGGTCGGCGGCGGGGGCGTCGGAGGCTGCGCCTTGCCGTCGTCGGAATGGCTCTGCAGCAGTACCGGCAGCAGCGCGCCGAGCACCACGGCCAGCCCACCGGTGACCCAGTAGGCCCAGACGCGGTGCCAGAACGGGTTCCCCGGTGGATCGGGTACGTGCGGTGGGTCTCCGGCGCTCATATCCGTCCCCCTCGGTATGGCCCCGGCATGTGCCTTTGGGCCGAGCGTGACGGGACGCTACTCCCGGAATCAGCCATTCAGGGAGGCGTATGAGGCGCACGGGCGAGCGCCCTTCCGGATGCCGCACGCCCCTGTAAGGGACCGGTTCCGGTTACGTCCATGACACCATGGAGAAATACTTGTACTAGCCATGGAGTAACGCATGAAGGAGCCCGCCACCGCTGCGCTGGAAGCGCCCGGGGACACCACGTCCGACCAGCCCATATCCTCCTCGGCCGGGACGTCGCCCGGCCGCCGGAACCGGCTGCTCGTCACCCTCGCCCTGGGCGGGCTCACGGCCGTGGCCCCGCTGTCCATGGACATGTACCTGCCGGCGCTCCCCGAGGTGACGGAATCGCTGGGGAGTCCCGCGGCCACCGTGCAGCTCACCCTCACCGCCTGCCTCATGGGCATGGCGGTGGGCCAGCTCGTCGTCGGCCCGATGAGCGACAAGTGGGGCCGCCGCCGGCCGTTGCTCGCGGGCATGGCGCTCTACGTCGTCGCCACCGTGCTCTGCGCCTTCGCTCCCAACGCGCCCCTGCTCATCGCGTTCCGCCTGGTCCAGGGCCTGGCCGGGGCGGCCGGCATCGTGATCGCGCGCGCCGTGGTGCGCGACCTGTACGACGGCGTGGCCATGGCCCGCTTCTTCTCCACCCTGATGCTGATCTCGGGCGTGGCCCCGGTCGTCGCGCCGCTCATCGGCGGACAGCTGCTGCGGTTCACGGACTGGCGCGGCGTCTTCGTCGTGCTCACCGGCATCGGGCTCGTCCTCACGTTCCTCGTGTACCGCTCCCTCGACGAGACCCTGCCGCCCGGCCGCCGGCAGTCCGGTGGCCTCGGCGAGACGCTGCGCGCGATGCGCGGCCTGCTCGCGGACCGTGCCTTCACCGGCTACATGCTCTCCGGCGGCTTCGCCTTCGCCGCCCTCTTCTCCTACATCTCGGCGTCGCCGTTCGTCATCCAGGACATCTACGGCGCCTCGCCGCAGACGTTCAGCCTGCTGTTCGGCCTCAACTCCATCGGCTTGGTCCTCGTCGGCCAGATCAACGGCAAGCTGCTGGTCGGCCGCGTCAGCCTGGACAAGACCCTCGGCTGGGGCCTCGCCGTGATCACCCTGGCCGCGGCGGCGCTCCTGGTCATGACCTCGGGCGTGCTCGGCGAGCCGGGCCTGGCCCCGGTCGCCGCCGGCCTGTTCGTCCTGATGGCCGCCATGGGCCTGGCCATGCCCAACACCAACGCCCAGGCGCTGATGCGCTCCGGCAACGCGGCGGGCTCCGCCTCCGCCCTGTTGGGCACCTCCACCTACCTCCTCGGCGCCATCGCCTCCCCCCTCGTCGGCATCGCCGGCGAACACACGGCCGTCCCGATGGCCGCCGTCCAGCTCGCCTGCGCGGTGGCGGCGGTACTCAGCTTCGCGCTGCTGTGCGGCTCGCGGGGCTCGCGCGGCTCGCGCGGGGGCGCGGCGGAGACGACGGGCGCGGCCGGCGCCCGAGCCACCGAGTAGCCCGGCCCGCGCGCCGCGCCGCACGCCTGCGCGCCGTGTGTCTTGGCGAGGGCCCGGGGCCCGCGGCGCTCGGGGCCCTCGGGCAGCGCACCCCGGCATCCCGGGAACGGCCGACGCGCGTGCTGTGCCTCCTACGAGACCGGTGCCGGCGGGAAGGCGTCGGCCTGGCGGCCGAGCAGCCGCGTTCCGCCGGGCCGGGCGGCCGAGCGCGCCCGTCCGCGCCATGCGCGAAGCGGTCGAAGCCGAGCCGACGGGGAACCGGCGGGACGGGACGTGCCGCCCCGCTCCCCGGGACGAAGACCGGAGCCGGGCCCGGCTGTGGCCGACGCGGACAGCCGGCACGTGCGCCAGACCCCGCCGCCGGCGCACCATAAGCCGCCCCGGGCACCGCCCGCCGCGCGCGCTGGCGTCCCCGGTGACGGGCGCGGCGCCGGTCCGTCCGCGGCGCGCCGCCTGACGGCCGGTGCCTCCGGCGGGCTGCGGCCCAGACCGCGCAGCCGCGCCGTTCGGCAGCCGGCCCCGGTGGTGAGTGTGGCGTCCGCCGTCGGATCGCAGCGCGCCCTCTGACAGCCCGTGCCTCCGGCGGGCCGCGCTGTCGGCCGAGTCCTACACAGTCACGCCGCCCGGCGACCCGAGGTCCGCTGGGCGACCCGCGTCCCCGCCATCCCGGCTGCTGCGCAGCCCCGGCTGCCGCGCCGCACCACCGGCCGCCCTGCCATTCCGGCTGCCCCGCCACCCGGCAGCCCCGCCGCCCCGGCAGTCGCGCCGCTCGGGAAGGAACGGACCGGGGCCCCGCCCCCCACCCCGTAAAATCCACCCAATGCACGCCCCCGAGAACACGCCGCCGACCGGCGAGAACCTCCGCGCCGCGCTCGCCGGACTGCTCGACGGTCTGCCGCCGCGGCAGGCCGCCCGGGCCGTCGAGCGGCTGATCGCCAACTACCGGGGGCGGACCCCGACCGACGCGCCGGTCCTGCGCGACCGTTCGGACGTCGCCGCCTACGCGGCCTACCGCATGCCCGCGACGTTCGAGGCCGTCCGGCACGCGCTGGAGGCGTTCCGGGACCGGGTGCCGGACTGGGCGCCCGCCTCGCACGTGGACCTCGGCGGCGGTACGGGGGCGGCGACCTGGGCCGTCGCGGCGGCGTGGCCGGCGGGGGAGCACCGGACCACCGTCCTGGACTGGGCGGAACCCGCCCTCGCCCTCGGCGCCGAGCTCGCCGGCACCGCCGCCTCGCCCGCGCTGCGCGCCGCGCGCTGGCAGCGGCAGGTCATCGGCGGCGGCCCGGCCGTCCCCGACGGCACCGACCTCGTCACCGTCTCCTACGTCCTCGGCGAACTCACCGACGACGCCCGGCGGTCCGTCGTCGACCAGGCCGCCCGCGCCCGCGCCGCGCTGATCGTCGAACCGGGCACCCCGGAGGGTTACCGCCGGGTGATCGAGGCCCGCGACCGGCTGATCGCGGCGGGCTTCGAGGTCGTCGCCCCCTGCCCGCACAGCGCCGCCTGCCCGATAGTGCCGGGCGCGGACTGGTGCCACTTCTCCGCCCGCGTCAGCCGCTCCTCCCTGCACCGGCAGGTCAAGGGCGGTTCGCTGGCGTACGAGGACGAGAAGTTCTCGTACGTCGCCGCCGTGCGGACCGGCGACGGCACGGACGGCCCGAGCGGCCTCTCCGGCGCCCGCGCCCGCGTCGTCCGCCGCCCGCAGATCCGCAAGGGGCAGGTCCTCCTGGAGCTGTGCACCCGCGACGAGGGGCTGCGCCGCGAGACGGTCACCAAGCGCCACGGCGACCTCTACCGCGCCGCGCGCGACGCGGACTGGGGCGACGCGTGGCCGCCGGAGGACGGCGAGGGCTGACCCGGGAGGGGCGGCGGCCGACCCGGGAAGGGCGAGGGCCGGGACCGGGAGGGGCGGGAGCCGGGGCTGGCCGGGCGGAGCCGGGCCCGGGATATTCGCTGGTCCGCAGCCCGGCCGCCCTTGTACGGTGGCCACGCGACCGCGCCTCCGATGCGCTCGGCCGCGGCTACTTCCTTCCGAAACCAAGTGACGCCGCGGCCCTCTCTGATCTCGGCAGGCGCGGGCGCCTCCGTATTCCTGCGCTCCACCCTTTGAATCCGGGGGGATTCACTGCCTCGTCACACCCCGCGCGTCTCCAAGCACTGGCCCGAGATGCTCGTGGCCCCGCACATCGCGGCGGCGGCCGCCCGCTCCCAGCCCCCACCACGGACACACCACGGTCCCGCCGTCCCGGGTCTCCGTACGTACGAGGGCGGCCCGGCCTTCGTCCGGGAGCCGCGCGAGGAGCTCTTCCTCCTCGCGGTCGCAAACTTCGTCTCCCAGAACACCTTTTACGAGAGCGGCGAGGAGCGGGACGGCCGCTACACCCGCCTCGTCGGGGAACTCGCCGTCCGGGACCCCGCGTGGACGGCCGGCCTGCTGCGCTGGCTGCGCGGCGAGGGCAACCTGCGGACGGCGTCCCTGGTCGGCGCCGCCGCGTACGTACGGGCCCGCCTCGAAGCCGGAGCGCAGGACGGCCCGTCCAACCGGTCCGTGATCGACTCGGTGCTGCAACGCGCCGACGAGCCCGGCGAGCTGCTCGCCTACTGGACCGCGGCGTACGGGCGGAACGTTCCGCAGCCCGTGAAGCGGGGCGTCGCCGACGCCGTCCGCCGGCTGTACACGTCCCGGTCGGTGCTCAAGTACGACACCGCGTCCAAGGCGTTCCGCTTCGGCGACGTCCTCAACCTCGTGCACGCCGCGCCCGACCCGGCCAAGCCCTGGCAGGGCGACCTCTTCCGGTACGCCCTGGACCGCCGCCACCACCCGGAACAGTCCGTTCCGCCGGCCTCCGACCGGCTGCTGACCGCCCACCGCGCGCTCGCTGAGACGCCCGCGGACGAGCGGCGGGCGCTGGTGACCGGGCCGGACGGCGCCGAGCGGCTCGCCGCGGCGGGCATGACGTGGGAGGCGCTGGCCGGCTGGCTCGGCGGCCCGCTGGACGCCGCCGTCTGGGAGGCCGTGATCCCCTCGATGGGCCCGATGGCGCTGCTGCGGAACCTGCGCAACTTCGACGAGGCGGGGGTCCCGGACGACGTCGCCGCCCGGGTCGCGGAACGGCTCTCGGACGCCTCCGAGGTCGCCCGGTCCCGGCAGTTCCCCTTCCGCTACCTGGCCGCCCACCGGCACGCGCCGTCGCCGCGCTGGGCGGACGCGCTGGAACGGGCGCTGGGCCACTCCCTGGCCAACGTCCCGTCGCTGCCCGGCCGGACGCTGATCCTGGTGGACCGGTCCGACTCGATGTTCTGGGACACGGTCTCCGAGCGGTCCAAGCTGACCCGGGCGGACGCGGCGGCCGTGTTCGGCACCGCCCTTGCCCTGCGCTCCGAGCGGGCGGACCTGGTGGAGTTCGGCTGGGGGAGCGGAGAGGTGCCGTTCGCGCCGGGCGAGCCGGTGCTCGACGTGCTGAAACGGTTCCACCGCCTCGGCGGCACCCACACCGCGAAGGCGGTGCGGGCCCACTTCCGCGGCCACCACGACCGCGTCCTGATCGTCACCGACGAGCAGATCTCCCCCTCCTACGCCCCCTACGGCCCCGGCGGGCCGACCGAGGCGATCCCCGCCGACGTCCCCGTCTACACCTGGAACCTGGCGGGCTACCAGCCCGCCCACGGTCCCACCGGCCCCCACCGCCACACCTTCGGCGGCCTCACGGACGCCGCGTTCCGCATGGTCGGCCTCATCGAGGCCGGGAGAGAGACGGCCTGGCCGTGGGCTGCCGTCGATCCGGCCCCACCGGGCGGTGAACCGGCTGCCGTTCCGGGGTAGGGGGGCGCGTACCGCGACGGCACGAACCGGCCGGCGTGCAGGGTGGACGCGCGGCGGCCCGGAGTTGCCGGGGGGCCGGCGGGGAAACCGGCCGCCGGGCGGTGGCCGACGGGGCGTCCCCCACGCCCACGCCCACGCTCGGGCCGGAGCGCCGGAGACGGCCCGCCGAAGGCCGGAGGCGGCCCGCCGGAACGCCGGTCAGGCCAGGGGACCCGGTTCCGCCACCGCCCGGGAGCGCCGGCCGTGATGATCGTCCTCGCCGTGTTCGCGTTCCGGTTCGCCCTGGCGGGGATCCGGACCCTGCCGCCGCCCGCACGGGCGTGTCACCCGGCGGAGCCACCCGGACGTCGGCGCCCGCCCGACGCTCCGGGCGGTCCACCTGCCCGAGCGGCCCCATGCCCGTACCCCCAACCGGTCCGGCCGGTACCGGCGCCCGGTTCCGCTGCCGCGTCCGCCGCGTCCGCCGCGCCCCGGCCCGACCGGCAGCACCCGGAAGGCCCCCGGTCAGCGCGTCAACGCAGCTCCTGCGTGCAGCACTTCACGCTGCCGCCACCCTTCAGCAGCTCGCCCAGGTCCATGCCGATCGGCTCGAAGCCGCGCTCCCGGAGCGGGCCGAAGAGGCCGACGGCCGCCTGGGGGAGGAGGACGTGGCGGCCGTCGCTGACCGCGTTGAGGCCGAGCGCCGCCGCGTCCTCCGCGTCGGCGACGAGCGCGTCGGGGAAGAGGCGTTCCAGGACGGCCCGGCTGCCGGGGGAGAAGGCGCCGGGGTAGTACATGATCTCGTCGGCGGCCGCGTCGAGGACGCAGAGGGCCGTGTCGAGGTGGTAGTAGCGGGGGTCGATCAGGTCCAGGCCGATGACGGGACGGCCGAAGAACTCCTGTGCCTCGGGGTGCGAGAGGGGACTGCTGCGGAAGCCGCGGCCGGCGAGCAGCCAGGAGTCGGTGACGGCGAAGTCGCCCTCGCCCTCGTTGATGTGCTCGGGCTCGCGGACGACGGAGTAGCCGTGCGAGCGGAACCACTCCGCGTGCACCGCCGCCTCGGCGGCGCGCTGCGGGTGGGCGAAGCGGGCGCCGAGGACGCGGCCCTCGACGACGGTGGCGCCGTTCGCCGCGTACACCATGTCGGGGAGGTCCGGGCGGGGTTCGAGCTCCTCCACGGTGTGGCCGAGGGCGCGGTAGCGGTCGCGGAGGGTTTCCCACTGCGTGAGGGCGAGCGGCAGATCGACCGGCTTGGCCGGGTCCATCCACGGGTTGATCGAGTAGGTGACCTTGAAGTGGGCGGGCGGGCACATCAGATAACGGCGGGGACTCGCCGCCCGTGGTGCTGCGGTACGCAAGTCGCGCTCCTCACGGTGGTGTTGGGCACGTACGCGACGAGCGTACGTGCCCAAATCGTCCACGCTGGGCGGCGATCGCGCATGAACCGTACGGGTGGTTTACGCACGGGGCGTCACGCCCCCGTGGTACCGCCCCGTCCTTCCCGCAACGCGCGCAGCAGCTCCCGCTTCTGCGCGAGGGGGTCGGCGCCCCGGCCGGCCCCGCCGGACCCGCCGCCGCGCAGCGCCTTGCGCGAGAGGTTGCTGCGGGTTCCGCCCACGCCGAGCATTCCGCCGTTTCCCCGGGTCATGTCGGGCTCCTTCCGTCGGTGTCTCGCACTTGCTTGAGACGAGACGTCTCGTCTCGCGATGACTCCGTTATTAGGCCATGCCGCACCCCGCCCCGTCAACCCCCAACGAGACGAAACGTCTCGCCTCACTCAACCGCTACCCTGCCCCCATGGCCACTACCAAGACCCCGCCCGACGCCAACCGTCGCAGCGAGCGTTCCCGTCGCGCGATCCTGGAAGCCGCCCTCGAACTCACCGGCGAGACCGGCTACCAGCGGCTCACCATCGAGGCCATCGCCGCCCGCGCCGGCGTCGGCAAGCAGACGATCTACCGCTGGTGGCCCTCCAAGGCCGCCGTCCTCCTCGACGCCTTCGTCGCCCTCGGCGAGGACGCCGCCGAGGGCCACACCGAGCTCCCCGACACGGGCGACCTGGAGGCCGACCTCAAGCTCGTCCTCCGCGCCACCGTCGACGAACTCAACAGTCCGCGCTACGACGCGCCTTCGCGCGCCCTCGCCGCCGAGAGCGTCGTCAACCCCGACCTCTGCGCGCAGTTCACCAGGGCGGTCCTCGAACCGCAGCTCCAGCTGTACGTCACCCGGCTGCGCGCCGCCCAGGAGGCCGGACAGGCCGACCCGGACGTGGACCCGCGCATCGCCCTGGAACTGCTCGTCGGCCCGCTCGCCCACCGCTGGATGCTGCGGACCCAGCCCCTCACCCACGCCTACGCCGACGCCGTCGTCGAGATCACCCTGCGCGGACTCGCCCCGCGGCCCTGAGCCCCGTGCTCAGCCCGGCTCGCCCACCCGCCGAGCCGCGGGAGCGGTCCGTGTCACACCCCCGGATGCGCCCGACGGTCACGCCGGGCGCCGGATGGTGGCAGCATTGAGCGGAGACCGCGGTCGAAGTGAGGGGATAGATGGAACGCAAGAGCAGATTCTCCCAGTGGCTGCGCCGCCCCAGGAGCGGAGCGGGCGGCGATACGGGTGCGGGGGCGGCCACCGGTGCCGCCCGCGAGGAACTGCTCCTGGCCGCGGCCGCCGCCGGGTTCCCCCTGGCCCCGGCCGCCCACCCCTCCGGCTACGGGTGTTCGTGCGAACGCATCGGCTGTCCCACCCCGGGGCGACATCCCGTCTCCTTCGCCTGGCAGACCCTCGCCACCACCGACCCGGAGAAGGTCGCCAAATGGCTCCGGGCCCAGCCCGAGGCCAACTTCGTCACCGCCACCGGCATGGCCCACGACGTCCTGGACGTCCCCGCCGAGGCCGGCCGCAAGGCGCTGGACCGGCTCACGGCCGCCGGCGTCGAGGTCGGCCCCGTCGCCACCGTCGCCCCCGACCGCATGCTCTTCTTCACCGCCACCCGCGGCACCCCGGACGACGAGGACGAGTGGTGGCCCTGCGAGCTCGACTGCCACCCCGAGACCCTCGACGAGCACCCCGGGCTGCGCTGGCACTGCCGCGGCAGCTACGTCCTCCTGCCGCCCTCCCGCCTTCCCGGCGACGACGCGTACGTGGCCTGGCTGCTGGGTCCGGAACGGCCGCTGCCGGATCCGCTGACGCTGCTGGAGACGCTGACGGACGCGTGCGCGCAGTACGCGGGCGACCGGCCGGACCACGAGCACCACGCGGCCTGGCCCATCGGACGCTGACGGCCTCCGCGCTCGCCGCTGACGGCCTCCGCGCTCCCTTACTCGCCCTTCGCCGCTATCAGCGACTCGATCCGGTTCAGGAACCTCACCCGGGACGCCGCCCCCTTCACCCGCTCCCTCTTCGCCGGCACCCGCACCGCCGACTCCGACACCCGCGTGTACGTGATCGCCGTCGAGAGCCGCCCCGTCAGCAGCGACTTCGTCCGCTGCTCGGTGACGGCGGGGCGCACGCCCTTCGCCATGGTCCGCTTCTCGCGGTGGTGGGCGGTGAAGAAGACGACCGCGCCGCCGTCGGCCGTGCGCAGGGCCAGCGGCGGGAAGCCGGGCGACCGCTCGGGGGTGTCGATCCAGTCCGTCCAGAACGTGGGCGTCCGCGCGAGCTTGGCGCGGTCGGCCCGCAGCTGGGTGGTGGCGAGGTCGGGGGCGAAGGCGTCGCCCTTCCCCGTCCGCAGGAAGCCGGTGTACGCGCCGCTGACCGCGTCAGGGTCCAGCGCCAGTCCGGACGGCTCGTCGGCCCGCGCCGGCACGGCCTCCGCCCAGCCGTCCCCGTCCGTCCGGAACGCCGGGACCGTGCCCGGCGCGTGCAGCGTCAGGTAGGCGGCCTTCCACGGGTCCTTGGCGCTGTCACACGTGAACACCACCAGCCACCGGTTCCTGTCCCGGTTGCTGAGGGTGTCGGCGACGAAGAACTTGGGCCAGCCGGCCGACTTGGGAATGGCGAACCGGGCGTCCCGCAGTTCCAGCGCGGGATAGCCCGGGTTGCCCTTGGGCAGCAGCTTGCGCTGCGCGGTCACGTCGGCGCGGCCGATCTCGGCGAGGGCGCCGGTCTCGACCCGGTCCACGAGGGCCGGGTCGAGCGCGCGGTAGGCCTTGGTGTAGCCGGCGGTGAAGTCGCCGAGGACCTTGGCGGCCTCAGCCTTGTCCACCGCCGGGACGATCTCCCGCTCGCCGTGCACCGTCATGCAGCCGGTCGTCAGCAGCGCCGGCAGCAGGAGCAGCGGGACCAGCCGAGCCGGCCACGGCGGTAGCCGCAGAAGACGCGGGAGCCGCAGAAGACGCGGGAGCCGCAGAAGACGCGGGAGCCGCAGAAGACGCGGGAGCCGCGGAAGACGCGGACGCGTCCGACGTCGCATCGGCGTTGGCCTCCTCGGTGGCTGCGCTGCCTGCGGTGGCTGCGGTGGCTGCTCGGGACGGCGCCACACTACCGGGACGGGACGGCCGGAAGAACAGCAGCAGGGTCGGCACCAGATACAGCGCCCACACCCACACCTGCAGCTTCGTCGGATCCGGCTGGAAGTTGAAGACGCCCTTCAGCAGCGTCCCGTACCAGCTGTCGACCGGCACCTGCTCACTGACGTCGAACGCCTTCGCGTTCAGCCCCGGCAGGACGTCGGCCTCCTGGAGGTCGTGGAAGCCGTACGCGAGCACGCCCGCGGCCACCACGATCAGCATGGCGCCGGTCCAGGTGAAGAATTTCGCCAGGTTGATCCTCAGGGCGCCCCGGTAGAACAGCCAGCCCAGCACCACCGCGGTCAGCAGCCCGAGCAGCGCGCCGACCAGCGGCCGCACCCCGTCGTCGGTGGCCTGCACCGCCGTCCAGATGAACAGCGCGGTCTCCAGCCCCTCCCGGCCCACCGCCAGGAACGCCGTCACCACCAGCGCGGTGGTGCCCATCGCCAGCGCCGCGTCCAGCTTGCCGTGCAGCTCCCGCTTCAGGTGCCGCGCGGTGCGCCGCATCCAGAAGACCATCCACGTCACCAGGCCCACGGCGATGACGGACAGCGAGCCGCCCAGCATCTCCTGCGCCTCGAACGTCATGGTCCGCGAGCCGTACTGGAGCACGGCCCCGAAGCCCATGCTGAGCAGCACGGCCGCGGCGATGCCGAGCCAGACCGGCCGCAGGGCGTCCCTGCGGCCGCTCTTGACCAGGTAGGCGACGAGGATGCAGACGACCAGGCTGGCCTCCAGCCCCTCGCGCAGGCCGATCAGGTAGTTGCCGAACACGCGGCGCCTCCTTCTTGTGCGGGGCCGTCAGCCGAACAGCGCCCGGCCCCACCAGTCGTCCTTGTCGCGGACGCCCGGCGGGACGGCGAAGACGGCCGAACCCACGTGCTGGATGTACTCGTTGAGGGCGTCCGAACGCGACAGTCGGGTCTGGATCGGCACGAAGCCGTCCCGGACGTCGCGCTGGTAGGCGATGAAGAACAGTCCGGCGTCGAGCCGGCCCAGGCCGTCGGTGCCGTCCGTGAAGGAGTAGCCGCGGCGCAGGATCGTCGCCCCCGCGTTGCTGTCGGGGTGGGCGAGGCGGACGTGCGCGTCCGGCTTCATCACCCGCAGGTTGGGCTCCTCGCGCTCCTTGCGCTTGCCCAGCGGCGCGCCCTCGGCCTTGTCGCGGCCGAAGACGTCCTCCTGCTCCTTGAGCGAGGTCCGGTCCCAGGTCTCGATGTGCATCCGGATGCGCCGGGCGACGAGGTACGAGCCGCCGGCCATCCAGCCGTCGCCGTCCTTCTCGCCGACCCACACGAACTTGTCGAGCCGGTCGGTCTCGGTGCCCGCGATGTTCCGGGTGCCGTCCTTGAAGCCCATCATGTTGCGCGGCGTCATGGCGTCCGGCGTGGTCGACGAGGTCTTGCCGAAGCCCAGCTGCGACCAGCGGATCGCCACCCGGCCCATGCCGATGCGGGCCAGGTTGCGGATCGCGTGCACCGCGACCTGCGGGTCGTCCGCGCACGCCTGGACGCAGAGGTCGCCGCCGCTGCGGGCCGCGTCCAGGTTGTCGCCGGGGAACGTCGGCAGGTCGATCAGGGCCTTGGGGCGGCGGCCCTTGAGGCCGAACCGGTCCTTGCCGTCCTTCTCGAACAGGGTCGGCCCGACGCCGAACGTGAGCGTCAGCCGCGACGGCTTGAGGCCCAGGGCCTCGCCGGTGTCGTCCGGCGGCAGCTCGTCGTTCTCGCTGATCGCGCCCTCGCCGACCTCGTGGCCCGCGGTCATCCGGGCGGCGGCGGCCGTCCACTCCTTCAGCAGCTTGATCAGCTGCTCGCGGTCGTCCGTGCGCACGTCGAAGGCGGCGAAGTGCAGCCGGTCCTGGACGGGCGTGGCGATGCCGGCCTGGTGGGGGCCGTAGAACGGGACGGCCTCGCCCTCGGCGGCGGCCGGCGCGGCGTCGTCGTCGAGCCGCAGGGCCGCGGCCGTGCCGCCGGCCGCGGCGGCGCCGAACGCCAGCCCGGCGCCGCCCCAGCCGAGCAGGGTGCGGCGGGACGGCTTCCGGCCGGTGCGCTTCTCGTCCGTGCCGTCGCCCGCCGGCTCCTCGGGGCGGTCTTCTGCCTTGGTGTCGATCGCGTCGGTCATCGTCTGCCCCCGGTTACTTCGCGACGGCGCCGGCGAGCTTGGACAGCGGCTCGGCGAGGGCGTTGACGGCGTCCGACAGCTTCTTGCGGTCGTCCTTGCCGACGGAGTCGTACGCCTTGAAGGAGTCGCCGTCGCGGTAGTCGCCGAGCAGCTTCTTCAGGTCGCCGAACTGCTTGTCGAGCTCCTTGACGAGCGCGGCGTCGTTCTTGGCCGCGACGGGCTTCAGCAGCTCGTACGACTTCTCGGCGCCCTCCACGTTGGCCTGGAAGTCGTCCAGGTCGGTGTGGCTGTAGCGCTCCTCCTCGCCGGTGACCTTGCCGGTGGCCACCTCGTCGAGCAGCTCCTTGGCGCCGTTGGCCATGCTGGTGGCGGTGATGTCGGCCTTGCCGACCCGCTTCTGCCAGTCGACGAGGTCCTTCATCAGCTGGTCGGCGAGGGCCTTGTCCTCGTCAGTGATCTTCTTGCCGTCCCAGAGCGACTTCTCCAGCTTGTGCCAGCCGGTCCACTTCTGGCCCTTCTCCAGGCCGTCCTCGCGGACGTCGACCTTGGGGTCGATGTCGCCGAAGGACTCGGCGACCGGCTCGGTCCGCTCCCAGCCGAGGCGGGACGGGGCGTACGCCTTCTTCGCCGCGTCGAGGTCGCCCGCCTTGACGGCGTCGGCGAACTTCTGCGCGAGCGGGATGGTCGCGTCGGCCTGCTCCTGGGCGTACTTGCGGTACTCCGCGACGGCCTTGTCGAGCGCCGGGTCGGTCTTCTTCTCCTTGCCGTCGCCGCCGGTGACGGTGATCTTCTGGCGGATTCCGTCGCCCTTCATCCCCGGCTTGCAGGCGATTTCGTAGGAGCCGGGCTTCTTGATCGTCGCGGTGATCTCGGTCTTGAAGTCCGGGCCGATGTTCTCCCGCTCGGTGACGATCCGGTCGTCCGCGGCGTAGACGTACACCTCGGTGACCTTGGAGCCCTTGTTGTGGACCTTGATCTTCACGTCGCCGGCGGGGAACGAGGTCTTCGAAACCTCGCACTTGTCGTCCGAGGCGGTCACGCGGATCACGTCGTCGTCGCCGGCGTCCGACTTCTCAGCGCAACCGGACACGACGGCCAGGGCCGCCGCCGCGGCGACGACGGTGACAGCGGAGGAGCGGAAGGCTCGCATAGGGGCTCCAGGCGGGCTTGGAAGTCGGAATACCTGCCTTTTCATCACATCTCCGTCACAAAGGGAGGCGATGTGGCTGAAAAGACACCTCTAATAAGGCCGACCTAACTTATCTGAGCCTTGCCTGAGTCGTTCCCCAAAGTGCACGTGATCCTGCTCTCACGCGGCAAAATCTCGTCCAACCCGTTTTCTTGATCACTTGAGCCTGTCCTGCCTCTTGCGTCACGGCGGGGTGGTGGGTGGTCGGGGGGTAGCCGGGGGTGCTCCGGGGGTACCCCGGGGGTGCTTTGGGTGTTGATCGGAAGTGCACCCGGGGGAGGGGGATGGATCCGGCCATTCCGGCCACTTCGCGGCCACGCGGGCGGCAAGGCCCGGGCGGGCCGTGTGCGGTCGTCCGGCGGTGCGCACGGAACGGACGGCAACTCGTGTGACGTCTCATGTGCCGTGCGAGGGACCCTTTTCCGCTTTCCGCGCATCCATTCGACTGACTACCTTTCATGTGCCGGCAGGCACCGGCCGCACTACCCCTAAGGAGAGTTGACACATGGCCGTAACTCAGAGACGGACGGCGTTCACCGCCGCCGTCGCCACGGCGATCGCCCTCGGGGCCACCGTGCTCACCCTGCCCGCCCGAGCCGCCGGTGAGGAGCCGGACGCGGCAGCCAAGTCGCCGACCGGGTTCCAGCTCAAGGACGGCGCCCTCACCTGGGGCATCAAGGAATCGTTCCGCCAGTACGTGACCGGCGACAAGGCCGACGGCAGCATCCGGGTCGCCGACGGCGCCGAGCAGGCCGACGACAACGGCGCCTTCACCTTCTCCGGCGGCAAGGGCAGCTACGACCGCGAGAAGCACTCCTTCACCACGGCCTTCAAGGGGAGCGTGCGCTTCCTGGGCCACGCCAAGGGAGAGGGGAAGAAGAAGCACTGGGGGCTGGACCTGAAGTTCAGCGACCTCAAGGTGATCGGCGAGGGCGAGAAGGGCCGTGTCACCGCCGACGTCACGAAGTCCGGCAAGACGCGCGACGACGTCACGCTCGCCACACTTGACCTCGCGGGGGAGAAGGGCAAGGAGGGGAAGGACGGCAAGGACACCAAGGACGCCAAGTCCGAGGCCAAGGACGGCGACAAGGCCAAGGCCGAGGACAAGGGCAAGGGCAAGGCCAAGGACGGATCCAAGTCCGACGAGAAGTCGGCGGAGAAGTCCGCGGAGAAGCCCGACGCCAAGGACGGCACCAAGAACGACAGCAAGAACGACGTCCCGTCGCTCACCAAGGTGCCGGTGACCCTGACGGCGGAGGGCGCCAAGGCGTTCACGTACAAGGGCCATTCGCTCGTCAAGGCCGGGGCTTCTCTCGACGCCCTCTCGCTCTCGGTGCACCAGGGCGCCCCGATCCCGGCCCCCGAGCCCAAGCCTGAACCCAAGCCCAAGCCCGATCCCGACAAGAAGCCCGCCCCCGCGCCGAAGCCGGCGGACCCCGAGAAGCCGAAGCCTGAGCCGAAGCCGGATCCGGAGCAGAAGGAAACCCCCGCGCCGGAGCCCAAGCCGAAGGACTCCGAGGAGCCCAAGCCCGAGCCCGAGTCGGAGGACAAGGGCGCGGAGGACAAGGGCGCGGAAGACAAGGGCGTGGAGGACGGCAAGGTCACGGGCCCGGAGGACGAGTCGCTCATCCCCGTGACCGGCGACCCGAAGGGCGGCACCGAGGGCACCGGCGGCTCCAGCGCGTCCCCCGGGACCACGGGAAGCACCGGCACCACGGGCGGCACGGAGACTCCCGGCACCACCGGCAGCCCCTCCGAGTCGCCCAAGGAGCTGGCCGCGGACTCCACGATCTACGACGGCCGCCTGGACTGGGGCGTCAAGGAGTCCTTCCGCACCGACATCAGCACGAAGCTCAACGGGAAGTTCGAGGTCTCGGACGGCGCCCAGCAGCAGAGCACCGGCTTCCGCTTCACTAAGGCGTCGGGCAGCTACGGCGGCGGGGACAAGCCCAAGCTCGACGCCACCTTCAACGGCACGGTGCGCTTCACCGCACACCCCGCGAACGCCAAGAAGGTGGAGCTGACCCTCTCGAAGTTCCGGATCAAGGCTGACGGGACCAAGGGACAGCTGCTGGCCCAGGTCACCAAGAAGACCGACGAGAAGGCCGCCCCCCAGCTGTCCGGCAAGGAGATAGCGCTGGCCGACCTGACGCTGTACGAGGACTCGCTCAAGCCCGTCAACGGCGTCGTCACGCTGAACATGGTGCAGACCGCCCTCACGAAGGAAGGGAAGGAGGCGCTGGAGCTCCAGAGCGGCCAGTTCCAGCAGGGCGACGGCCTCGACCCGGTGACCGCGAAGATCGCGGTCAACAAGGACGCCAAGCTCGACGACGACTCCACCGGCACCAACACCGACGGCAGCGGCTCGCCGAGCACCGGCACCGGGACGACCGGCACCGGCGGCTCGTCCGGTACGGGTACGGGCACCGGCTCCGGTACGGACGACACCCTCGCCCACACCGGCTCCGACACCCCCACCGGCCCGCTCGTCGGCAGCGCCGCGGCGCTCGTCCTCGCGGGCGGTGCGGCGGTGTGGACCGCGCGCCGCAAGTCGGCGAAGCTGGCCGGCTGACCCCGGCTCCCGCCACGCCCTGTCCCCGTCGCCGCCCGGCGGCGGGGACAGGGCCCCGGGGCCCGTGCGCCCGCTGGGTAGGCTGGCGGGACAGCACCACGCGGAACCGCACGCACCAAGGAGCAGACGTGAGCGAGCCGGCGTCCATCGCCCTCCAGCAGGAGATAGCCCGGGACCTCCAGGTCACCGAGGACTTCGACGCCGAGCGGGAGATCGAGCGCCGGGTGGCCTTCCTCGCCGGGCGGCTGACCTCCACCGGTCTGCGCTCCCTCGTCCTCGGCATCAGCGGAGGCGTCGACTCCACCACCGCGGGCCGGCTCTGCCAGCTCGCGGTCGAGCGGGCCCGGGCCGCCGGCCACGAGGCGCACTTCTACGCGATGCGGCTGCCCTACGGCGTTCAGGCCGACGAGCACGACGCCCAGCTCGCCCTCTCCTTCATCCGCGCCGACCACGTGCTGACCGTGGACGTGAAGCCCGCGAGCGACGCCGCCCTGGAGGCTGCGCTCGCCGCCGGCACCCGCTTCCGCGACGCCCACCACCAGGACTTCGTGCACGGCAACATCAAGGCCCGGCAGCGCATGATCGCCCAGTACGCGGTGGCCGGCGCGCACGAGGGCCTGGTCGTCGGCACGGACCACGCCGCCGAGGCGGTCTCCGGCTTCTTCACCAAGTACGGCGACGGCGCCGCCGACCTCGTCCCGCTGACCGGCCTCACCAAGCGCCGGGTGCGCGCCGTCGCCGACGCCCTGGGCGCCCCCGCCGAGCTGGTGTGGAAGACGCCCACGGCCGACCTGGAGACCCTCGACCCGGGCAAGGCCGACGAGGACGCGCTCGGCGTCACGTACGACCAGATCGACGACTTCCTGGAGGTCAAGCCGGTCGAGGAGCGCGCCTTCGAGACGATCGTCCGCCGCTACCGCCTCACCGACCACAAGCGCCAACTGCCGTACGCCCCCTGAGGGGAATCCCTTAAGCCGCACCCCTTAAGCCGCACCCCTTAAGCCGCACCCCTTAAGGTCCACCCCCTCAAGGCGCATCCCCTGAGGGATGCCCGTGGGCACCCCTCGGCGCAGGACGCCGCCCCCGACGACGGCACGGACGAACGACCGGCCGGCGGTTGACCGGCCCCCGAACGGCCGGCCCGCCCGGCCGACGGCCGCGTACCCCACGAGCGGGCGGACGTTGCGAGACCGCCTCACTCTTCGGTGCCGATCGTGCACAGTCCGTCGCCAATGTGGCTTGATCGGTTCCTTGTGACCGGCTCCCGGCACTTCATAGCGTTGATCGACGTCCGGCCCGGGTCACGCACCATCCCGTGGCCCGCGATGCCGTGCGCGTTCGTCCGCAAGAGCTCAAGGAGGCACGTCCATGCCCGACAGGCAGCCGATCGAACCGTCTCCGTTCATCACGGAGAAGAACCGCGCCCCCGTCACCGTCCCACCGTCCGACGACTTCGCCGACGCCCAGCGCGGCCTCCTCGCAACTCCGCACCTGCCAGCCGTCCCGACCAAGGACGGCGAGCGTGTGGCCTGGGACTTCGCCGGTTACGACTTCTTGAGGGAGGGCGACTCGGACGGCCGGCCCGCCTCGGTGAACCCGAGCCTGTGGCGGCAGGGGCAACTGACGGCCCTCGCCGGACTGTTCCATGTCACGCAGGCGGGCAGCCGTGCCGTCTACCAGGTGCGCGGCTACGACCTGTCCAACATGACGATCGTCACCGGCGACACCGGCCTGATCGTCATCGACCCGCTCGCCTCGTACGAGACGGCACAGTACGCGCTGGAGCTGTACCGGAACGCCACCGACGACCGGAGGCCGGTCAGCGCCATCATCTACACGCACAGCCACGTCGATCACTTCGGCGGATCCCGGGGCCTGTTCGCCGAGAAGAACGACGAGGTGCCCGCCGGCCTGGACGTCTACGCGCCCGCCGGCTTCCTGGAGCACGCGATCAGCGAGAACGTGTTCGCCGGCCCGGCGATGGCGCGCCGGTCGGAGTACATGTACGCCGCCCAGCTGGACAAGGACCCGTACGGGCAGGTCGGTTCCGGCCTCGGTCTGACCATCTCCACCGGCGAGGTCACGCTGATCCCGCCGCGCCACTACGTCGGCGGCCCGGAGATCCGGCCGGTGCCCGAACAGGACTGGTCGCCGCAGTACGTGATCCCGTGGCGGCCCGGCCTGTACGCGCTCACCATCGACGGCGTCCCGGTGGTCTTCCAGCTCACCCCGGGCACCGAGGCCCCGGCGGAGATGAACTTCTACTTCCCCGAGCTGCGCGCCCTGTGCATGGCGGAGAACGCCACCCACACCATGCACAACATCCTCAGCCTGCGCGGTGCCCAGGTCCGCGACCCGCACGCCTGGTCGGCGTACCTCACCGAGGCGATCCGGACCTTCGGCGAGCACACCGAGGTGGAGTTCGCCTCCCACCACTGGCCGCGCTGGGGCAACGCGAACATCCTCGAATTCCTCGGCAACCAGCGCGACATGTACGCCTACCTCAACGACCAGGCGCTGCGCCTGATCGACGCCGGCCTCACCCCCACCGAGATCGCCGAGGAGCTGCGGGAGCTTCCCGCCGGGCTGGCCGGACACTGGTACGACCAGGGCTACTACGGCTCGCTCAGCCACAACCTGAAGGCGGTCTACCAGCGGTACATCGGCTGGTTCGACGGCAACCCCGCCCACCTGTGGGCCCTGCCGCCCGCCGAGGCCGGCGCCCGGTACGTCGCCGCCATCGGCGGCCCCGAGGCCGTCGTGACCCAGGCGCGGGAGGCGCTGCGGGCCGATCCGCCGCAGTACCGGTGGGCCGCGGAGCTGCTCAACCACGTCATCTTCGCGACCGGCGCGGACGGCTTCGAGATCGACGAGACGACCCTGTCGGAGGCCAGGGAGCTACAGGCCCAGACGTTCACCCAGCTCGGATACGGCGCGGAGAACGGCACCTGGCGCAACTTCTACCTCACCGGTGCCTGGGAGGTGCTGGACGGCCCGCAGAAGCCGGTCGTCCACGGCGCATCCGACCTCGTCCGCAGCATGAGTCTCGACCAGTTCTTCGCCGCCCTGGCCAAGAGCGTCGACGGCCCGAAGGCCGCGGCCGAGCAGTCCGGTCCGATCGTCCTGCGCTGGGCCGTCCGCTCCGAGACCGCTTCGGCCGAAGTGAAGGACGGCACCGAGCCGGAGCACGTCTGCACCACGACCCTCCGGAACGGCGCTCTCATCTACGTCGACGGCACCGACCCCCTCGCGGGCAAGCCCACCGCCACCATCCGCCTCACCCGCGCGACCCTGAACCAACTCGCCCTAGCCGGCCCGCGCTTCCCGCACACCTTCGACCAGTTGGTCACCGAAGGAGCCATCGAGGTGGACGACAAGGCGGCCGTGGACACGGTCTTCGGCTACCTCACCTTCCCCGACCCGGTCTTCCCGATCGTCACCCCCCGGCGGCGGACCGGGGCCTGATCGCACCGCCCGGCACCCTGGATTCCTCCTACGAGATGACAAGGCGCCGGGCGCTGTTCCGCGCGCCACTGGCACCTGTGCCCGTCGCCAGGGGAATGCCATGCTCGGTGTGTTCCTGCCGTTGACGCGGGTGCTGTGTGGGGGTGGACCGGCGTTCGCCCGCTGTGCGCCCGGCCTTTCGGGCAGTCCGTTCCCCCGGTGCCCCCGGCCTGCCGTGTGCCGGCCCGTGCTCCGGGCCGCGCCGCCGGCCCGGCTTTCGGTCCCGCGTCGTGCACGGCAGCCGGTGAGTCCTCGACGAGTGGGAGTGGACGAGTGGGAGTGGACGAGTGGGAGTGGACGAGTGGGAGTGAACGTCATGGCATCGATGCGCAGTCGTCTCCTGGCCGCACTGTTGGCCGCCGCGGCCGGTTCCGCGGTGCTGGGCCTGGCGCCCGCCGCCCTGGCCGACGACCATCACCGTCATCACCATCACCACGGTGACGACGGATACCCCGTGCTGGTGATCTCGCCGGCGCCGGGGAGGCTCACCCAGGAGCACAAGGTGACCGACACCTACCAGTACGATCCCAAGGCGTCCGGCGGTTCGGCGGCGTCGGAGGCGTCGGCCGGCGCGCAGCCGCCCTTGGCGCCGGCGTCCGAGCCGGGGGCGGTGACCAGCGTCAAGGACACGGCGAACAGCGCGGCCCAGTCCGCCACTTCCGGCCTGTCGACCACCGTCGACGCGGCGCTGAAGTAACCGGACCGCGGAACCGGCGCCGGGGTCACCGCGCCCTCGCCCTCGCCCCGAATCGGCGCCGGCCCCTCGCCGGTCCCGACCCGGTCGAAGTAGCGGAACGCCGACGCGTCGAAGAGCCGGGGAGCGCGGCGAACCGCTCTCCGGTCCCTGTCCGCCGGTTGTCCGGGAGGCGGGCCCCGGCCGTCGTACCGGACGCGTCACGCGCGTTCCGTACTCCCGTCACGGCCCGGTCGTCGCGGGCGCCCTCGTGCGCGGACCATCCCGGTCAACTGCCCCACAGGGGCTCGATCCGGACATCGGAGGGGGGTATTCCGGTCAGTGAACGAATAGAAGCTTGCTGTGTACAGGCATCACGGGAGACCGTCGTTATGCGAGCGCGAGACGAGAGGGCGCAAGGGCCTTGCCGAAGGCCGTGCGAACACACTCGTCCGGCACGCTGCGGCCCTTTGCGGCCGTCGACGAAATCCGGTTCGACATTCGAATGAAGGAGAACCCGTGCTGTCGAAAACAAAAAAGTCCGTGTCTTCCCTCGCCGTGGCCTTCGCCGCGGCCGCCGCGTTCACCGCGGTCATCCCCACCGGCAACGCCTACGCCATCGACCATGTCGGCTGCCGCGGCGGGGAGAACTTCCTGAAGATCTGGTCCCACAGCGGCGGCAAGCAGAGCGTGGACTGCTACGCGAACCGCGGGAAGATGAACTTCGGCGGCTGGTGGGTCGACAAGATCTCCACCGGGAACAACGACCTCATCTACTACGACGCCAACGGAGACTCGGTGAAAATCGAGCGCTGGCACGAGATCAGCTTCCCGAACCGGCCGCCGAAGGTCAACGCCATCGAAATCCTCTGACGAAGCGGCGCCACCATCGCCCTTCCCGGCGGTATTACCAGCGGGCGGTCAATTCTCCCCGGGCGTTATGAAACGCCAATGCGCTCTCGTCTTTCCCTGATGCCGGCCATGCCTTTTCCCGGCGTGTCCGGCATCGGCCGGGTCGCGCATGGACCGCCGGAGGGCCGCGCCCCGGCGTACTCGGCCGCGCCCCGGCGCACGCGCTGAGCGCTGTGAGGCGGGGCCCTGTTGCCGGGACGCCCGTGCGCCCGGAACACTGTGGGACGAGACCATCGTTTCGGCCCGCGCTAGCGAGGGTGCCTGTGACGCCGTCACTGTTCCGGATGCTCGACTGGCACGAACTGATCGAGGCCGAGCGGCGGCAGCCGGGCGCCCGGGTCTTCGTCTCCGACTACAACGGCGGACATCCGTTCGTGGAGGAGTTCCTCGGGGAGCTGGCCGACACCGCTCCCGGGCGGCTGGCGGACATTACCCGCTACTCAGGACTGGACGAGGACGTCCGGCTGCGGACGAAAATCGCCGCGATGCACCAGCGGTACGACGGGGTCGACTGCGCGCCGCGCAACGTGCTGCCGGGCGGGGGTTCCAGCAGCCTGCTCGGCACCTTCGCCACCTGGCTGCTGCTGACGGGACGGCGGCGGATCCACTACGTCCCGCCGGTGTATTACAAGCTCGCCTACCTCTTCCGGCGCATGGGCATCGAACCCGTCCCGGTCGCCCGAGGCCACGCCTACCAGCCGGACTTCGACCTGCGGCTGCCCGATGAGCGGACCGTGCTCGTTCTGACCGATCCCGTCTGGTACGCGGGCAGAAGAGTTCCGTCTGCGGTACTGAAGGCGATCGGGGACTGGCAGGAGGAGACGGGCTCCCTCGTCTTCGTCGACGGGACCTTCCAGTACCTGCGCTGGGACGGGGAGCGCGGCGAGGAGTCGGCGGCCCGACTGCCCGGTGACCTCACCCTGCGCATGGTGTGCCCCACCAAGTACCTGTCGATCCACGGATATCGCTGTGCGCACCTGCTGGTACCGGGCCACCTGCGCGAGGAACTGGCCGAGTTGCACATGAACCTGCATGGTGATGTGGCCGTCTCCGACCGCCTCTTCGCCCACCGCGCGGCCGACCTCATGCTCGGCGAGGGCAACGGCGCCCTGATACGGCATGTCCGCGACCGCCACGAGGCGTTGGCGGGCAGCGGCGCGCTGAGCGCGCGGATGCCGGCGGAGACCGGCTTCTTCCTGTTCGCCCGGCCGCGGGTGCCGCACCGCTGGTTCCTGGCGATGGACGGGAAGTACTTCGAACTCGACGGCCACCCCGGGTACGTCAGGATCAACCTGCTCAATCGCTCCGGGGTGGCGGCGCTGATCACCGCGGCCGGTCAGTCCATGGGACGGCGGCCGGCGGCCGGCCGGCCCGTGAAGGCGTGACGCGCCGCCCAGACCCGCGCCGAGAGCCGGGCCAGCAGCCGGGCGGCGGGATCGTCCACGTCCTCGCCGTTGGCCAGGGGCCCGGTGTAGCAGACGGCGATCGTGTACGGCCCGGCGTCGTGCGGGTAGACGACGGCGGCACTGTTCCGCACGCCGGGGAACCAGCCGTTCTTGCAGGCCAGCCGCGTCCCCGGTGGCAGGCCGGCCGCCAGGTCCACGCGGTGCACGTTGCCCTCCAGCAGGGCGAGCGACTCCGGCTCCAGCGATTCCAGCAGCCTGACCAGGTCGCCGGCGGTGACCCGGTTGCGGAAGCCGGCCGCGCTGCCGGGGTGGTCCTCGATACCGCGCGGACATCCGCTGCCCGTCGCGCCCGCCTGCCGCCACACCTCGGCCACGGCCTCGTGGCCGACCTCCGCAAGGCAGAGGTTGGTGGCCAGGTTGGAGGAGTGCGTGATCATGCGCTCGGCGAGCCGGCGCAGCGGCACCGTGCCGCCCAGCGACTCCCAGGGCTCCGGATCGCTGTCGTAGGAACGGTCGTTGGCGAACGTGTCGGTGCCCGTCACGGAGACGAAGCGGTTGACCACCGGAACCGGCTTGTCCAGGTCCGCCCCGCTCCGGTGGAGAGCCGCCAGCACGGCCACCTTCATTGTGCTCGCGGCGTCATGCGGGACGTCGGGGTTGCGTACGACGACGGGAGGACGCCCCTTGGGCGCCACGACTACGGACAGCACCCTCCGACTCTAAGGCGCGCGGCGCCCGGCGGGCGGCCGTTCCGGCGGATCCGGCGACGCGGGGCGGCCGTCCCGGCCGCCCCGCGTTCCCGGCTTCTCCTGCCCCTACTCCTGCGGCTCCTGCGGGATCGGGCCCGCGTATTCCAGGGTCCAGGTCTCCTGGAACTCCGGCTGGGGCGGTACGAGGGCGATCTGCGCGCCCCGGTGCCCGGCACGCAGGGCGAGACCCTTGTCGGAGAGGATCTTGATCCCGCCGATCACCCGCTCGAAAGTGAACTTCGCCCATTCGCCGCGCGGGACGCTGTTCACGTAGAGCTTGTCCTCGGGAACGACGAGCCCCGCGGCCGGGTGGTACGCCAGGTGGATCACGTAGGGCGACCCGACGACCTCGTGCTCGGCGACGTCGATGATCCAGTCCTGTTCGAGCGGGAGCGGGTTGAGGCGGTCGGTGATGACCGGAGCGCCGTACTTCACGGCGTACTCGGTAGCCGTCAACAGGGACGTCGGGCCGATGATATGAGCGTGGATCTTGTACTTACCGGGCTTGACCGGGATCGGGGCCATGCGGGGCACGTCCTCTCTCACGCTTCCGCCGCCGACGGGCCGCCGGCGCGTGCTCTCCACCCTTCCGGCGGATTGCGCCGATGCGTAGGGCGGTATGCCGCCAAATCCCGTATGGCGAAGATTCATCGATAATGAGTGCGAATGAGACGCTTTGATCCGCCACAGAGCATGGCTACGTGGTAGGGCCGGGCCGGGTGAGCAGACGGCGGAGCCAGCGGGTACGGGCGCCGCGGGCGTCGCGGCTGAGGGCCGCCTGCGGTGCCAAAGTGTCGAACCCGTGGTAACCCCCGGGCCAGACATGTAGTTCGGCTTGGCCGCCGGCCTGCCAGATCCCGTTCGCGTAGGCCACGCACTCGTCGCGGAACATCTCGGCCGATCCGACGTCGATGTAGGCCGGGGGGAGACCGGAGAGGTCGGTGGCGCGGGCGGCGGCCGCGTAGGGAGGGAGGTCCGCGTCGCCGTGGCGGTCGCCCAGGTACGCCTGCCAGGCGGTGGTGTTGGTGGTACGGTCCAGCGCCCCCGGAACCGACAGGTGCCGGCTGGAGAAGGTGTCGGCGCGGTCGTCGAGCATCGGGCACAGCAGGAGCTGGCCCAGCGGCCGGGGGCCGCCGCGGTCGCGGGTCAGCAGGGCCAGGGCCGCGGCGAGCCCGCCGCCGGCGCTCTTGCCGCCGATGACGACGCGCTCCGCATCGACGCCCAGCTCGTCCGCGTGGGCGGCGGCCCAGACGAGCCCCGCGTAGCAGTCCTCCAGCGGCTCCGGATAGCGCGCCCCGGGCGCCAGCCGGTACTCGGCCGAGATCACCGCCAGCTCGAGCGGAAGCGCCCAGTCCCGGAGGAGGCGCGGGAGCACGGACCACGCGTTGCCCGCGAACATCCCGCCGCCGTGCAGGTAGTACAGCAGTGGCAGCGGCCCGGTCCGCCCGGAGGGCCGCGCGCTCACGAGGGTGACGTCCGGGCCGTTGCGCGGTCCCGGTACGGACAGTTCCGTCACCTCGAAGAGGCCGTCGGCGCGGAGGCTCCCGGCCGTCGGCCTCGGACGGGCCGCGGCGTCCCGCCGCTGCCACTCCGCGAGGTTCTCGGGGGTGACCGGCTCCCGTGCCTCGCCGAAGGAGGCGAGGACCGCGGCCAGTTCGGGATCGATGAGGTGAGCCGACGCCTCCCGCGGCGGGACACCGCGCGGTTCCGGCGACGCGCGACGGGCGCTCATGTCCCGGCTCCCGGCCGGACGGCGGGACACCACGTGGCACCACCGTCGGAACCACTCGGCCGACCACCCGCGCGGGGTGGTGGCGCTTGCCTGAGACCCATGCGACGTAGCCAACCACACCACTGGAGAGGACGACATGCCCCAGGCCGGAGACCTGCCACGGACGCCTCGGAACACCTCGGCGGAAGGCGCGGGCAACGAACCGGAGCGGGCCACGCTCGCGCGCAGACTCGCGGGACTCGGCGAGCGGCGACCCGGTCCCTCGTCGTCCGGCGGGCCGGGGCCTGGCCCGGCGCCCACGGGTGCTGTCAGTGCCCGGCACTAGAGTTCACAGCATGGACCACGCTCGTCGACCGATACGCCTGCCCCGCGTGGACGTCGCTCCCGTCCTCCGGACCGACTTCACCGACCCTGCCGGCTGGGATCGTCTGGCGGAGGCCCTGGAGACGCCCGTCGCCTTCGAGGAGGGCTCGGAGGACGTCGCCGACTACGACCACGCCGTCGCGTACGTCCTCCCGGTCGACCAGGAGGAGTACCGGGGCCTGCTGCCGGAGGAGGTGCTCGCCGCCGCCCCCGGTACCGGCCACGACCTGCCGTACGACCACCTCTACCTGGCCGACGCGGAGACCTTCGCCGCCCCGGATCTCCCGCTGCTCGGCATCGACCTCCATGTGGCTGACGCGGGCGACGGGCCGTCGCCTCGTGAGGAGCCGTTCCGCGTGCCGGCCCTGCAGGTGGCCGGGGTCGAGATGAACGACAGCATCGCCAACCTGTTCTTCCGCGAGTTCAGCGGGGCCGACTGGTCGGAATGCGAGGTGCACGCGGCGGGGCCGGGGACCGCCGTGTACGAGGAGTTCCGGCAGATGGATCTCGGGGACGAGGGCGCCGGCTGACCTGCCATGGCGATGTTCGTGCACCTGACCTCGGCGGCGAACGCGCCGCGCGTCCGGCGGTCCGGGATCCGGGCGGCCGGGCACGGGCAGGGCGGCGCGCGGGGCGTGTACTGCTTCCCCGTGCTGCCGTCGTACACGCTCACCCACCAATGGCTGCGCGAACTGGCCCGGTTCGGCAGCCGGGGCGGGCTGGTGGCGGTCCACGTACGGCTCGACGACGCCCAGGACGTGCTGGTCGGGCGCTACGGCGACCGGGCGCGGGGGACTCAGGCCACCGTCTCCGCGGCGGAGGCCGTGCGGCGGATCGCGGCGCTGGAGGACCCGCGCGGGTGGGAGGTGTTCGTCCCGCGGGCGATCCGGCCGCGTGAAGTGCACCGGGTCCGCACCGCGCCGCAGGTGGTGGGCTGGCGGTACCTGCCGGACGCGCACGGTACGCGCCCCTGCACCTGCTTCGGCTGCCGCGTGCGCGGCGGGTACGGAGCGCGGCGCCTGCGCGAGCGGCTGCCGCATCCGCTGGACGGTCCGCCGCCGCCCGTCGGGGTGTTGCTCGCCCGGGTCGCGGCCGGCGACCCCGGGGACCCGGCCGCGCTGCGGGAGGCGCTGCACTGGTTCGGCATGCGCCGGCGTGGCCCGCTCGCCGAGCTGAGCCGGCTCGCCGCCCACCCCGACCCCGGAGTGCGGGAGGACTTGGTGTGGGCGGTCGCCCGTTGGACCACCCCGGGCGTCACCGAGCTGCTGGACGGCCTCGCCGGTGATCCGCATCCGGACGTGCGGGAGGCGGTGGAAGCGGTCCGCGATCCGGAGTGACCGCCCGATTCCCCCTCCGAAGAAACCGCCACCGGTGGTGTGGCCGACATCTCATCGGCCGCCGTCAACTCCGGTGACCTGTGGGCATACAGAAGACGCATCACACATGCAGCCGGTCGGCTTGCGGGGGCGATTCCCCCTGTATGTAATTCCCGCGTTCACGTATTACGTGCGCTCGAGTACGCGGCGCATGTCGGTCTGCTGCAAGGCGGGGGAATGCACGGAATTCATCCGGCGGAGACGTTCGGCACGGCGGGATTGACGTCCGCCATTCCGCACCGAAGGTCATGTTCGCCGAAGGGCGTCGGGGAGTCCGCCGTACGGCCGGAGCGCCTCGGATGAGCGGCACACGGACAACAGCCGCCCCGGAAAAGGGCGGTACTCGCGGCACGTTCATCCCGCTGCTGGCACTGGGCACGTTCGCGCTGGGCGTGGACGCCTACGTCATGGCCGGACTGCTGCCCCTGGTCTCGGCGGACCTGCGCATCTCGGCGTCGTCGGCCGGGCAGATGGTCACCGTCTTCACGCTCTGCTACGCGCTGGGCGGGCCGGTGTTCGCCACCCTCCTGGCCGCGCGGCCGGCGAAGGTGGTGCTCGGTGTGGCGCTGGTGGTCTTCACCGTCGGCAACGCCCTGACCGCCGTCGCGACCAGTCTGTGGGTCCTCCTGATCGCCCGCGCGGTCGCGGGCGTCGGCGCGGGCGTGTACTCGCCCGTCGCCGCCGCCACGGCCGCGGGCCTGACCGCCCCGGAACGGCGCGGCCGCGCGCTCGCCACCGTCATGGGCGGTCTGAGCATCGGCACCGTCATCGGCGTCCCGGCCGGCATGCTGCTCGCCTCGCACCTGGGGTGGCGCGGCACGCTGTGGCTGATCACCGCGCTGGGCGTCGTCGCCCTGACCGGGATCGCGCGGCTGCCGCGGGTCGCGGTGAGCCCGCCGCCGCCGCTGCGGCAGCGCGTGCGCGCCCTCGCCGGCGGCCGGGTCGCCGGCATCGTCTCCGTCTCGCTGCTCGGCGGCGTCGCCAGCCTCGGTCTGTACACCTACCTCGCCGAGTTCATCGCCGACGCCGCGCACACCGACCGGACGGTCTGGGCGATGTGGGCCTGGGGCGCGGGCGGCATCATCGGCAGCCTCCTGATCGGCCGCGTCGTGGACCGCACCGGCCGGCCCTTCGCCGCGGTCGCCTGGATCCTGGCCCTCGTCGTGGCCGCCCAGTCCGTCCTGCCCGTCGCCGCCCACACCGCCGTGGCGCTGGCCGCCGTCCCGCTCGTGGTCTGGGGCGCGGCCGGATGGGCCATCCAGGTTCCCCAGCAGCACCAGCTCATCGCGGCCCAGCCCGAACAGGCCACGGTCGCCGTCTCGCTCAACAGCTCCGCCGTCTACCTCGGCAGCGGCCTCGGGTCCGCGCTCGGCGGCGTGGCGCTCGGCCTCGGCGTGGCCCCGGGCTCCCTGCCGTACTACACGGCCGCACTCACCCTGCTCGCCCTGGTCCTGCACCTGACCGTGGTGCGCGGTGCCGTACGGCGGGCCGGGACGGCAACGGCGACTGGTTAGTTTGGTGCCCATGGAAATCGGTCTGCATCACCTGCGGTGTTTCCTCGTCCTGGCCGAGGAGCAGCACTTCACCTGGGCCGCCGACCGCCTCGGCATCTCCCAGCCCACCCTCACCCGGCACATCCAGCGTCTGGAGGGGCTCACGGGCCGGACCCTGGTGGACCGCAGCACCCGTCACCCCCGCCTCACCGCGGACGGGACCCGGCTGCGAGCCGATCTCCAACTCCTGCTGCCCCAGCTGGAAGCGGCCCTCCGGCCCCCCGAGCCGCAGTCCTCGCTACGCCTCGGCTACGCGTGGGGCTTCCCCCTCCAGCGCGGCCGCCGAGCGTCGGCCACCCTGGAGGAGCGGCACCACGTCCTCGTGGAGACCGTGCGCCGAGACGACAGCACCGCCGGACTTCGCGACGGTTCGGCCGACGCGGCCCTGCTCTGGGGGACCGTCCGCGATCCGCGCCTGGTCACCACCGAGATCCTGCGGGAGCCGCACATCGCGGCGGTCGCCCGCACCTCCACCCTGGCCGTCCGCGACCGCGTCACCTGGCGTGACCTCGGACACCGCTGCCTCGTCGTCAACACCGTGAGCGGCACGCTCACCCCGCGGGACTGGCCGGCCGACGCCACCCCCGAGATCGGCGCGGAGACCGCCACCATCGAGGACTACCTCCACGCCGTCGCCGCCCGGCGCGGAGTCGGCGTGCTCCCTGTGTCGGTGGCCGCCCAGCACCCCGACCCGGACGTCCTGTACCTCCCGCTCACTGGCTGCCCGCCCGCCGTCCTCACCTACGCCTATCCCCGCACCGACCCCCACCCCCACGCGGCGACCTTCGGACGCCTCCTGCGCCAAGGCCCGGCCGACGACGGCGCGGCAGGCGGCGGACGGCCGGTCGCGGCGCGGAGGTTGACCTCACCGGTCTGCTAATCTTCCGGTGACCGTGCGAAAGACCGAGGAGGTGGTACCCGTGAACGTAACGACGTGGGTGCTCTCCTCTGGGGTCACGGTCGGGCGATAGGTCGTCGTCCGGGAGCGCCATTCCGTGCACTCCCGAAAGGCACGACCATGCATTTCACTTCCGAACAGCGCCTTGACGACGGCGTCATCGAGCGCGAGTTCACCCTCGGCGGCATTCCCGGCATCTTGTGGACGCCCGAATCCGCCTCCGCGCCGGCGCCGCTGATCCTGTTGAGCCCCCCTCCTCTCGGGCTCCGCAAGGTGTACCCCCGGCTGCTGGCCCGGGCCCGGCATGCCGCGGCGGACGGCTTCGCCTCGGCCACCATCGAACTCCCCGGCAGCGGTGACCGGCCGGTCTGGCCCGCCCTCGACCAGGCCCGCGCCGACCTGCGCCGGGTCCTGCAGGCCGGCGAGCCGGTCGGTGACGAGATCATCGACGCCCTCGTCCTCCCGCTGGTCGAGAAGACGGTCCCGGAATGGCGGACCGCACTGGACGCTCTCCTCACGCTGCCCGGGATCGGCGGCCCCGTCGGGTACTCGGGAGGAGTGATCTCCATCGGCACCCGGCTGGCGGCGGTCGAGCCGCGCATCTCGGCCGCGGTTCTGTACGCCGGGAGTTACATCCCCCGCGTCATCTTCGAGGAGGCCCGCCAGGTCACCATCCCGCTGCACGTCCTGTTGCAGTGGGACGACGAGGGCAACGACCGGCAGGCGTCCCTGGACCTGTTCGACGCCTTCGGCTCCGAGGAGAAGACGCTGCACGCCAACATGGGCGGGCACACAGGCGTTCCGCGGTTCGCGGGCGACGAAGCGGGCAGATTCCTCGCCCGGCACCTGCTGCCGAACGTGATCCGGTGATGTCGGACCGGTTCGCCTGACGGTCATGGGCCTGCTCCGGCAGGCCCATGACCTGAGACACGCTTCGGGCGTGGCCGCTGCCCCCCTGTTGCTGCTGTGGCGTGACGGACCGGTCTGCCGTTTACTTACAGACGTACGGAGAGTCGCCGGCGCTGATCCTGGCATTACTGGTCATCGACCATTCCGATTACTGCCGGATGACCCAGATCCCAGATCCCAGATTGCAGATCCCGGATCCCAGATCGCGTATTACCGCGGCAGGTGAGCTTATGCTGAAGCTTCGAACGTGGGGCACGGCTGTGCTCGTGCTGTCGGTAGTCGCCCTAGCCCTTGTGCTCGGCCGTACGCCGCCCGCCACTTCGGACGCCAACCTGTCCACTGCGGTTTATCTGTCTGATGGTTCTCGGTTTCCGGGGTGGACGCAGTGGAGTGACCGGGATGGTGGGTGGATTGACGGGACTCCGTGGGTTGCCGGGGATTTCAACGGTGACGGGAAGGCGGATCTGGCCACTGTCTGGAACAACGGCGGTTCGAATACGATCACGGTGAGCCTGTCGACCGGTTCGGGTTTCAAGCGCACTCACTGGGCCACGAACGCGGGTGGCTTTATGGATACGACCAAGTGGGCCGCGGGGGATTTCAACGGTGACGGGAAGAGTGACCTCGCCGCGTCCTGGAACAACGGCGGTAACCTGTCCACTGCGGTTTATCTGTCTGATGGTTCTCGGTTTCCGGGGTGGACGCAGTGGAGTGACCGGGATGGTGGGTGGATTGACGGGACTCCGTGGGTTGCCGGGGATTTCAACGGTGACGGGAAGGCGGATCTGGCCACTGTCTGGAACAACGGCGGTTCGAATACGATCACGGTGAGTCTGTCGACCGGTTCGGGTTTCAAGCGCACTCACTGGGCCACGAACGCGGGTGGCTGGATGAATTCGACCAAGTGGGCCGCCGGGGACTTCAACGGCGACGGGAAGAACGACGTCGCCGCGTCCTGGGCCAACGGCGACACGTCTGGACGTGGCGACACGTCCGGGCGTGCGGATTGCCAGAAGGCGGAAGAGCGGTACGCCGGCTATGCCGACAAGGTTCCCCAGTCCGACGCCGACGTCGTCAACGCCGAGCACGCGCTGCTCTACCTCGTGAACGCGGAGCGTACGCAGCGTGGTCTGGCGGCGCTCTGCTACAACGGCCAGCTCGCTCCCCAGGCGCGGGCGCACTCCGACAACTGGGCGACCGGCCCGGATCGATCCTGCCCGTCGCACAACCCTCCGCTGGTATGCGCCCACTGGGACTCCCGAGCGGGATACGCCTGGCCGGAGGATCGCTTCGCCAAGTCGGGCTACGGTCCTACCCTGACGGCGGAGAACACTCAGAACGGTGGCGGCCCGAGCAACGGCCAGAATTTCGTGCCTGCTGGATGGACCTTTGGCACCCCCAAGGTCGCGGTCCACTGGTGGATGAACCACGACCCCGCGAACGGCTACGCCGGTAACGCGCATCGCGCCGCCATTCTCAACCCCAAGTTCAAGGATGCGGGTCCGGGTGCCGGTCGTTACGTGGATTCCTACGGCAACCGCGCGGCGACCTTCACCTTGATGTTCGGAGCCCGCTGATCCCAGCGCGCTCGACGGGCCGGCCGGGTCGGCACAGTCCAGCGGCCCCGGCCCGGCCCTATCGTCAGGCAGGCAGGCGGCCTCCGCCCGGCTCCCCCCAGCTGATCTACGAGGCGCCGTGCGTCCTCGTCGTCCTGGCGATCCAGTCCGCGTACGCGGGCGCGTTAATGTACAGGCCGGGGCCCTCTGTGCACGGCACGTCCGGGACACCCGGGCCCGAGGTGACGCCGATCAGTTCCCAACGGCCGTTCCGGTCCCGCTGGATCTGCGGTCCGCCCGAGTCCCCGTGGCACGCCATCGCCTTGGGGACCGTGCTGACCGTGCACAGCCGCGTCCGGTCCGCGTAGCCCGGCGCGCACTCGGACGGCGCGCCCCTACGGGTGTCCAGCTCCTGGAGCCGGTCCGGGAACGTGAACTCCCCGTCGACGACCGTCCCGAAGCCCAGGAGCCGGGTCGGCGTGCCGGGCGGGCCCGCCTGCTTGGCGATCCTTATCGGCTGCTGCCGGGTGACCGGGCGGTCCAGGCGGATCAGCGCGATGTCGTTCTTGTTGGCGACCTTGTTGTCGCCGTTCACGTACCCGGGGTGCACGAACGTCCGGTCGATCCTCCGGACCGTCCCGCCGCTCTTGCGGTGCTCGCCGCCGACCCGCACGGTTCCGTCCAGCTTGATGGCCTCGCCCTGCACGCAGTGCGCCGCCGTCAGCACCCACTGCCGGTCGACCAGCGACGCCCCGCAGTTCGCGTCCAGCAGACCCTGGTCCGGCGCTGCCATCGGGACGACCGCCATGAACGGGTATCTCTCGGTGGCATCCGACCCGTTGACGATGGCCCCGGCGCTGCCGGCCGTGGCCATCGCCGACGCGCAGGCGGCCGCGACGAGGGCGCCGACGGCGGCGGTCCGGACGGTACGGCGGCGCGGCCGCTTGTCGCTGAACACAGAGGGTTCCCCTTTTGCTTGCTGGATCCGTAGGTGATCAGCCTCGCCATTCGGGGTCTCCCGGACCATCCGGGCATCAGGACGATCGGTGGTGGGGCCAGCCCCCGGAACGACCTGGAGGAACGCGCTATCGGGCGGCCTTGCGCCGGGCGCGGCTCGGTGGAGGAGGGCACGCTCTCCGGCCGGCCCGTCTCGCGCGACATGGCACGGCTCATCGACTACATGAAGTGGGCCTTCGGCGCGGAGGAGCTTGCGTGCCTTGCGGGCGAGGACGGCGCCATCGCCCACGCGGAGGTACGGATCAGCGATCCCGCGGTGATGATGTTCGACGCCCGGCCGGAGTGGCCGCCGCCCCCCGGCTCCCTCCGCCTGAGGTCGCGACGCCCGCGGAAGCCGCCGCACTCGTGGTGAGCCATCTGCCCTCGGGGCAGTCACGCTGTGCTGCCCCGCCTGACTGGCACGGACAGGATTTCCCGGAATGCTTCCGGCGATGAAACGGACCAGTGTTACCGGGGGAGAGGGAAACGTCTTACAGCGGCTGACAGAATGGGAGCCGGCAACTGGGCCTGCGAGTCGTCCCGTTGATCGGGGACTCAGCGGGACGCCTGAGTGCCGGTCGGTAGATTTGTGTGTATTCGGGCGGCCTGGACAGTCAGAGGGCCTCAGATCTCATGGAGGTCAGACGGTGCGGTTCGTCTGTCGGAACTTCGGGCTGTCGGACATGCCGCGGCGCGGTCTTACCTCGCAGGAGGCGCGCCCGGCGGTGCTGCTCCTCGATATCGACGCAGAGCTGTCCATCTGGGAGCAGGCGCGGGAGGTGTGGTCAGAGGGGGCGTTCCCCGTGGCCGAGCTGGCGTACCACCTGGCGCTCTGGCTCCGGAGCCCGGCTGCCGGCCATGAAGACTTCGAGCTCGACTCGATGCAGGCGGAGGAGGGGTTGATCCGCATCGTGCTCTCCGATGGGGGCTGGCGAGTGGGCTCCAACTTGACACCGGACTTCTGGACCTCACCTGTCGCCTGGGACGTTCTCGTAGCAGAGATCAAGCAGTTCGATCGCTCCGTGCGCGAGGGCATTGCCGCGATGGGCGTGGATCCCGCCTTCATCCCGGAGCCCTGACGTTGTTCCGGCCTGGCCGACCGGGTGAATGATCAGGGTGTGGTTGGTGTGATCACCGCGCCTGGACCGTCGTGGATAGCTCCATTTCACCGGGCTGAGCCCTCGCTGTTTCCGCAAGCTGGTGACTGCCCTACGCCGTGAGGGAGCGGACGTGGTCCGGCAATGGGCCGGCCATGGAGCCTTCCGCTGGAGGGCCAGATCCTGTTGATCGCGACTTACTGGTGCGCCGACTTGACGCTATACCAGCTCGGTCCGCTGTTCGGGGCACCTATCCACAACGTCGCGAGGCGGCCTTTATGGCCACCACCTTTCACACCTGCCTGTGGTCCGGTGTCACCGCCGAAAGATCCACTTGAGTCGCTTCTTCTCCGGCGGAGAGGGCTCCTCTCCTTCGATTTCCTCTTCGGTAAGCGTCAACCGGCCAACGTGCACGCGGAAATGCGTCTCGTCCCACCGGAGCTTCACCTGGACCAACCAAGAGCCGTCGACCATACGGAACACGCTCCGCTGAGGCCGGCCTCCCGGGTTCAAAAACCTGGCGATGTAGGCCGGTACGTGAGCAGAGGCAAGTTCTTCCGCCCGTACCTCGGCGGCTTCCCTTCCACCGTCGATGTGCTCACTGACCACCAACTGCCAGCGATGCAGGTAGAGGTCCACTCCCTCGACACGATCCCATGCCTTAGCATCCTCTTCGACGAAGACGTACCAGGAAGACGTGGTCACACCGAACGAGGGTAGCGACCGGCCGCCGCCGGGGCCCCGGTGCGCAGCCAGTCCAATGTCCGCGGCCGTGGCGGTGGCCGGCCAGCTGAAGCTCACCTCCTGGGCCCGCGCCCGCTGGTCCTCCCCGCAGGCACTGGTCCGCGGGCTGGCCACGATGGGCGCCGCCTTCCTGCCCCTCACCCTCGTCCCCACCTCCGGCGGCGCCTGGCGCACCACGGCCCAACTCGGCGCACTCGCGGCGGCCGTCGCCCTGCTCGCCGCGGCCTCCGCGGTGATCTACCCGCTGGAGATGGACACCGTCGTCGCCCTCGCCGGCGGCCGCTGGGTCGCCACCCACTACGGGCTCTACAACACTGTCGCGGGCCTGGGCATCACCCTCGGCAACCTGGCCACCGGCGCCCTCTGGGACCTCGCCACCGCCCACCGCGCCCATGGCTGGTCTGGACGACGCTCACCGCCACCGGCGTCGGCTGTGCCGGCGCCGTCCACGCCCTGGCCCGCACCGGACGCCTCACCGCGACCACACCACCGCCCGCCTGAACTCCGGCCACCCGCAACGAGCAACCGTCTTCGAACGCGGCCGGCCGCAGCCGCCCCAGCACCCCTTGGTGCCCGCTCTCGCCGTGGCCGAAGGGACGGCAGAACGGCCGGCGCAGCCGGGAGACGTCGGTCCGGCCCTGGTCGAGGCCGCCGTCATCGGGCGCCGGCGCCAGTGAGTGGCTGAGCACCTACCGCGCCCATTCCGTGTACCAGGTGCGAAAACAGGGGCTCACCGGGACGAAGCCGCCCCAGTCCGGGTCGATCCGCCAGACCTCGCCCCTCCGAGGGCCGTTCAGGATCAGCCTGCTGTAGATGCCGCAGCCCTCTTCGGCCAGCATGAGCGTGCCCCCGGTCAGCTCACCGGTCAGCTCACCGGTCGGTGCGCCGATCCGGCCGGGCAGCGGTTCGGTGAGGAGGAACGGCTGGGCGAGTCGGCCGGGCAGCCGGTCTGCTTCCCACTCGTCGTCTACCGCCCAGTCCTCGTGGGCCTCCGGGCGCGGCGCGGTCAACGGCATCAACCCGTGGCCGGGCCCGGCGGGCCCGTTGCCCACCTCTGCGACGAAGGACCGGTACTCCGCCGGGAGTTCGATGCCGTGGACTTCTTCGAACGCCCCGATCTCGGCCTCCGGCAGCGCCGGCGCCAGCTCGTACCGGTGCGTATCCGCCCCGAAGTGCGCCCGCCCCGGGTCCCGTGCGGCCATGTCCCGTATCCGAGCCCGCACACCGCCCTCGTCCCAGCTCTCCACCCGCCGACCGTAGCAACGACGTCCGGGCCCGCTCCGCCGCACCTTGGCGCACCGCGGCTCCGACGGGTCACTGCTTCATGGCTGCGCGCGCGTCGTGGATCCGTCCGGTACGGGTGGTGCGGAATGCGCACCGGAACGGGCTGGAGCCGGCTGAAGATGACGGAGCGCTCGTACGGGTGAGGGCGAATCGATTTGGCAGACGACGACTGCGTGGATGACATGGCCGGAGGAGAGAGTGCTTTCGCACTTGTCACTCACGAAGGCAAAGGACAACATCGCCATGCGTCTGCGTGATACTGCTGTCGCCTCCTTGGGCGCCCTCTTCCTGGTCCTGAGCGTTCCTGCCTCCGCCTCCGCCGCGGACGGGCAGTTTCAGTACACGTACAGCGGTCTCGACGGCCGTCCTCAAGTCGCGGTTGTGGACGACCCGGACAGTCGGGAGTGCATCACCCTCCCGGAAGTCGCTGACCCTGCTTCCAGCTCCCCGGCCCATTCCCCGCGCAACCGGACCGACGCATACGCGAAGGTGTTCACCGAGCCGAACTGCACAGGAGACTCGTTCACCCTGCGCCCGCACACCGGGTACGGAAGCGAGCGTCTGAAGCTTCGGTCAGTCATCTTCTCCTGAGGCTGACGCGGACGGGAAGCGGCGTCTGACTGTCCGGTTGTCACGGCCGGGCGCCGCTTCGAGCGCCTGTCGGCGCATCCTTGTCACCACTCAGGTGGTTGGGCCGGGTGCGGGGGTGTCGCCCGCCGGCCGGGGCGCGATGGGTTTTCGTCGTCAGCCCGCCGCGCGAGCGGCCGAGGGCTTCGTCTGGCCCGTCGAAGCGGTCTTTACAGCGTCTCGCGCGCGATCGCTTCAAGAAAGGGTTGCCACGAGGCGGCGGGAAAGGTCAGCGTGGTCCTGCGGGCGGCGTCCTTCGTGTCGCGGACGGCCTGCGTTCGCGACGAGGGTTCGCCGATTTCAACGCAGTTGTTGTCCCGCCCGCTGTAACTGCTGACCGTCCAGCGAGTTTCCTCCCGAGGGGGAAGCGGAATCGGCGGCCTGGGTATCATGATCTATTTTCCTTGATGAGCTCCCCGATAAACGAGCGGGAAGCCGAGGGGGAGAGAGCTGCGGCTGTGAACACCGACCAAACCTGCATGTAGACCTGCACGTCGCACACTTGTTCAAGTAGCGTACCGCCGCTCGTGTGCTCCAGCCAGACCACATCGATCGCTGCCTCGCCCCTGAAGCGAAACAGGCTGAACGGGACGTACTGGTCGATAGGTAGGCGTGCCTTGAGGGGCAGTACTTGGAGCATGACGTTCGGGCGCCGCCCCGCCTCGATGAGGTAGCGAAGCTGTTCGCTCGCCTCCGTGCGGGGGCCGGGGATGCGGTGCAACGTGGGCTCGTCGATCACGACGTTCAGGCGGAACCCGGGGTGGTTGTCCAGCAGTTCCTTCCGCCTCATTCGTGCCTGCACGAGGGGCTCGACTTGGTCGGCCGGCTTCACGGCGGTGAAGAGTCGCCGCATGTATGCCTCTGTCTGAAGGAGGCCCGGGATGACGGACGGCTCGTACTCCCGGACAAGTTCCGAATCCGCCTCCAGCGTGAGGTAGTCCTTCAATGCCCCGTGCAGGAGCGGGCCCTGTGAGGTCCACCAGTCGACCTTGTGGATGTCCTTCGCCAGCTGCTTGAGGCTTCGACGGTGGCTCTCGTCGGTGACCCCGTACAGGTCGAGCAGGATGGTCAGGTCGATCGGTCTGATGCCGCGCTTGCCGTTCTCGATCTGGGAGATCTTGGGCTGGCCGCACTCCAGGCGGTCGGCCACTTCCGAGACGGTCAGCTCCTGGGCCCGGCGCAGGCGTCGCAGCTCGTTGCCGAGGCGCTTACTCCGCATGGTGGGCATGTCGCTCTGAGGCATGGCTGCATGATGGCCCACCTGTCGGGATGCGCACAGCTGTCATATGCCAACTCACTCGTTCGTGAACTACGTCGTAGGAATAGTTGCCTAAGGGAAGTCGGAGGGTCCAGTATCGCCACCATCACACAGCGCACTCGCGGCGTGACCCGAAGTCCGCCTCTGCCCTGGTGCGTTGCGCTGCCCGCGCTTGGAGCTGCGATGACCCTCTCCGTGCACGACATGAAGCTTGAGATGTCGCTCGCCCTCGTCCCCTCGCCGACGAAGCTGCCGCAGGTGCGCAGTTTCGTGCGGTTGCAACTGCGCTGGTGGGGGCTGGAGGAGGGCGTGGTGGACGACGCGTTGGTGGTCGTCGGTGAACTGCTCGCGAACGTGGTGAAGCACGTGGGGGAGGGGGAGTGCGGGCTCGCGTTGCGGGTGGGGGACGGGGTGTTGCACGTGCGGGTGCGGGACGGGTCGTCGGTGTTGTCGGCGGTGAAGTGGCCGTCGGCGTACGGGGTGCGGGAGTGTGAGGAGGGTCGGGGGTTGCTGATCGTCGACCGGCTCACCGGTGGTGCGTGGGGTGCGGAGCGGTCACCCGGCGGGGGGAAGGTCGTCTTCGGCCGGTTGTCGTTGGGCGTCGAGCGGGACGCGTCGCACTGGCACGCCTTCTATTGGGCCGGGTCCGGTCTCCCCACGCGGGGTGAGGAGACCGACCCCGACTCCTCCAAGCCGCCCGCCGTCAACGACGCCTCCGCCGCATGGGTGCGCAAACCCGCCTCCCTCCACGCCGGTCAGCTCGCCGACATCGCCGCGTGCGTCGCCTGGCTGGAGGCGCGGCTGGCCGACGATCGGCCGGTGGCGCGGATCCCGGCGCGCTCGCTCGTCGGGTACGCGCAAGGGGAACTCGACCACGGCCTGCGCAAGTTGCCCTTGCAGTGGTCGACCCTCGACGGGCGGATCGTCCGCCTCATGCTGCTCGCCTGCCCCAGCCGCAGCCGCGCCTTTCGCTGCCCGGGGCCGGTGGCATCATGAAGCGGACCGTCGGAAGGCTCGTCGGGCATTGCCGGCATCTCGACGGGTGGGAGGCGGCGGGTGGCCAGGAGCGGTGTCGGGTGTGTGGCACCCGTCGGTTCACCGACTACGGCGCTCTGCGGCCCCGTGAGCTGCCGCCCGTCGTCGAGTCGTCTCCGGAAGACGCCGTGCGGGCGGACCGCGCCGCGGCCACCGTCATCGCCCGTACCGTGCGCCACCTGAGCCGCTGGGGGCGCAGTCGGGCCGAGTTCTGGCTGCCTGCGGCTCAGCCGACGGCGTCGAGGGCCGGGGTGATCAGCGCGAACGCACGGTCCAGGAGGTCCGCGGGATCCTCCGCGCCCTCGCTGTCGCTCCAGCGCCTCAGGACGGCGTCGAAAGCGGTGAGGGCCATTCCGGCGGCCATGCGGGGATAGAGGTCGATCTCGGGGTCGAGGCCGTGGCGGCGGCCGAGTTCGGCGGCGAGGTGGTCGCGCCACTCGGCCTGCCGCTCCAGGAAGCGGGCCAGCAGGGCGGGGGTGCGCAGGATCAACTGCACCACGCGCAACGCTCGTTCCGAGTGACCCGCGCAGGCGGCGACCGGTACCCAGACGGCGTGCCGGAGGGCCGTGGACGGGGGCTCGCCGGCCGGGCGGGCGGTGAGCTCGGCGTGGATGCCGGTGCCCATGTCGGCCAGGAAGCGGACGACGACGTCCTCCTTGGACGCGAAGTAGCGGAAGAACGTCCGTTTCGACACGCCGGCGGCGGCCCCGATCTCGTCCACCGTCACCGCGTCGAACCCCTTGGTGGCCAGCAACTGAAGCGCCGCCTCCGACAGTTCGTCCGAGACGAGCCGGCGTTTGCGCTCGGCGAGGCTGAGGGCGGCGGGGGTGGCCGGCGCGGGTGTGGGTGCAGGGTCGGGGCTCACGGCGTCATCGTACCGGCCGGGTGCCGCACGCGTCACTCGGTGACATCTTGACACCGAGTGACATGCGCGGCAGCGTGTGTCTCATGACAAAGGAGCAGCGGCAGTGGACCGCCGACCGGATCCCGGAGCTCGACGGCCGGGTGTTCGTCGTCACCGGAGCCAACAGCGGGCTGGGCCTCGCGACCACCCGGGCGCTCGTCCGCCGGGGCGGGCACGTGATCCTGGCCGTCCGGGACGTGGAGAAGGGGCATCAGGCGGCCGTCGACGCCGCCGCCGGGCGGCCGGGCGCGGAGCCCGAGGTACGTCACCTGGACCTGGCCGACCCCGACTCGGTCCAAGCCTTCGCCGACGGCGTGCGGGCCGACCACGCCCACCTCGACGTGCTCGTCAACAACGCCGGGGTGATGGCGCTGCCCCGCGAGCTGACCCCGTGGGGGCACGAGCGGCAGTTCGCCTGCAACCACCTCGGCCACTTCGCGCTCACCGGGCTGCTGCTCGACCTGCTGGCCGCCGGGCGCGACCCGCGCGTCGTCACGGTCAGCTCGGTCAACCACCGCAAGGCGGGCCTGGACTTCGACGACCTCACCGGCGAGCGCCGGTACTCGCCGATGGGCGCCTACAACCAGTCGAAGTTCGCCAACGCGGTCTTCGGCCGGGAGCTGCACCGCCGGCTGACCGACGCCGGCAGCCCGGTACGCAGCCTGCTCGCGCACCCCGGCTACACGGCCAGCGGCCTGCAGATGAAGTCGTCGAGCGCGCTACAGCGCTTTCTCCTCGGCCGCGTCGGCAACGCGCTCCTCGCCCAGCGGCCCAAGCAGGGCGCACTGCCGCAGCTGTACGCCGCCACGGAACCGGGGCTGGAGGGCGGCCTGTTCATCGGGCCTTCCGGCGCGGGCGAACTGCGCGGTGACCCGAAGGAGGTCGTCCTCGCCCCCGCCGCCGCCGACTCCGCCACCGGCCGCCGCCTGTGGGAGCTGTCGGAACGGGCGACGGACGTGCGGTACGCGTTCCCGGCCGCGGTGTGACCGGTGGCGGCGGCGCGCCGGGCGGGCGCCCGGGGCCCCGGGGCGCCGCTCACTCCTTCGGCAGCCGCTCCCGTGCCCACAGCTTGACGTCCTTCCACTCCCGGGAGAGGGAGAGTGCCTCGAAGACGTCCCGCCCGTCGTCCTCCGCCTTCGCGACGGCGTCGGCGAGGTCCGGGGTGCGGCTGAGGAAGAGGGGGTCGCGGGCGCGGACGACGAAGCGGACGGCCAGGAACGAGACCGGGGGTTCGGGGATGACGCGGCCGTGGTGGTCGGCGATCTGGTCGCCCACCGGGAACTTGCCGAACATGACCCCGACGGGGGTGTAGAGGTTCTTCAGGGCCCAGTGCGGCCAGGCCAGCAGCTCCCGGCCGACCCCGGAGACCACGATGTTCTCGCACATCAGGGTGGCCTGCCGGCGGTCGGCCTGGGTCCGCAGCCACTCCGCGGACAGCACCCCGGCCTCGAACACCGCCGCCTCGACGTCCGCCGCGTCCCCGGCGGCCTCGTACATCGTCCAGTGGGTCAACTCCCGCTCCACGGACGGCGCGAGGTACGGGCAGTGGGCGGACATCGCGTCCACGTACGCCGTGACGTCCACCGTCGTCGGGGCGGGGGTCCGGGCCTCGACGAGGCGGAGGCCCGGGGCGGCAGCGCCGGGTGGCGTATCGACCGGTTCGTGCTCGTCGGTGTGCGCGGTCGTCGTCATGTAAGGGGCACCTCCCAGGGGCTCCAAGGGCTGAGGCACGGGGTCAGGCCCGCCGACCGGCCGCGCGGGCGGGCGGGACGGTCAGCAGCGGCTTGTAGTACCCCTCCGGGTACGGCTCGCCGACCGGCCGGCCCTCGGCCTCGACCCAGGCGTGGGCGGCGAAGGGGTGGGTGCGCACGCCGGTGCACCAGGTGGGCCAGACGCCGCGGGCGCTGCACAGCAGCGCGGTGGCGATGGAGCGCTGGAGGCAGTTCTGGCCCGCGCAGCGCATGCTCACCGCCACGACCTCCTCGCGCGCGGCCGCCGCCTGCGCGGCGCGGGCCGGTGCCGCCCCGCGGCGCGCGAACTCCAGGACGGCGCGCAGCCGCGCGGGGGAGAGCCGGGCGAGCGGCCGCGCGGCCCCGACGGCCAGGAGCGGCAGGGCGCGCCGGATCAGGGGGAGCCGGTGCCGCTCGGCCAGGGCCATGGTCTGGCTCACGAGCCCGCCGCCACCGTCAGCCGGGCGGCGGCCAGCCGGCCGAGCACGGCGTCGACGTCGGCCGCGGCCCGCTCCTCGGGGATGCCGTGGGTGGCGGCGAGGCCGGCGGCGACGGCCTCGGGGGTGTCCCCGTCCAGCAGGCGGTGGAGGACGTGGCTGCCGGTGGTGTTGAGCTGCCAGTAGCGGCCGGTGCGCTGGTGCAGCAGGACGGTGCCGTCGTCGGTGTCGGTCATGGAGACGTCGGGGTGGAGGCGCATGCGCATGGTTCAGCCCTTCCGGGGTGCGGTGCCGGTGCGGTCGGGGGTCGGCGCGGTGCTGTACGTGGCGGTGCTGTACGTGGCTGTGCACGCCGGTGTTGTGCTGCCGGTGGCCGCGCCGGCCGCAGCCCGCAACCACGTCTCGCAGCCGATCAGGTTCTCCAGCGCCTGCGGCAGCGTGGTGTCCTGCTGCGGGAGCGCGAGCTGCCGCCGGAGCTCCGCGGGGTCGATCAGGCCGCGGGCCGCCAGCTCGGAGCCGTCGAACAGGTCCAGGATCGCGGGCAGGTTGGCCCGCAGGCCGCGGCGGACGTCCTCGCCGAACTCGCCCTTCGTCGACCGCGTCCGGATCGGATCCGGCACGACGCCGCGCATCGCGTCGGCCAGCAGGGGCTTGTACCGCCAGGGCCCGGCATGCTCGTGCACCGGCACCCGGAGCACGGCGTCGACGACGGTGTCGTCCAGGTAGGGCATGTCCAGCGCGACGCCCGCCTCGGCGTACATCCGGGACAGCAGCCGGTAACCCGACGTGTTGGAGCGGACCATGAGGAGGAGGGAGTGGGCGGCCAGGCCGCCGGCGAGGGGCCGGGCGCGGTCGGCGGTGCGGCGCAGCAGCGTACGGGCCAGGTCGGTGCCGTCGGCCGTCGTCCAGGGCGCCGCCCGCATGGGGCCGAGCCCCCAGCCCAGCACCGGGCGCCGCTGGGACGGCCGGGGCGCGGTCAGTTCGTCCGCCTGGGCACGCCACCACGCGTCGTGCGCCCCGGGGTCGGCGACCTCGGCGAGCGTCGCCCGCAGCGGCCAGCGGGTGAGCGCGCAGTACGCCCGGACGTGCTTGAGGGCGGCCAGCGGCCGGGTGCGCATGAGGTCGTGCAGGTAGGCGGGGGTGGGGGAGAAGAGCTCGTCGCCGCCGTGCCCGGCCAGGTGGCGGCGGGCGCCGTGGTCGGCGAGAAGCCGGGCGCTCCGGCGGATCCGGGCGGTCGCCCGGGTCAGCGAGATGGGCTCCTCGGCGGAGACCGCGGTGCCGGGCTCCGCGAAGACGGCGGGGAGTTCGTGCTGCGGGACGACCAGGTGCTCGGCGCGGTCGAGCAGCCGGGCGGCGCGGCCGGCGTAGACGGTGTCGTCGTTGCCCGCCTCGGCCTCGGCCCAGCGGAAGGTCAGCAGGCCGGGGGTGTGCCGGGCGGCGAGGAAGGCGAGGGACGTGGAGTCCAGGCCGCCGGACAGGTCGGTGCTCAGCCGGCCCGCGTGCGGCGGCCGCCGGTCGACCACGGCGGTCAGGGCGTCGCGTACCGCCGGGATCCCGTCGCGGAGCGAGTGGTCCGGCTCGGGCGCGCGCCACCAGACCGTCTCGCGTTCCCGGTCGCCGTCCCACAGCAGGCAGTGGTCCGGGGCGAGCGCGTGCACGCCGGACCAGGCGCTGCGCGCGTTCGCCGGGTAGGGCACCTGGAGGCCGCAGGCGACGCGCAGGGCGAGCGTCTCCTCGTCCACCCCGCTCCCGGTCATGGCGGCGAGGACGTCGGAGCGGTCGGCGGCGACGGGTATCCCGTCGACGCGGGTGCGGAAGAGGCGGCGGAGGCCGGAGTGGCTGCCCTGGGAGCGGACGCCGCCGTTCACCGACGCCAGGACGTGGCAGGAGCCCAGCAGCGCGGGCAGGTGGCGGTCGAGGTCGGCGGGGCGGGTGAGGGCGGCGGCGACGCGTTCCAGCCGGGCGGCGTCGGCTGGTGTGGAGCCGAAGACCGCCAGGCGCACGCCGCCCGCCGCGGCGACCAGCACGTCGTCGTGCCACCGGCCGACCAGCCACGGGCGTCCGGAGGCGTGGGTGAGGACCCGGGCGTCCGCGAACGGCACGAGCGGGCGGACCGCCGCGCCGCCGGCGGTGTCCGGCAGGACCGTGAATCCGGCCGTCGTGTCTGTCATTACGTCGTCCCCGTCGTCCCCGTCGTCCCTGTTGTCCCCGTCGTCCTTGTCGTCTCCGTCATCCCTGTTGTCCCTGTTGTCCCCCGGGAGGGTCGGAGGAGCCGGGCTCCGCTCGCGCGGACGCCCGACTCCGTACCACGACCTACCAGTTGTAGTTGAAGAACCAGTCGGGCGACCGGCCGCTGGAGCCCAGCGTGTCCTCGGAGAACTCGCCCACCTCGACCAGCGTCGGCGGAATGTACTCCGCGGGCGCCTGCGTCTGCTCGGACTGCTCGTTCATGACAACCTCCCCTGTTTGCATGGGTAATTGAGTAGCGGTGACGGAAGGTAGCACCGGCCCCGGCGGCCTCCTGTGACCTGCGTCGCACCGCGGGCGGGGCGGAATGCCGGAATGGCGGTGGAGTGGCTGGGCGGCATATGCGCGAGGCGGTAAACGGAGGTGCAAGAAAACGCTCGGTATGTGGTGTGCGTCATTCCGGCGGTCACGCGGTGTCGTTGAATAGGGAAATGATTCGCATTCACATACTGAGCGTTTTCCGTGGTCCCGACGGTGCGGGCGGGAACCCGCTCGGCGTCGTTCTCGACGGAGCGTCCGTCCCCGGTGCGGAGCGGCGGCAGGCGCTCGCCGCCGAACTCGGCTTCAGTGAGACGGTGTTCGTCGACGACGCGGAGCGCGGGGTCGTCGACATCCGCACGCCCAGCGTCGTGTTGCCGTTCGCCGGGCACCCCCTCATCGGCGTCGCCTCGCTGCTCCCGGACGTGGACGTGCTGCGGCCGCCCGCCGGCGAGGTGCCGGTGCGCCGCGACGGGGACGTCATCCGGATCGCCGGCCGGCCCGAGTGGGCTTCGGGCCGGCGCATGGAGCGGTACGCCTCCGTGGCGGAGGTCGACGCGCTGCCCGCGCCGCCGCCCGGCGAGGGCTGGCTCTACGCCTGGGCCTGGGAGGACGAGGCGGCGGGCCGGGTACGGGCCCGGGCCTTCCCGCGCCGGGGCGACGCCATCGCGGAGGACGAGGCGACGGGCGCCGCCGCCCTCGTCCTCACCGCCGAACTCGGCCGCGCCCTGGACATCCGGCAGGGCGTCGGGTCGCGGATCGTGACGCGGCCGCTGCCGGACGGGACGATCGAGGTCGGCGGGCGGGCCGAGGTCGTGGAGGAGCGGGTGGTGTGACGGACGGTCGGGCTCGGAGAGGGGCCTGTCAGGCTGCCGCCTCGTCCGGGTGGCCGCCGCGTACGGCGTCCAGGTACTCCGCTATCGCGTCCCGGTTCCGCTCCAGGCACTGGATGCGGGCCGACATGCGGTCCCGCTCCCGCTCCAGCGTGCCGAGCATCTCCGGGGTGGCGTCGGAGAAGTAGATGTTCCGCGGTTTGTCGAGGCAGGGGAGGATCTGCTTGATGATGCGGGTCGGGAGCCCGGCGTCGAGCAGTCCTCTGATCTGGAGGACGCGGTCCACGAAGCGTTCGTCGTACTCGCGGTAGCCGTTCGCGGACCGGCCGGCGGCGATCAGCCCCTGCTCCTCGTAGTAACGCAACAGGCGGCGGGACGTGCCCGTGCGTTCCGCCAGCTCTCCGATGCGCATGTGATCCCCCTTGTGGTCGGTCTGCACGTTTCCCGTAACGGCCGCGGCCGTGCTCAGACTTCCTGCTCCGGCCAGCCCAGCAGCCGTGCCCCGATGACCGCCGTCTGGAGGGTGTACCGGTGCAGCGGGTCGGCCGGGTCGGTGCCGGTGTAGCGGTGGACGCGCTCCAGGCGGTACGTGAGGGCGCGCACGCTCAGGGAGAGCCGGCGGGCCGCCTCGGCGGCCGTACAGCCCGCGTCGAAGTAGACGCTCAGCGTCTCCAGCAACGGCTCGGCACCGCCGCGCGCCTGCCGGAGCGGGCCGAGCGTGGACCGGACGAGGTCGGCCATCGCCTGCCGGTCCCGGGTGAGGACCGGGAAGACCAGCAGGTCCTCGGCGCGCAGCACGGGTCCTGGCAGGGCCATCCGCTCGGCCAGGTCGAGGGCGTTGAGGGCCTCCTCGTACGAGCGGGCGACGCCGCCCGGGCCCGGCTGGGGACGGCCGACGGCCACGCGGCCGCGGCCGCCCGCCGCTTCGAGGGCGCGCTCGGCGAAGAAGTCGACGAGGTCGCGCCCCTCGCCCGGGGCCACGCAGACCAGCCGGCCGGACTTCGTCGCCAGCAGAACGCGGTGCTCGTCGAAACGCGCGCCGAGGGCGGCCTCCACCTGTCGCGCGGCGCGGTGCAGATCGCCGAACGGCTCGGGGCCGGCCGCCACGGCGACCGCCTGGGTGTGGGCGAGGCGCAGCCCGACGTGCTCGGCGCGCTCCGCCAGCCTGCCCAGGTCGCCGCGCCCGTGCAGCAGGTCGTCGATGAACTCGCGGCGGGCCGCCTCCTCCTGGCGGACGGCGAGGCGCCGCGCCCGCTCGTAGCCGTCGGCGAACGCGTCCACGGCCTGCTCCGTCGCGGCGAGGACGCCGTCCATGACGGCCCGCGCGTCACGGCTTCCGGTGGTGAGAGGGAGGGCGGAGGTGAGGGCGCGGGTGGCGGAGAGGTGCGCGCCGATCAGCGTCCGCAACCCGTACGGGCCGCGCGCGGCGCGTTCGCCCAGCGCGCGCCGGGAGTCCAGCTCCTCCCGGCGGAGCCGGCGGCCGGTGGCCGAGGCTTCGAGGAGGATGTCGGCGTAGCCCGTCACGTAGTGGTCGGGTGTTTCCTCCCATGTGCCGGGTGATGCCTCCCGTGTCACGTCCCCTCCCGCTTTCTTGGCGCGTCCCTGACGATTCCCTGACGCGCCCGGTCGAAGGATCAGGGTGACAGACGCTCCTCGGGGCCCTGGCGGCCCGGGTCCCGGAACGCCGGGCTCCGTCGAAGTGGGGGCGGGTGCGGCAGCGAACGGGGCTTGAAGATTGCCGGGTTCCGGCAGTGCGTTTCGACGTCGTCGCAGGTCACCATCGGCCGGGGGGGAAACGGGGTGACCTTGGTGCCCGGTCCCGGCAATGAGCCGGGGCCGGGCACCAAGGCCCGGCCGCCGGTCTCCGCCCGCTCACCGGCCCGCCGCCGTCGGCGGCCGGTTGCCGCTCAGGAAAGCGCGACCGCGCTCGCACGACCGCAAGAAAGAAGCACCCATGAACGTGTCCGGCCTCGGCCATTCGTCCGCACGCTCCCGGCCGGGAAACGGGCGTCCTCGGAGCCGAGGCGGGGTGTGCGTGCGATGAACGAGCTGATCTTCCGGGGCAAGGACAGGTACCGCCCGAGCGGGGGGCGCCTTGTGGTCATCCTGCTGATCTTCACCGGCGAACTGGCGGCACTCGAGCGACAGGCGGGCGCAGTGGGCTTCCGCTGGGCGCTCGCCGGGACGGCCGTGCTCATCGTCTTCGCGGTCCTCTATGCGCGCCGGTGCCGGACGGTGGTCGGGTCGGCGGGCATCACCACCTCGTCGGGGCTCGGGCGCGGCCGGACCTATCCCTGGCACGAGATCCGGTGGATCGACGTGCGCGAGATCGGGGTGGGGGCGGAGAAGACCCGCGCGGTCCGGGTCACGCTCGCGGACGGGCGTCGCCGTACCCTGCACGGCCTTCACCACAGTTACTTCTACCCCGCCCCCGACTTCGACGTGGCCTACCGGCAGGTCGTCAACTGGTGGGAGTCCGCCACGGGTCCGGCCGACCGGGGCCGGCCGCCGCTGCGGTGGCGGGACCGGGTGACGCCCAGGGTGTTCGGGATGATCCTGGGGGCCGTGCTGGTGGTCGTCGGGCTTGTCGTCGTCCTGCTGGGGAGCTGAGACCGGCCGGCGCCCGCCGTCCGCCGTCCGGCGCCCCCCTCACGCACTCAGCGGGAACTCCTCGCCGAGCTGTCGGAACACCGCCGTGTTGAACGCGAAGGCGCGCCGGCACTCCGCGACGACCTGCTGTTTCTCCAGGTCGTCCAGCGGCAGCGCGTCCAGCAGTTCGCGGTACCGCCGCTTGAAGGCCGCGGGGTTGCCGATGCCCTCGAAGACGTAGAAGCGGACGCCGTCGCCCTTGCGCTCGAAGCCCCAGGTCTTCTCGGCGGTGCCGCGGATGGCCTGGCCGCCGGAGAGGTCGCCGAGGTAGCGGGTGTAGTGGTGGGCGACGTAGCCGGCGGGCCAGTCGCGGGCGCACTCCTCGATCCGGGCGGCGTACGCCTCGGTGGCGGGCAGGGCCGCCAGCCCGGTACGCCACTCGGGGCCGCCCAGGTGCGCGAGGTCGCGTTCGAGCTGCCCGGTGCGGGCCAGCTCGGGGTGGAGGAAGGGGCCGGCGACGGGGTCCTCGGCGAGGAGCGGGGCGGCGGCCTCCAGGGCCCGGTAGACGAACCAGAGCTGCTCGGTGTAGCGGCGGTAGGCGGTGATGCCGAGCCGGCCGCCGAGCAGGTCGCTCATGAACGACGAGTTCTCGGCCTCGGTGTGCTGTGCGTGGGAGGCCGTGCGGATCAGCGTCGAGAACGGGGTGAGCGGGTTCGTGTCGGGCGAGTCCACGGCGGACCTCCGGTGACGAGGGGACGGGAGCGACGGGCGAGCGACGAACAACCGGTCCACGAGGCGCCGAAGCGTCCCGTGAGCCGATTGTCTGTGGTTAGGCTTACCTAAGTCAATCGTTTTCCCGACGCACTGTCGGAAAGACGATACCGCCGTCGCCGCTCCCGCGGGAGGGGCCGTCCTGGTCGTCCTGGTCGTCCTGGCCCTCCTGGCCGTCCTGGTCGTCCTGGTCGGTCTACGGGAGGGTGAGGATCTCCGCGCCCGTGTCCGTCACCACCAGTGTGTGCTCGAACTGCGCCGTCCGCTTCCGGTCCTTGGTGACGACCGTCCAGCCGTCGTCCCACATGTCGTACTCGTACGTGCCCAGCGTCAGCATCGGCTCGATGGTGAACGTCATCCCGGGCTGGATCAGGGTGTCGTGGTGCGGGCTGTCGTAGTGCGGGACGATCAGGCCGGAGTGGAAGGACGAGTTGATGCCGTGGCCAGTGAAGTCCCGGACCACGCCGTAGCCGAAGCGCTTGGCGTACGACTCGATGACGCGGCCGATGATGTTGATCCGGCGGCCGGGCTTGACCGCCTTGATCGCCCGGTTCAGCGCCTCGCGGGTGCGCTCCACGAGCAGGCGGGACTCCTCGTCCACGTCGCCGCAGAGGTACGTCGCGTTGTTGTCGCCGTGCACGCCGCCGATGTAGGCCGTCACGTCGAGGTTGACGATGTCGCCGTCGCGCAGCACCGTCGAGTCGGGGATGCCGTGGCAGATGACCTCGTTCACCGAGGAGCAGAGGGACTTGGGGAAACCGCGGTAGCCGAGCGTCGAGGGGTAGGCGCCGTGGTCGCACATGAACTCGTGCGCGACCCGGTCGAGCTCGTCCGTGGTCACGCCGGGCGCGATGTGCTTGGCCGCCTCCTCCATCGCCTGCGCGGCGATGCGGCCCGCGATCCGCATCCGCTCGATCGTTTCGGCGTCCTGGACCTCGGGTCCTGCGTACGGGGTGGGCGCTTCCTTGCCGACGTACTCGGGGCGCGGGATCGACGCGGGTACGGGGCGGGCGGGAGAGAGTTTCCCGGGGACGAGAAGTGACTGGCCAGACATGCCTGCGAGTGTAGTCACGGCCGGTCGGGGAGCATGGGGGCGAGAGGTCGCGGAGGACCTGCGAAGGAGGAGACATGGCCCTGTTCAAGAGGCGCACGACGGGCAAACCGGGCGAGTGGTACTACTGCCTGGAGCACAAGACGGTCGAGGAGGGCCCGCAGTGCCGCGCCGCCGACCGCTTCGGCCCGTACGCCTCCCGCGAGGAGGCGTCGCACGCCATGGAGACGGCGCGGGAGCGCGAGGAGGAGTGGCGGCAGGACCCGCGCTGGAACGACGGGCGGGGCGGCGAGGGCGGGGAGGCGTAGGGGGAGGGGCATCCAGGGGCTTCCGGGGGCTTCCGGGGGGGGGCTTTCGGGGGAGGTCCGATTCGTTCAAGAGAACGGCGGCGGCCGGCGGCTAGCGTCGCCGCCATGAACAGCAACGACAGGGAATCGCGCCACATCGGCATCCGTATCGAGCGCACCGCCGACGACGTCTACACCTACGCCTCGGACCCGGCCCACCTGCCCGCGTGGGCCCTCGGCCTGGGGGAGACGATCGAGAGGACCGGCGACGGCCGGTGGGTGGCCGAGTCCTCGCCGATGGGACGGGTCGTGGTCGACTTCGCGCCGCGCAACCCCTGGGGCGTGCTCGACCACGACGTGACGCTGCCGTCGGGCGAGACCGTTTACAACCCGGTGCGCGTGATCGCCGACGGGAAGGCGGCCTGCGAGGTGGTGTTCACCCTGCGGCGGCAGGAGGGGATGAGCGACGCGGAGTTCGAGCGGGACGCGGGGATGGTCGTCGCCGATCTGGAGAGGCTGAAGGGGCTGCTGGAGTCCGCGTAGCGCGAGGGCGGGGCCGGGGCGGGGGCCGGGGGTCCCCCGGCCCCGCCCCGGTCGCTACGCAGCCTCCGCGACCTCCGTGGGCCGCGCCGCCCGGCGTTCGCGCATGCGGACCGCGTGTTCGTCGGTGCGCTGGTCGTAGGAGATCAGCTTGGGCAGCGCCAGGGCCAGCAGGCCGACCGAGGCGACGCAGGCCAGGCCGCCCGCCCAGATCGAGGCGCGGACGTTGGTGAGGGCGGCCATGCCGCCGGCGCGGACCTGGCCGAGCTGCGGGCCCACCGAGTACGAGAGCAGCTCGATGCCCGCGAGCCGGCCGCGCAGTTCGTCGGGGATGGTCTGGTCCCACATGGCCGAGCGGAACAGGCCGCTGACCGTGTCCGCCGCGCCGGCCAGCGCCAGCATCGCCAGCACCAGCCAGATGTTGCCCATCCAGCCCGCCAGCGCCATCGCCGCGCCCCACGCGAGCGCCGCGCCGACGACCATCCGGCCGTGCCGGTGGACGTGCGAGACCCAGCCGCTGGTCAGGCTGACCAGCAGCGAACCGATCGCGGGCGCCGCGTACATCAGGCCGAGCGCCCAGCGGGCGTGCAGGTCGTCGGCGAGGAACGGGAAGACCGCGTTGGGGAAGGCGAAGAACATCGCCGCCATGTCGATGGCGTAGGTGCCGAGGAGTTCCTTGCGGCTCCAGGCGTAGCGGGCGCCCTCCAGGATGCCGCGCATCGACGGCTTCTCCGCGTCGCGCGCGGGCGGGGAGGCGGCCAGGCCGATGGTGAACAGGACCGAGACCGCGTACGAGGCGACGTCCAGGGCGTAGGCCCACTGGAGGCCGCCGAAGGCGATTATCACGCCCGCGAGCGACGGTCCCGCGATGGCGCCGACCTGCCAGCGCATGGTGTTCAGGGCGATGGCGGCGGGGAGTTGCTCGTGCGCGACGATACGCGGCACGATCGACTGCAGGGCCGGGCGCTGGAGCCCGGTGAGCGCGCTGACCAGGCCGGCGACCAGGTACAGCGGCCAGACGAGCGGGTGCGGCAGCAGGGTGTTGAGCAGCAGCAGGCCGCTCAGCACGCCGAGTCCCGCCTCGGTCCAGAGGATCAGCTTGCGGCGGTCGAGGGCGTCCGCGAGGGCGCCGCCCCAGAGGCCGAAGACGATCAGCGGGACGAGTTCCACCGCGCCGATCGCGCCGACGGCGAGCGTCGAGCCGGTGAGCTCCTTGAGCTGCACCGGGAGGGCCACGAAGGTCAGGAAGCTGCCGAAGACGGTGACGAGCCCCGCCATCCACATCCGCCGGAAGTCGCGCGAGGAGCGCCACGGGGTCAGGTCGGGCAGGAGGGCCCGCAGCCGGCCCGCGGTGGAGGGCGTGGCGGGTGCCGCGGCGGGGGGTTCGGGAGAGGGAGTGGAAGGGTCGAGCTCGGTCACGGGGGTCCATGGTCCGTGGCCGTAGTGGTACGAGCAAACGTTTTTCCTCTGCTGCCTCGCGGGCCGGGAGCGCCAGAAGGAGCGCAGGGGACGGAGCGGATGGAAGGGGTGAAGGTGGGTGAAGTCGCGGAATGTCGCGAAAAGCCCACGATGGGACGGGAGTTTGCGGTGGGCGGCTGAGCTCCGCTGCCCAGGAGGGCGGCCGCGGGCGTGGTGGGTGACGCGGCGGCGGTGCGTGACCGTTCTCACGCGGGAGCCGGGGCCCGCCGACGGGGACGAGGAGCGGGCCGAGTGCCGGGGAGGCGCCTTACGCGCCCGGAGGCGCCGCGCGAGCCCGGTCACCAGGGATCCCGGGGGTGTGGCTGGTCTGGGCGCGGCTGTCTCGGGGACGGCTGTGGCGAATACGGTTCGCCCGGGTACGCCGCGTCCGGATACGCCGCGCCCAGGTTCGGCTCGCCCGGATACGCCGCGTGCGGGGTCAGCTCACCCGGATACCCCGCGTCCGGGCAGGGCTCCGGGGGAGCCGCCGAGAGCTGGGCGGCCAGCCGGGAGAGTCCGTCGCGGAAGCGGCGCCCGGGCGGTACGTCCTCGCCCGCGGCCGCGCTGACCAGGTGCTGGACCGTGTCCAGGTCCAGCCCGGCCGAGGCGGGTGCCGCCAGCACCTCGTGCGCGAGGGCGCGCACCTCCCGGCCTCCCTCGCCGGGGGAACCGCCGTCCAGCGCGAGGACCGTCGCCCCACCGCGCCGTACGCCGTCCACCCGCTCCAGCAGCGACTCCCCGGGCGGCGGCCCGCCCTGCGGGACCACCACCAGCAGCGTCCGGCCGCGCCCGGCGCCACCGGCACGGTTCAGCCGATCCAGCCGGTCCAGGCCCGTCGCCAGATGCGCCGGGGCGCCCGGCGGCACCCGGTGGCGGACGAGCGTGGGGTGCAGCTCGGGGCGGCCGGCGCGGGCCGCCTCCTCGTCCAGGTGCGCCGCCAGGTGCCAGGGTTCGTACTCCGCCGTCCCGACGAGCAGCAGGCCCCCGCCGTGCGCCCGTGCCGACCGGCGCAGCGTTCTCGCGAAACGGCGCGTGTCCCGCAACCAGTCGGTCCCGGCGAGTACTTCGCGCAACAGCGCGACACGCACAGCGTCCATGGCTCACCATCCTGCCGCGACGAACCGGGTGAAAAACGGGGAAGCGGCCCGGCTCACCCGTTCGTGCCCCGGCTCTCCCGCGCCTGGCGGTGCCCGCCGCGGCCCGCGACGGGCGTGACAGTATCGCTGTCATGACGACTTCCGCTGACACTTCCGCTGCCACAACAAAGCCCGCGGCCAAGGACCCTTGGGACCTTCCGGACGTCTCCGACCTGGTGGTCGGCGTCCTTGGCGGCACCGGTGACCAGGGGCGCGGCCTCGCCTACCGGCTGGCCAAGGCCGGCCAGCGCGTGATCATCGGCTCCCGCGCCGCCGAGCGCGCCGAGACCGCCGCCGCCGAACTGGGGCTCGGCGTCGAGGGCGCTGACAACGCCGAGTGCGCCCGGCGCAGCGACGTGGTGATCGTCGCGGTGCCGTGGGAGGGCCACGGCAAGACGCTGGAGGCGCTGCGCGAGGAACTCGCCGGGAAGCTCGTGATCGACTGCGTGAACCCGCTCGGCTTCGACAAGCAGGGCGCCTACGCGCTGAAGCCGGAGGAGGGCAGCGCCGCCCAGCAGGCCGCCGCCCTGCTGCCGGACTCCCGGGTGACGGCCGCCTTCCACCACCTGTCCGCCGTCCTGCTGTCCGACCCGGCGATCGAGGAGATCGACACGGACGTGATGGTGCTCGGCGAGAAGCGGGCCGACACCGACATCGTCCAGGCGCTGGCCGCCCGCATCCCGGGGATGCGCGGCGTCTTCGCGGGGCGGCTGCGCAACGCGCACCAGGTGGAGTCGCTGGTCGCCAACCTGATCTCGGTCAACCGGCGCTACAAGGCGCACGCGGGGCTGCGGGTCACGGACGTCTGATCGCCGGGTCCGCCGGGTCCCGCTGGCGGGCGGGTGCCCGCGGGGGGCGGGGTGGCCGTGGAGGCGCGGGGCGGCCGTGGGGCCGCCGAGGGGCATGGGGGACAATGACCGGGATCGTACGCACTCGCGCCGGATCACCGTTCACGTTCCCCGTCCCCGGACAGGAGCCGTTCCCCATGCCCCGCCTCGCCCTCTACGCCCTCACCGTCTGCGTCCTCGCGGTGGCCGCGGCCGTCGTCTCGTTCACGCGGGGCAGCTGGATCGGCGCCGTCTGGATCCTGCTGGCGGGTGTGGCCTTCAACATGGGCTGGTTCTACATCCGCAAGCAGAAGATGGACCGCGAGGCGGAGCGGGCGGCGGCCGCCGCGGAGTGAGGCGGCCGGGCGGGGCCGCTGGTCAGCCGCCCAGGTAGCAGGCCCAAGGGTTGTCCGCGGGCGGCACGCAGCCCGGGGCGTCCCAGAACTCGAACAGCCGCCGTCCCCACGCCGCGTCGAACGCGTCGACGTTCAGTACCTGCATCACGTCGTAGACCAGGTCACGAAAGGCGTTTCCGACCTCCGGGATCATCAGGAATCCGAACAGCGCCAGGAACCCGAACGGCGCGAACGGCTCCACCTGCCGGCGCACCCCCGGCGACAGCCAGGGCTCCACGATCCCGTAGCCGTCCAGGCCCGGGATGGGCAGCAGGTTGAGGAGCGCCGCCGAGACCTGGAGCAGCACCATGAAGGCCAGGGCGTAGCGGAAGGCGGTCGGGACGCCGTCGAGCGCGCCCAGCCAGAACGGCGCCGCGCAGACGACCGCGAACAGGACGTTCGTCAGCGGTCCTGCCGCCGAGATCAGGCTGTGCTTCCAGCGGCCGCGGACGCGGTGCCGCTCGATGAAGACCGCGCCGCCGGGGAGGCCGATCCCGCCCATGATCACGAAGATCACGGGGAGGACGATGCTCAGCACGGCGTGCGTGTACTTGAGCGGGTTGAGGGTGAGGTACCCCTTCGCCCCGACGGTGATGTCGCCGCCGTGCAGGGCGGTGCGCGCGTGCGCGTACTCGTGGAGGCAGAGCGAGACGACCCAGCCGGAGACGACGAACAGGAACACGGCGAAGCCGGGGCTCGCCGCGTAGTCGGTCCACACCGCCCACATCGACACCGCCATCACGGCGACGAGGGCGAGGAAGACGGGGCTCACGCGCCGCTCGGCGTGCGTCGCGTCGGATGCCATGGCTCTGCGCTCCAGAGGTCTGCGTCGGGTGGCCGGAGGCTCCGGCGCGGGGGGTACCGGCAGGACGGTACTTGGTCGCGCCGGAAAGTCGTAACGCCCGCGGAGCCCGAGCGGGGACAATGACCCGGTGCGTTACGGCATCCTCGGCACCACCCAGGCCCATACCGACGACGGGCGGCCCGTCGCCCTCGGCGGCGCGCGGCTGCGCGCGCTGCTCGCGGCGCTCGCCCTCCACCCGGGGCGGGGGCACGCCTCCGGCACGCTCATCGACCTCGTCTGGGGCGACGAGCCGCCGGCCGACGCGCCGGGGGCGCTCCAGGCGCTCGTCGCGCGGCTGCGGCGGGCGCTCGGCACCGGCGCGGTCGAGTCGGTGGCGGGCGGCTACCGGCTGGACGCCCGGCCCGACGACGTCGACCTGCACCGCTTCCAGCGGCTCGCCGACGAGGGCGAGCGGTCGCTCGCCGACGGCGACCCGGTGAAGGCGGCCGGGCTGCTGGAGGACGCGCTCGCGCTGTGGCGCGGGCCCGCCCTGTCCGACCTGCCCGGCCACGAGGCGCTCGCC
>NZ_JAIQLH010000259.1 GCF_020037025.1 Streptomyces huiliensis | reverse complement strand
CGCGAGCACGCTGCGCGAGCAGGCCAGCTCGTCGCGGGCCGCCCTGCCGGGCTCCCCGCCGGCGGCCGTCTGGCGTTACGCGCCTCCGCCCCCGCCGCCGGCCGGGTGGCTTCCGTCGCCCGACTGTCCTGCCCCCGCCGCGTCGGCCGAACGGACCAGTCGCCGGTCGCGCCCCGTGCCGGGCGGTGCGAGGGTGCTGCGGGGGCGGTGTGAGCGCGGGAGTCGCGCGGTGAGGAGGTGGGGCGCGATGGAGCTGCCCCTGGTCGTGGGCGTCGACGGGTCCGCCGGGAGCCTGCGGGCGCTGGACTGGGCCGTGGACGAGGCGGCCCGGCACGACGCGCGGCTGCACGTGCTGTACGCCTCGCTGTGGGAGCGCTACGAGGGGCGCCTTCCGCCCCCGGGCGGGCCCTCGGAGGAGACCCGGGCCGAGGAGGCCGTCGCCCCCGCCGCCGTCCGGCACGCCCGGGACCGCGACCCGTCCGTGCGCGTCCACGCCGAGACCGTGCCCGAGGAGGCCGTGAACGCCCTCGTCGAGGCGAGCCGGCACGCCGCCGCGGTGATCACCGGCCCCTCGGGCCGGGGCACCTTCACCGGGCTGCTGCTCGGCTCGGTCAGCCTCTCCGTCGCGGCCCGCGCCCACTGCCCGGTGATCGCCGTACGCGGCTCGGCGGACGGTCTGCGCGGCTCCCGCGGCCGGGTCCTCGTCGGCGTCGGGGACAGCGAGGAGGCGCCCGCCGCCGTCCGGTTCGCCTTCCGGGAGGCCGCCGCCCGCGGCTGCGAGGTGCAGGCCGTCCGCTCCTGGCGGCACCCCGCCCGGCAGTCCGTGACCCACTACCCGCTGCCCAGCGGCGAGCCCCTCGACCACGAGGAGCGGGCCGGCCGCGAGCTGCACGAGGCGCTGCGCGCGGCCGAGGCCGAGTACCCGGGCGTCACCGTGCGCGCCGTCACCGTCGAGGGACCCGCGCACCGGACCCTCGTCGCCGCCTCGGACGAGGCCGACCTGCTGGTGGTCGGCGCCGTCCGCCGCCACCACGGGGGCGGCCTCCAGCTCGGCCGGGTCAGCCACACCGCCCTGCACCGGGCGGACTGCCCGGTCGCCGTCGTCCCGGCGGGCTGACAGCGGCGGGCTGACTCCGGCGGGCTGACCCCGGCCGGCCCGGCGCCTCAGCCCGCCGCGCGCCAGTCCAGCCGGAGGATCGCCAGGTCGTCGGCGTGCCGGTCGGCGTTCAGCTCCCGGACGGTTCCGACGAGCCGGTCCAGCTGACGGTCCGGCGGCTCCTGCGACGGCACCCGGTTGACCAGCTCGACGAGGCCCTCCGCGCCCAGCCGGTGCCGCCCGGGCCCGTCGTGCCCCTCGATCAGCCCGTCCGTGTACAGCGTGAGCGCCCCGGAGCGGGGCACCGCGAGCCGGGTGGCGGGCCAGTGGCACAGGCCCGGCGCGATGCCCAGGGCCACCCCGTGCTCCGCCGCCACCGGCCGGGTCGCCCCGTCCGCCGTCAGCAGCGGCTCGTGGTGCCCGGCCAGGTGCAGGACGGCGGTCGACTCCCGCAGGTCCAGGGTGAGCAGCGAGCAGGTGGCGAACATCTCGTGCCGGGTGCGCTCGGCGACCAGCATCCGCTCCAGCAGGTCCAGCAGCCGCTCGCCCCGGTGCCCGGCCAGGGTCAGGGCCCGCCAGGTGATGCGCAGGGCGACGCCGAGCGCGGCCTCGTCGGGGCCGTGCCCGCTCACGTCGCCGATCAGGGCGTGCACGACGTGGTCGTCGGTCTGGACGACGTCGAGGAAGTCCCCGGCCAGCAGGGCGCTCTCCCGGCCGGGCAGGTACCGGGTGGTGGCCGTCACGGCGGGGGAGTCCAGCAGCGGCGTCGGCAGCAGGCCGCGCTCCAGCCGGGTGTTCTCCTGCGCCCGCAACTGGGTGGCCTGGAGCTCCGCCTTGGCCCGCTCGGCCTGCTTGCGGTGCACGGCGTAGTGCACGGCCCGCTGCAGCAGCTCCGGCTCCACCTGCCCCTTGACCAGGTAGTCCTGGGCGCCCGCGGTGACCGCCCGCACCCCGGCCTGCGACTCCGCGAGACCGGTGAGCACGATGACGGCCACGTGCGGGTCCGCCTGCTGTACGGCGGTGACCGCCGCCGTGCCGGAGGCGTCCGGCAGGTGCAGGTCGAGCAGTACGCAGTCGGCACCGTCCGAGACCAGCTCCGCGCGGGCCTCGGCCAGCGTCTTGCGCCAGCTCAGCGTGTGGTCGAGACCGGTGTCGGCCAGGAGCTCCTCCACCAGGAGGGCGTCCCCCGCGTCGTCCTCGACGAGCAGGACGCGGTAGTGCGGCGGCGCGGCGGACTCCGGATCCGGGAGCGAGGCGCTCGCCGGCCGCTCCCGGGCGTCGGACGTCTGGGCGGTCACGAGGCGGACCGTCCCGTCGTCGTGGCCTCTTCCGCCGCCGGTCCCGCCGCCGGTTCCGCCGCCGGTCCCGCGGCCGGTTCCACCGCCGGATCGGAGTCGTCCGGTCCGGTGGCCGGCAGCGTGAAGACGATGCGGGCGCCGCCCTCGCGCTCCGGGTCGACGGCGATGGTGCCCCCGTGGAACTCGACGATCTTCCGGCACATCGCCAGGCCGATACCGGTCCCCGGGTACGCCTCCCGGGTGTGCAGCCGCTGGAAGAGGGCGAACACCTTCTCCGCGTACTCCGGGCCGATCCCGATGCCGTTGTCGGTGACGGCGAACCGCCAGACGTCGCCGTCCCGCTCGGCCGACACGTGGATGGCCGGACGGCGGTCCGGGGCGCGGAACTTGACCGCGTTCGAGACCAGGTTCTGCCAGAGCATGCCCAGTTGCGTCCGGTCGCCGACCACCGTGGGCAGCGGATCGTGGGTGACCTCCGCCCCCGACTCCTCGACCGGCACGCTCAGCGCGTCCAGGGTCGTCTCCAGGACGGCGTCCAGGTCCACGGTGTCGTGGTCGTTGTGCACCCGGCCGACGCGCGAGAACGCCAGCAAATCGTTGATGAGCACCTGCATGCGGTTGGCGCCGTCCACCGCGAAGGCGATGTACTGGTGCGCCCGCTCGTCCAGGCCGTCCCCGTACCGGCGTTGCAGCAGCTGGCAGAAGCTCGCCACCTTCCGCAGCGGCTCCTGGAGGTCGTGCGAGGCCACGTAGGCGAACTGCTCCAGCTCGGCGTTGGAGCGGCGGAGCTCGGCCGCCTGCTCGTCGAGCTGGGTGCGGGCCTTCTCGGTGAACTCCAGCTGGCCCACCATCCGCCGCCGCATCGCCTCCACGTCGCCGCTCAGCCGGCGCAGGTCGGCCGGTCCTGTCGCCGCGATGGAGTGCCCGAAGTGGCCCTGGGCCACCAGCCTGGCGTCCGAACCCAGCCGCTCCAGCGGCATGGTGACGCCCCGCCGCAGCCCCTCGAAGACGAGGACCGCGACCAGCAGGATCACCGCCGCGATGGCCGCGAAGACGCCGTTGCGGAGCCGGCGGGTGTCGGCCAGGTCCGCACTGGTCCCGGCCCGCTCGTCGGCCAGGTGCCGTTGCTGCTCCTGGAGGGACGCGCGGACGGAGTCGAAGGCGCCCTTCCCGGCGCCCACCCGCTCGACGACCCGCGCGGCCTCCGGGCCCGGGGGAGCCGCCGCGACCGGCCGGGCGACCCGCGCCTGCCACGTCTCGGCCCGCTCCAGCACCCGGTCCAGGTCCGCCCGGGCCTCCGGCTCGTCGCCGACCAGCCGGCGCAGCCGGGCGGCGGCCGACTTCTCGTCCGCGACGCCCTGCGTGTACGGCTCCAGGAACTCGCGCCGGCCGGTGAGGCCGTAACCCCGTACGCCCGTCTCCTGGTTCACCAGCGCGTTCTCCAGCCGCACGGCCTCGACCAGCGCCGGCGACCGTACGTCCACCAGGCGGTCACTGATCGTCGCCGTCCGGGCGAGCGCCCAGGTCCCCAGGGCGCCGAGCGCCGTGAGCACCACCAGCGTCGTGCTCACGCCCACGCGCAGCCACCGGCGCGTCGTCCAGCCCGGCCGGCCGGCCGGACCCGGTCTGCCGCCGGCCCGGTCCGTCCCGGTGGGGTCCCCGGATGGGGATTCCACGGAACCGCCCTGTTGAGGAGCAGTTTCGACCGCCACGTTGCCCGCCTTCCGTCTCCGTTCCCCGAGTCCCCCGGGCTGCTTCCCCGGCACCTGGGCAGCCACACCGTATCGGTGCCGTGACAACAGTAGTTGTCGAGAGGGCGGCGCAGCGCCTAGGGTGTGCGCTATGCCCGGCACCCATTTCTCCCCGCGCCTCGCCGAAAGCGAGATCTCCGCGATGGTGGAGGGAGCGCTCGCGGGCCTGGCCCACCGCCTGGCCCACCGGTCGTTCCGCCTGCTGCCCGCCGCCGGCGGGCCCGCGGATCCGGACGGCGCCCGGGCCGAGGCCCTGGCCTATCTCCACATGCTCGTTCACCTGGAACGGGCGGTGCAGCGCCTCACGGACGCCGCGGCCGAGGAGGCCGCGCGGAACGGCGCCGGCTACCCCCAGATCGGGCGGGCCTGCGAGATGAGCCGCCAGGGAGCCCGCAACCGCTGGCCCGGCATCGTGCACGGCACCACCCACCGACCCCCGAAGCACACCGAGCGGAGCCGATGATGATGGCCGCCCCCGCGCGCCCCTACGACGTCCTTCTGGTCGAGGACGATCCGGCGGACGCGATGCTCATCAAGGAGGCGCTCCTTGAACACGGAGCCGCCCGTAACCTCACCCAGGTCCAGGACGGCATCGCCGCGCTGGACCACCTCCGCGACCCCGGCCTGCCCCGGCCGGACCTGATCGTGCTCGACCTCAACATGCCGCGGATGAACGGCCGGGAACTGCTGGCCGTCCTCAAGGGGGACGAGGACCTGCGCGCCATCCCGGTCGTCGTGCTCACCACGTCCTCCGCCCCGGACGACGTGGCCGACGCCTACCGGCGGTACGCGAACGCGTACGTCACGAAGCCCGTCAACCTCGACGACTTCACCCGGGCCGTGCGCAGCATCGACGCGTTCTACCTGGACACGGCCACCAAACTGCCGCGGGAGTAGGCCCCGTCCGGGCGGTGGCATCCTCCGGGGTTCCGGGGCGGGTGCCGCCGCTCCGTCGTTTCCGGGGACGTTCCGGGGCGTTGACGCGCGCCGAAACGTTTCCGTGGACCGGGGCGTTTCCGCGTGCCGCCGGGGAGCACCCCGGGTCGTCCGCACGATTCCCGCACAAATATCGTTTTTCTCAGGAACCGCGGCGGCGCCCAGGTCATCTGTACAGGTGAGGTGGGGGGTTGCCGGGTTTTCCCGGCTTTCTCGGTTTTCTCGTACCGGCAGTGGAGCCGGGCCCGCCGCGGACTCGCTGTCTTGGAGGTTTTCACGTGCACGTCGGGAAGGGCCGTCGCCCCGTCCTGCTGATATCCGCCCTCATGGGCTCGTTGGTGCTGTCCGCCTGTTCCGGGGGGTCCGGCGGCGGGTCGTCGGACGACTCGGGACCCGCGGCCAAGGTGACCGTGAGCCCGGCGGCCGGCGCCAAGGAGGTCAAGCTCGGCGCGCCGATCTCGGTCAAGGCCGACGGCGGCAAGCTGACCTCGGTGGAGGTGAAGGACGACAAGGGGGAGAAGGTCGAGGGGAAGCTGTCCGGTGACGGCGTCACCTGGCAGTCGGCCGGCAAGGTCAAGCCGAAGACCACCTACACGGTGCAGACCGCGGCCGAGTCGGCCAAGGGCCGGAAGTCCACCTCCACCGCGACCTTCAGCACCCAGCAGGCGCCGAAGGTCAACAAGCTGACGAACACCCCGCAGAACGGGCAGACCGTCGGCACCGGTATGCCGGTCTCGATCCTCTTCGACCACAAGGTCGACAAGGACAAGCGGGCCGAGATCGAGAAGAACTTCAAGGTCACCTCCACCCCGCAGGTGGAGGGCGCCTGGGGCTGGGTGACCGACTACTCCGGTCAGGACCGCCTCGACTGGCGGCCCAAGACGTACTGGCCCAGCGGCACCAAGGTCGCCGTCAAGGGCTCGCTCGCCGGCATCGACAGCGGCGAGGGCGGCTGGTTCGCCCGGGACTACGACTACGGCTTCACCATAGGCGCCGACCACAAGGCCGTCATCGACGTCCCCGGTCACACGCTGACCATGTACGAGAACGGCAAGCCGGTCGGCAGCGTCAAGGGTTCCGCCGGCTCCCCGGAGGCCCCGACGCGCGGCGGCATCCACACCGTCCGCAGCAAGAACGCGGACGAGACCATGGACTCGTCCACCATCGGCTACGGCAACCAGTGGATGCTGGACGCGAAGTGGGTCACCCACATGACCGCCTCCGGCACCTTCCTGCACTCCGCGCCCTGGAACAACCAGATCGGCGTGGTCAACAACAGCCACGGCTGCTTCGGCATGACCACCGAGGACGCCAAGCGCACCTACGACTTCCTGCCCATCGGCTCCACCGTGGAGGTCAAGGGCACCTCCAGCACCGTCAAGACCGACGTGGGCAACGGCCTCGAGGTCTGGCAGGAGACCTGGGAGCAGTGGCAGAAGCGCAGCGCGCTGAAGAACTGACGCGTTGACGCGCTGACGGAACCGACGCGGAGACGCGGTCGGGTACGCGTCCGACGGGGCGGCCGGGAGGGAGACCTCCGGGCCGCCCCGTCGGACGTTTCCCGTCACGGGACCTCGCCGAGCACCCCGCCGTCCCGCAGGGCGCGGACCGCGCGCGGGGACAGCGGGCGGAGCGCCTCGCGCAGGGTGTAGCCGTCGCGGTAGCGGTCGATGGCGTCGGCGACTCGCAGGGACACGTAAGAACAGGCACCCGTCCGCAGATTGACGGCCAGTGCCCGGTCGGTGCGGGCGCTGCGCCGGCCGACGACGACGTCCGGGTCCAGGCCGTGTACGGAGTCAGGGTGCGGGCCAGGGGGCGGCAGATAGGCGCCGGCGACCCGGCCGGGCGCGAGCCGTCCGGCCCGGGCCAGCGGGCGGCCGAGCGCCGCCGCGAGGGCGGTCAGCCGCTCGGGGGAGGGCGGCGCCGGATCGAGCACCGGGCGCCGCAGGGCCAGGTCGGGACCGGCGTCCCCCAGCGTCACCGGGCCGGAGGGCCAGGACGGGTCGGTCCAGCCGGCCGGCCAGTCGAAGCTGCGGAGCCCGATCACCCGGTCCACGGCGTCCTCCAGCCGGGCGAGCGCCTCGTCCGCCGCCTCGGGCGGGAATCCGGGGGCGCCCAGCCACAGTTCGGCGACGACGGTCGTGCCGCGGTCGC
>NZ_JAIQLH010000258.1 GCF_020037025.1 Streptomyces huiliensis | reverse complement strand
GCCTCGGGCGGGAATCCGGGGGCGCCCAGCCACAGTTCGGCGACGACGGTCGTGCCGCGGTCGCGGGCGGCGCCGGCGGCGGAGGCGAGCCGGTCCCAGGAGAGCTGGGTGCCGCCGCGGCCTATGGCCCGGTCGGCGGCGGCGCAGACGCCGATGACGGCGAGGCGGGGGTGGCCGTCGGCTGCCGGGGGGCCGGCGCCGGCGGTGCCGGGAACGGCCCGCTCCCCGCCGTACGCCGGTACCACCCCGCCCACCAGCTCCCGCAGCCCCACCCGGCCCGCCCAGGGGCCGGCCGGCACCGGGTCGGCCGCGCGTTCGCGCCAGCGCAGGCCGTCGTCCGGGGCCGGACCGAACGGGTCCGCGAGCTCCCAGGCCAGGCCCCGGGGCGCCGGCACCAGACGGAGGCCGGCGAGCGGCGGCAGGTGACGGAGCGCCGGAGCGTGGACGGTCGCCCAGCGGCCCGTGAGCTCCAGGCGCCGCACGCGGGGGCGCAGGGCCCGGGCGAGGGCCACCGCCGCCGGCACCTGCTGCTCCCGCTCGACCACCAGCCGTACCGCCGCTCCCCGCGGCACGTCCGCGCAGGCCCCCGCCAGGGCTCCGTCGTACGGCGCGGGGGCCGCCGCGGCGCGCAGGACGTCGGCGGCGGACTCCAGACTTCCGTCGGCCGGTTCGAGGTCGTCGAGGCGCAGCCGCACGCCGTGCCCCGGCTCGTGCAGCGCCCCCAGCACGGCGCCGAGCCCGCGCAGCCGGTGCAGCCGCGGCCGGGAGGCGTCGCCCAGCGCGCGGGTCCCGGCCGTCGCCATGAGCCGGTCCCCGGGCGCCCGCGACCGGGTGCGCAGCGCGCCGCGCGCGGCCTGCCGGATCAGCTCCGCGACGAAGCGGTGTCCGACGTCGACGACGGTGACGCCGTCGGGGACGACGGCGAGCCGCAGGGTGGGGTCGCCGCCGGGCGGGACGATGATGATCGAGCTTCCGTCGTGCATCGCCAAGACCGCCCCCGTGACCCTCGGCGTCGCGTGTGGTGAACTGCCTTGATCCAAGAATGGATTGACGCGACGTACACCAGACAGCTTTCACCATATCAGGGTGAAGTGGGGAGTTTGCCCCTGTCCCGCCCTTTCTCCGTTTCTTGCGGGGGCTGCGCCCCCGCACCCCCAGGGCGGGCCATTCAGCCCGGTGGGGGTGCCCCCTCTGGGGGAGGGACCGGGGCAGCCCACCGGCGAAGCCGAGGAAGCGTCAGCCCAGCGGCAGCAGGTACTCGACGGCCCGCCGGTCCGTAGGCGCGAACCCCACGGCGGTCAGCGCCGCCCCGAGCACGTCGTCGTCGGGCGCCGCGTACGCCTCGGCCGCGCCCGCGGACGGGTGCTCCTCGCGCACCCGCCGCACCACCGCGGCGACGAGGGCCGTCAGCTCGCCGGCGGTGTGCTCCTCCTCGCGGTCGTGCACCAGGACGGCCGTGCCGTCCTCGATCTCCACGTCGAACACCGCGTCCTCCAGGCCGAGCCGGAAGACCGCGTCCTCGCCCGCCGGCCGCTCCTCCACCGGACCGGCTCCGCCGTCCTCCGTACGGGCGGCGGACAGCTCCAGGTGCCACCAGCGGTAGACGTCGCCGCCCTCGGTGGCGCCGAGCTCCGCCGGGACGGACGGCGGCATCTCGTCGGACTCGGCGACCCACCGCAACGCCGTACCCCCCGCCGCGCGGGTCAGCTCCGCCGCCTCGCGCAGCATGGGGACGAGCGCTTCGAAGGCCCCTTCGGGAACGGCGGTGAAGCGGAGGGCCGGGTCGTCGGCCCCCAGATCGAGGACGACGACCGACCCGACGACCGCGTCGTCCTCGCGCGCCAGGACCACCGCGGTGGTGCGGTCGTCGTCCCAGTGGCCGGCGGCGTCGGCGGTCTCGGTACGCTCGCGACAAACCTCAAGAGAAACAGACATACCCTGATCATCCCCTATTTCGGGCGCCGCGCCACCCGTTACGATCATGGTCTTCACCGGCACGGCCGTCGGCGCACTCAGGGGGACAGGCATGGAAGGCACCTACCGCATCCGCAACGTCCACAGCGGCCTGCTGCTGCGCGTCGCCGGCGGGAGGGCGGGCGGCGGAGCCCCCGTGGTGCAGGGTGCGGACGACGGCACGCCCGCCGAGCTCTGGCGCGTGTCGCCGGTGCACGAGGGCAGCGGCCTGCACCACGTTGTGAACGCGGGCAGCGGCAAACGGCTCGACGTGGCAAACGCGTCGGTCGAGAACGGCGCCTACGTGCAGCAGTGGAAGGCCAACGGCTACGGCGCCCAGGAGTGGCTGATCGAGCGCCTGGTCGAGGACCCGGGCACCGTCATCCTCGTCGCCCACATCAGCGGCCACCTCCTGGAGGTCGCCGACGCGGCCACCGACGAGGGGGCGCGGGTCCGGCAGTGGGAGGACCGCGACAGCCCGGCCCAGTGGTGGCGGCTGGAACCCGCCGGCTGAGCCCTTCCGGAGGGCGCGGGACCACGGGGAGCCGTTCTGGGCGCCGCGCGGGAACCGTAGGATCGGACACCGGCGCCGGATCCGAGTCCGCGGCGCCACGACGAGCTGCGACCCCCGGGGGGAAGGCGTGCGGATCGGGGAGCTGTCCCGCAGGACCGGTGTCAGCGAGCGGGCGCTGCGCTACTACGAGCAGCAGGGGCTCCTGACCGCGGAACGTGCGGCCGGCGGGCACCGCGAGTTCGACGAGTCCGCCGTCGGCCGCGTGGCGTGCGTCCGGGAGTTGTTCGCGGCGGGCCTGTGCAGCGGCAGGATCGCCCGGGTGCTCCAGTGCCTGCCCGGGCAGGGCGGCCGGGAGCGGGCGTCGGAGGAGCTGATCGCGGGCCTGGTGGGCGAACGCGACCGGCTGGACCGCGCGATCGATGAGCTGCGGCGCTCGCGCGGTGTCCTCGACGACGTGATCCGCGAGGCGAGGGGCTCCGGGGCCGCGGGCGACCAGGACCCGTCCGGCCGGGCGCCGCAACCCTCGCCATCCGGCTCCGCACATGACGGCCGGACAAGTCCTAGGCGAACACCGTCTTGACCAGTGTCTGCTTCACCTTCTCGAACGTCCCGGCCATGGTGGGCAGGTCCATTTCGACGTCCCCGGAGGTCAGCGAGCCGGTCAGGGTCTTGGTGCCGTCGGGCGTGCTGTACATCAGTGCGCCCCAGCCCCAGAACCCTCCGTTGTGGTGGAGGACGGTGCCGCCGCCGTCCAGCTCCTCCACGAACACCCCCAGGCCGTAACCCATCGTGGGGTCCGCGACGCGCATCTCGGCCAGAAGCTCGGTCGAGACGAGCTTGCCGCTGTTCAGCGCGGAGAAGAACGTGTGGAGGTCCCGGCTGGTCGAGATCATGTCGCCGGCGGCGGATACCCAGGAGGGGTTGAAGCGGGTGGTGTCGACCACCTTCCACTGTCCGGCGTCGTCGTAGCCGAAGTAGCCGTGGGCGTGCGGCTCGGGGATGTCCTCCCGGGTCTCCGGCAGCAGGGTGCCCGTCAGCCCGAGCGGGCCCAGGATCAGCCGGTGCGTCTCCTCGGGCAGCGAGCGGCCGGTGACCTGCTCGATCAGCAGCCTGGCCAGGACATAGTTGGTGTTGGAGTAGCTCCAGGCCGTCCCCGGCTCGAACCGCGCCGGCTTCGCCAACGCCCCCCGCACCAGCTCCTCCGGCCGGTAGGTCGCGTGCTGCAGGTCCACCCACTCCTTGCCCCATCCGGCGACCACACCGGGTTCGGCCGACCCGTCCTCGGAGAACTCGCCGGTGAAGTTGAACAGCCCGCTGGTGTGCCGCAGGAGCATCCGTACCGTGATCCGCCGGTCGAGCCGGAACTCGGGCAAGTGGTCGGCCACCAGGTCCTCGAGGCCGAGCCGGCCCTCGGCCACCAGCTGCAGGACGACGGTCGCGACGAAGGTCTTGGTGACACTGCCGACCCGGAAGTGCCCGTCGGTCGGCGGCTTCGCGGTCCGGCCCAGCTCGCTCACCCCGGCGCTGCCGACCCACTCGCCGAGCTCGTCGTTCACGCGCAGCTGCACGCCGGCGAAACCGGCGTCGACGATCTCCCGCATGGCCTTCCGCAGCTCGGGGCGGTCCTGCGCGGCGGCGGTGTTCTGCTCACTCATGGTGATTCCTCATCTCGCGTCAGCGGGTGTGAGATGAGCGTGAACCCTGACCCAAGGTCAAGGTCAAGGTGGAGGAGGAGCGTTACTCTCACCCCATGGCAGAGGGGCTCACGATCGGTCAGGCGGCGGCTTTCGTCGACATCACCGTCAAGACGGTGCGGCACTACCACCGGCTCGGCCTGGTCGCCGAACCGGAACGGGACCATTCCGGCTACCGGCGCTACGGTTCGGCCGACCTGCTGCGCCTTGTCCAGGTCCGGGCCCTGGCCGGGGCGGGCGTGCCGCTGGCCGAGATCGGCGAGCTGCTCGACGCCGAGCCCGAGCGGTTCGCCACCGCCCTGGACGACGTCCGCCGCCGGCTCACCGAACAGATCGAGGAGCTGATGGGCCGCCGTGACACCCTGCACCGGCTCGCCCACGGTGACCGCGCCCTGCTGCCCGACCGGGCCTGCGCGGTCCTGGAGCGACTCGCCGAGCTCGACTTCAGCCCCGACTACGTCACCACCCAGCGGGAGGCCTTGGTGCTGTCGCGGGCGCTGACTCCCGAGGTCTTCGACCTCTTCCTGGCCAACCTCGAACACCGGCTCGACGACCCCGAGTTTGTCGAGTTGACCAAGCGCGGCTGGGAGGCGAGGTCCTGGGATCCCGACGACCCGCGGATCGAGGAGCTGGCCTCAGCGGTGGCCGCCAACCTGCTGGGCGTCCGCGCGCTGCTGACGCTGCCGGCCAAGCGACCGCACGGTCCCGACGCGGCATCCCGGTACGGCGTGGTCAACCACCATCGGGAGGACGAGGCACCGTCCATCGCCCGGCTGAACGGGCTGGTCGAGGGGCACCTGCGCGCGGCGGGCATTGACATCCCGCGTCAGTGACGGACTGCTGCGAACTCGATCGCCCGGACAGGGCCCAGCGGACGCTCCCCCCCCGCACCCCCCCCGTCGCGTCAGTCCGCGTCCTCGGCCGCCACGATGGCCAGCAGCCCGGGGAACCGCCGTTCGATGTCGGCCCGGCGCAGCCGGGCCATTCTGCTGTTGCCCCGGTCCACCTGCCGGATCAGGCCGGCCTCGCGCAGGGCGCGGAAGTGGTGGGTGACGGTCGCCTTGGACACCGGCAGCGCGAACGAACTGCACGTCCGCGCCGTCCCCTCGGGGGCGCGCGCCAGTTCGCGCACCACCCGGCGGCGCAGCGGGTCGGCCAGCGCGGCGAGCACCGCGCCGAGTTCGATCTCCTCGACGGCCGGATGGCCCTCGTCGTCGGGCACGGTGCGTCTCCCCCTCGTCAGGGCCTGTAGGGCTATAGGTATGGCTTGCATCGTACCTAAGGGATTGGCTAGCGTGCCGCAGGTACGAGATCCGTCGTACCTGCTGTGTCGTGTCCCCCGAGGAGAGAAGTCCATGCCCCAGCCGTTCACACTCGTCGGCATCGCGCGTCCCAAGCCCGAACGGGCCGACGAGCTGAAGGAGTTGCTGCTGTCCTTCGTCGAACCCACCCGGCAGGAGCCGGGGTGCCTGGAGTACCACTTCCACGAGGACCGGGACGAGCCCGGCGTCTTCGTCTTCTACGAGGCGTGGCGCTCGCAGGCCGACCTCGACGCCCACCTGGCCCTGCCCCGCATGCGCGACTTCTGGGAGCGGCGCATGGACTACCTGGAGTCCGACCTGGAGATCCGGTTCCTCACGATGCACAGTCCATACACGGCCGAGCGCCTCGGCGGGCAGTGAACCACCAGGAATCTCGAGGCGGAATTTCGAGGAGCGACATGAAAGACGTACTGGTCACCGGCGCGAGCAAGGGCATCGGATGGGCGGTCTCCCGGCGGCTGGCGGAGCAGGGGTACGGGGTCATCGGTGTGGCCCGCAGCGCCCCCGAGGAGGAGTTCCCCGGCACGTTCCTGCGCTGTGACCTCTCCGACGCCGACGACACCGCGCGCATGCTCGCGGAGGTGACCCGGGAGCGCACGGTGTGCCGGGTCGTCAACAACGCGGGGATCGCGCGGCCGCAGCCCATCGAGGACCTGGACCTGGCGGTCATGCACCAGGTGCTGGACCTGAACCTGCGGGCCTCGGTCCAGATCGTCCAGGCCCTGGTGCCCGGCATGCGCGCCGAGCGGTTCGGCCGGATCGTGAACATCACCTCGCGGGCGACGTACGGGGCCAGGGACCGTACCTCCTACGCGGCCGCCAAGAGCGCGCTGGTGGGGTGCACCCGGTCCTGGGCCCTGGAACTGGCCCCGGACGGCATCACCTCCAACGCCGTGTCACCCGGCCCGACGGCGACGGAACTGTTCCGCCGCGCGCGGCCGGCCGGCAGTGAGGGCGAGCGCAAGGCGATCGAGTCGATCCCGGTGGGGCGCCTGGGCACCCCCGACGACGTCGCCGCGGCGGTGGTGTTCCTGCTGTCCGACGAGGCGGGGTTCATCACCGGCCACGTCCTCGACGTCGACGGCGGGAGCAGCCTCGGCGGTCGCTGAGGCGGTGATTCCGGATGCGCCGGGCCCTCCGTAGGTCCGCCGGGCTCACACCCCGGCTTCCGCCCCGAACCCCGTGATCAGGGCCTCCACGGCGAAGGCGAACCGCTCGGCGTCGTCCGTGCCCGCGCCCGTCCGGGCCGCCTCGGCGGTCAGGGGGTAGCGGTCGGGGTCGAGCGCGGCGAGCTCTCCGGCCGAGCCGGGGGTGTCGGGGGTGGCGAGGGCGCACTCGGCGGTGGCGTGGCTGACGACCAGCAGGGTCAGCGAGTTGAGCGCGTGGAGGGCGCGGCCCAGGGGGAAGCCGGCGGCGGTGAGGACGCGGAGGCCGCGCTCGACGGCGTCCAGGGCCGCCGGGGTCACGGCGGGCCGCGCCGCGGCGAGCGGCAGCACGCCCGGGTGTCCCAGGAGCGTCGTCCGCAGCGCGCCGGCGTACGCCCGCAGCCAGGGCCGCCAGCCGGCGGTCGCGTCCTCGACGGGGGCGGCGCCGGCGAAGACGCGCTCCACCAGGCCGTCCAGCAGCGCGTCCTTGTTGGGGACGTGGTGGTAGAGCGTCATGGCCTCCACGCCGAGCGCCGCGCCCAGCCGGCGCATCGTCAGGGCCTTGAGCCCCTCCCGGTCCACGAGGTCCACCGCGGCGTCCAGGATCCGTTCCCTGGTCAGCCCCGCCCGTTCCCCGCGCGCTCTCCTCGCCTCGGCCGGCATGCGTCCTCCCGCACTCCCTTGACTTTCTTACATCGTAAGTCCACTCTGATGGCAGCGCGAAACTTACGTTGTAAGAAGTGAAGGAAAGCGGGATGGACATGAACACGGCCGAGCACCCCGGCAAGCGGCTCGTCGCGGACTTCCTCCGGGCGGTCGGCGAGCGCCGGCTCGACGCCCTGCCCCGGTACCTGGCCCACGACGTCGTCGACCACAACAAGATCATCTTCGGGGAGCCGGACGAGCCGGGCGCGGCCTTCGAGGGGATCCGCCGGCAGCTCGCCGCGTTCGGCGAGTTCGCCGTCCGGACGGACGGGCTGATCGCGGAGGGCGGCACGGTCGTGGCCCGGCTCACCGTCAGCGGCCGGCACACCGGCGAGCACCCCCGTATGCCCCGCCCGACCGGGCGGGCCTTCGAGGTGGAGCAGATCTGGGTGTTCACCGTGGCGGACGGGCGGATCACCGAGATCCGCGCCGTCAGCGACCGGCTGGGCATGTTCCTCCAGCTCGGCTGGGACTGGCCGGAGGCGGACTGACGCCCGGCCGGAGACGGACCGACGTCCGGCGTCAGCCGGCCGGCGCCTCCCGCGCCCGGTCGACGTCCGGGCTCCGGTACCACCGCTCCGGGATGGTCGCCAGCCGCGACCCGTGGACCCGCGGCCCGAGCCCGTAGAACTGCTGGAAGCTCATGACCAGGGGCCGCCACGCGTCGGGGTCCACGTGGTCGTCCGTCCCCGGCAGTCGGATGCCGTCGTGGACGAACACCCGCCGCACCCGCACCTCGAAGGCCACGATCGAGCCGCGCTGCCGCTCGTCGTCCTCGCCGATCGGGTGCACCGCCTCCAGGACCGCCTCCATGGCCACCGGGCACTCGGCCACCCGCGGCGGGGCCACGGTCTCGGACGGTGCCGGGGTGAGCCCCGCCCGGCCGAACTTGTCCGGCTCGTACCGGTAACCGCGCTCCGCCTTGCGCGGCGGCACCGGATTCCGGCCGGTGGTGAGCGCGAGCCGGTCGACGTGCGGGGCCAAGGCGTCGGACGGCAGGTTGAGCACGCACTCCCGGGTCCGCGTCAGGTTCCGGCTGGTCTGCGCACGGGCGGAGAGCCCGAGGACGGCCCGCCAGCCGAGCCAGAACACCGACGACATGGGGGCGAGGTTGGGTGTGCCGTCCTCGTTCTCGGTGGAGAGCAGCACCACCGGGGTGCCGAAGTACAGGATGTTCGGTTCGATGCGCGTGTGCGTGGGGTTGATCGTGGTCACGGACGCAAGCCTGGCCCGGGCGGGCGGCGCCGTCCGGCGGGGATCGGACGTCGTGTTCGCGGGTCCGCCGGCCGGACGGGCCCTCACGGCAGCACGGTGAACACCGCGTAGCGCGCCGGATCCGGGCCCGGGCAGCGGAAGCGGGACCGGCCCCACAGCCGGAAGCGCAGGCAGTCGCCGGCCCGCAGGACGTGCGCGGCACCGGCCGCCGTCACCTCCACCACCCCTTCCAGGACCCAGACATGCCGCTCCGCCCCGGGCGCCGGCGGCACGTCGCGGTCCACCTCCACCCCCGGTCGCAGGACGTACTCGGCGATCTCGCCGCGCAACCCCGGACCCGGCGGCGAGACCGACCGCCGTACGGCACCCGCCTCGTCGTCGCGCCGCACCGTCTGCCGCCCGGCCCGCACCGGCCGCGGCGGCTCGCCCTCCACCTCGGCGAGCAGCCGGGCCGCCGTCCGCCCGAACGCCGCGCAGACACGCGTCAGTTGGACGGCCGTCGGGCTGATCTCGGCCCGCTCCAGCCGGGACAGCGTCGAACGGCTGACGCCCGTCCGGCGCGCGAGTTCGTCCAGCGGCCAGCCGCGCTCCGCCCGCAGCCCCGCCAGCCGGTGCGCCAGCCGCAGCCGCGCCTCCTGGTCGTCGTCTCCCACCTTCGGGACGCTATCCCAGTACCGGGAGACACCTCCCGGGGAGGCGGACGGACGTGGCAGCGTGGGCCCCTTGGCACGGGAGGATCACCCATGGACCCCTTGAACCCCATGAACCCTATGAACCACGAAGAACTCGCCCGGCGCTTCTCCGCGCTGACCACCGCCCACGTGGCCGACGCCTGCGTCCGCGCCGGGCTCCCGGTGCGCACCGCGCCGCCGGACGTCCGCCCCCTCGCGCCCGGGAGCCGCGTGGCCGGCCGGGCGTGTCCGGCGCGCCACGTCGGCAGCGTGGACGTCTTCCTGGAGGCGTACGCCACGGCGGCCCCCGGCGACGTGCTCGTCGTCGACAACGACGGACGGCTCGACGAGGCGTGCGTCGGCGACCTGGCCGTCCTGGAGGCGCGGGAGGCGGGGCTGAGCGGCGTGGTGGTCTGGGGCCTGCACCGCGACACGGCGGACCTGCGGGCCATCGGCCTGCCCGTGTTCAGCCTCGGCGCGACCCCGCCGGGCCCCCGCCGCCTCGACCCCCGGCCCCCGGAGGCGCTGCGCTCCGCCGTGGTGGGGGAGTGGACGGTGGACCGGACCGACCTCGTCCTCGGCGACGACGACGGCGTCCTCTTCGTTCCCGCCGCCCGCGCCGACGCACTCCTCACCCTCGCCGCGACGATCCGCGACACCGAACGCGACCAGGCCGAACGGATGCGCTCCGGCGTCTCCCTGCGGGAACAGGTCCACTTCGACGCGTACCTCGCCCGCCGCCGGGACAACCCCGGGCTGACGTTCCGCGAGCACCTGCGGACGGTGGGCGGGGCCATCGAGGAGTGAGGCGGCGGGGTGTGAGGTGGCGCGGCGGGGTGGGGAGCGTGGCTGGGGCGCGCGGCCGGAGGGGGGCGCGTGCCCGGGGGGTGGTGCCCCGCCGCTCGCGCGGGGCGTGCGGCGGAAGCGGCGGGCGCCCGGGCGTCGGCGTGATCCGGAGCGCGCGAGGCGCGGCCGG
>NZ_JAIQLH010000257.1 GCF_020037025.1 Streptomyces huiliensis | reverse complement strand
CGCCCTGGAGCGCGCGGCGGCGGAAGGGCGGCGTTTCGACGTCCTGTTGATCGACGCCGATCTGGGCGCGGCGGCCGTGGAAGCGGCCCGGGTCCCGGAGCAGCGCCGGCCTCCCGGGCGGCCGGCGACGGGTCAGCCCGAGGGTGTGGTGGACGGGATCTCCCTGGTGGCCGGGGTGCGCTCCGGGTATCCGGGGGTGCGCACGGTGGTGCTCGCGGAGCGGGACGACCCGCGCCGGGCGGCGGCGGCGCTCCAGGCGGGCGCCGGGGGCTGGGTGGCGAAGGACTGCTCGCTCTCCCGCCTGCTCGCGGTGATACGAGGGGTGCTGCGGGACGAGACGCACCTGCCGCCCGCCCTGCTGACGGGCGTGCTGCGGGAGCTGACGGCCGCGCGCAAGCACCGCACGGAGAGCGAACGCCTGGTGGAGTCGCTCACCCCGCGCGAACGGGAGGTGCTGCGCTGCATGGTGGCCGGGCTCGGCCGGAAGGCCGTGGCCGAACGGCTCTTCCTCTCCCCGCACACGGTGCGGACGCACATGCAGAACGTGCTGGGCAAGCTGGGCGTGCACTCCACGCTCGCCGCCGTCGCGCTGGCCCGCAGGGCCGGGGTGGGGCCGGTCGACCTAGCCGGGGACGTTGTCGAACGGGGCGGTCAACTGGCGTAGCAGGGCCGCGAGTTCCACGCGCTGCGCGGTGGAGAGCTCGGCGAGGATCGCCCGTTCCTGGGCGAGGAGCCCGGCGAGCGCCTCGTCCGCGCGGTCCCGCCCCTCCTCCGTCAGCCGCACCAGGACGCCGCGCCGGTCGTTGGGGTCGGGCTCCCGCCGGACCAGGCCCTTCTTGGCCAGCCGGTCGATGCGGTTGGTCATGGTGCCGGAGGTGACCAGGGTCTGGGTCAGGAGTTGACCGGGGGACAGCTGGTACGGTGCGCCCGCGCGGCGCAGCGACGTCAGGACGTCGAACTCCCAGGGCTCCAACTGGTGCTCGGCGAACGCGATGCGCCGGGCCCGGTCGAGGTGCCGGGCGAGCCGGCTGACCCGGCTCAGCACCTCCAGCGGTTCCACGTCGAGGTCCGGGCGCTCCCGGCGCCATGCTGCGACCAGCCGATCGACCTCGTCCTCCATGAGATCAGTGTAGTGGGTCTGTCGACATGAAGTCTCTTGACGTCAAGATACTGATGGGTTGATGCTGGTCTTGGGAGAACCACGGCCCACCACACTCACCCCACGCTCGACACCCCACACCCCGCACTCCCACACCCCACCACCCCGGGAAGCCCTGATGGCCCACACCCCGACCTGGGACCCACGGCAGTACCTCCGCCACTCCGGCCCCCGCACCCGCCCCTTCCAGGACCTGCTCGCCCGCGTCCCCGACCCGCCCGGCCCCGGCCCGGCCCGGATCACGGACCTCGGCTGCGGTCCCGGCAACGCCACCGCGCTGCTCGCCGACCGCTGGCCGGACGCCCTGATCACCGGCCTGGACAACTCCCCCGACATGCTCCGCGCGGCCGCCTCCCACGCGGGCCCCACCAGCGGCGGCGGCCGCATCACCTTCGCCGCCGCCGACGCCGCCAACTGGACCCCCGACGGCCCGGTCGACCTGATCATCGCCAACGCCCTGCTCCAGTGGGTGCCGGGCCACCCCGCGTCGTTCCCCGCCTGGACCGAGGCCCTCACCCCCGGAGGCGTCCTCGCCTTCCAGGTGCCCGGCAACCAGGACGCGCCCTCGCACACCCTGATGCGCCGCCTCTGCGCCACCCCACGCTGGCGCGACCGCCTCACCGACGCCGCCCGAGGCCCCGTCCACGTCCTCGACCCCGCCGCCTACCTCACCCTCCTCACGGACCTCGGCCTCACCGTCGACGCCTGGGAAACCACCTACACCCACCTCCTCCCGGGCCCCGACCCCGTCCTCGACTGGCTCAAGGGCACCGGCCTCCGCCCCGTCCTCACGGCCCTGGCCGACACCCCCGAGGACCGGGACGCCTTCCTCACCGAGTACGCGGCCGTATTGCGCGAGGCGTACCCACCAGGGCCGCACGGGACGGTGTTCCCGTTCCGGCGCATCTTCGTGGTGGCACGGAAACCGGGCGGTGAGGGCGGTGAGGGAGAGGGGTGATGATCCGATCACCCTTTCGCGTGAAGGGTGCGGAGAGGGGGCGACCCGCCCCGGGCGGCTCAGCTCTTGCGGTGGCCCACGAGCCGGGGCCGCTGCTCCAGGCCGTCGAGGCCGTGCCAGGCGAGGTTGACCAGGTGGGCCGCCACCTCGGCCTTCTTGGGCTTGCGGACGTCGAGCCACCACTGGCCCGTCAGGGCCACCATGCCGACCAGGGCCTGGGCGTACAGCGGGGCCAGCTTCTGGTCGAAGCCGCGGGTCTTGAACTCGTGCCCGAGGATGTCCTCCACCTGCGTGGCGATGTCGCTGATCAGCGAGGCGAAGGTGCCAGTCGACTGGGCCACGGGGGAGTCGCGGACGAGGATGCGGAAGCCGTCCGTGTACGTCTCGATGTAGTCGAGGAGGGCGAAGGCGGCCTGCTCCAGGAGCTCGCGCGGGTGGCCCGCGGTGAGGGCGCCCGTCACCATGTCGAGGAGCTGCCGCATCTCGCGGTCGACGACCACCGCGTACAGCCCCTCCTTGCCGCCGAAGTGCTCGTACACCACCGGCTTGGAGACCCCGGCCTTCGCCGCGATCTCCTCCACCGACGTGCCTTCGAACCCCCGCTCGGCGAAGAGTGTGCGACCGATGTCCAGCAGTTGCTCGCGGCGCTCCGCGCCGGTCATCCGCACCCGGCGGGTGCGTCTGGCCCCCTGCGCGGGGGTCAGGTCCTTCTTACCGGAGGTCTTGCTGTCGATCGCCACGCCGTCCATCATGCCGCCTGAGCGGCGTCCTTCTTCTCGCTGCCGGCCGCCGGGGCGCTCTCCTCGCCGGGCCGGGGCTTGCGCCGCGACTCGATGCGGCCCGCGTTCGGCCAGCGCACGTCGGACGCCCAGCCGGCCAGCTCGAACCAGCGGATGAGCCGGGCGCTGGAGTCGATCTGCCCGCGCAGCACGCCGTGCCGCGCCGAGGTCGGGTCGGCGTGGTGCAGGTTGTGCCAGGACTCGCCGCAGGACAGGATCGCCAGCCACCAGACGTTCCCGGAACGGTCCCGGGACTTGAACGGCCGCTTGCCGACCGCGTGGCAGATCGAGTTGATCGACCAGGTCACGTGGTGCAGCAGCGCCACCCGGACCAGTGAACCCCAGAAGAACGCGGTCGCGGCGCCCTGCCAGGACCAGGTCACCAGACCGCCCACCAGCGGCGGGATCAGCAGCGAGATCGCCGTCCACAGGATGAAGGTACGGGAGATGGCCCGGATCGCCGGGTCCTTGATGAGGTCCGGCGCGTACTTCTGCTGCGGCGTCCGCTCCTCGTCGAACATCCAGCCGACGTGCGCCCACCACAGGCCCTTCATCAGGGCCGGCACGGTCTCGCCGTAACGCCACGGGGAGTGCGGGTCACCCTCGGCGTCGGAGAACTTGTGGTGCTTGCGGTGGTCCGCCACCCAGCGCACCACCGGCCCCTCCACCGCCAGCGAGCCCATGATCGCCAGGGCGATGCGCAGCGGGCGTTTGGCCTTGAACGAACCGTGCGTGAAGTAGCGGTGGTAACCGATGGTGATGCCGTGGCAGCCGATGAAGTACATGGCCGTCATCAGCCCCAGATCCAGCCAGCTGACCCCCCACCCCCAAGCCAGGGGGACCGCGGCGAGCAGGGCGACGAAGGGGACGGTGATGAACAGCAGCAGGGTGATCTGTTCGATCGAGCGCTTGCTGTCACCACCCAGCGTGGCGATGGGGAGCTCGGCCTCCTGGGCCTTCGGCGCGTCCTCGATCAGGTCGGGGCTTGCAGTCATGGATTCCCTCGTGGGGGTCGGGGGCTGGCTACGGTTCCGTAACCTACGGCAACGTAAGTATGGCAGGGCCCCGGCAGGGAGCAAGAGGGCTGTCGGCCGCCGCCAGGCGCGTCGGGTGGCGACCTATGCTGGTGGGCGTCGGACAGCGCGGTCCGCCACCCCTCCAGACGTGCTCGGAAACACCGCTAGGAGCAGCACCTGTGAGCAGTGCCGACCCGAACAGCCTCGAAGCACAGCGCAGCGCCGCACTGCGCGCCGACATCCGCCGCCTGGGCGACCTCCTCGGCGCGACCCTCGTCCGCCAGGAGGGCGAGGAACTCCTCGCCCTCGTCGAAAGGGTCAGGGCGCTCACCCGGACCGACGGCGAGGCCGCCGCCCGCCTGCTCGGGGAGACCGACCCGGAGACCGCCGCCAAGCTCGTGCGCGCCTTCTCCACCTACTTCCACCTGGCCAACGTCACCGAGCAGGTGCACCGCGCCCGGGAGCTCGGCGCCCGCCGCGACGCCGAGGGCTCGATCCTCGCCCGCACCGCGGACCGCCTCAAGGACGCCGACCCCGACCACCTCAAGGAAGCCGTCGCCCACCTCGGCGTCCGCCCCGTCTTCACCGCGCACCCCACCGAAGCCGCCCGCCGCAGCGTCCTCAACAAGCTGCTGCGCATCGCCGAGCTCCTGGGCCACCGGGCCGTCGGCGAGGGCGAGAAGCGCCGCACCGACCTCCGCCTCGCCGAGAACATCGACCTGCTCTGGCAGACCGACGAACTCCGCGTCGCCCGCCCGGAGCCCACCGACGAGGCCCGCAACGCCATCTACTACCTGGACGAACTCCACGTCGGCGCCGTCGGCGACGTCCTGGAGGACCTGGCAGCCGAGCTCGACCGGGTCGGCGTCCCGCTGCCCGCCGCCACCCGCCCGCTCACCTTCGGCACCTGGATCGGCGGCGACCGCGACGGCAACCCCAACGTCACCCCCCAGGTCACCTGGGACGTGCTGATCCTCCAGCACGAGCACGGCATCACCGACGCCGTCGAACTCGTCGACAAGCTCCGCGTCGCCCTCTCCAACTCCATCCGCAACAGCGGCGCCACCGAGGAGCTCCTCGCCTCCCTCCAGCGCGACCTGGAACTCCTCCCGGAGATCAGCCCCCGCTACAAGCGGCTCAACGCCGAGGAGCCCTACCGGCTCAAGGCCACCTGCATCCGGCAGAAGCTCCTCAACACCCGCGAGCGCCTCGCCCGCAACCTCCCGCACCAGGAGGGCCGCGACTACCTCGGCACCGCCGACCTGCTCGCCGACCTCCAGCTGATCCAGGACTCGCTGCGCGCCCACCGCGGCGGCCTCATCGCCGACGGCCGGCTGGAGCGCGCCCTGCGCACCCTCGCCGCGTTCGGCCTCCACCTGGCCACCCTGGACGTCCGCGAGCACGCCGACGCCCACCACCACGCGCTCGGCCAGCTCTTCGACCGCCTCGGCGAGGAGTCCTGGCGCTACACCGACATGCCGCGCGACTACCGCCGCAAGCTCCTCGCCAAGGAACTGCGCTCCCGCCGGCCGCTCGCCCCCAGCCCGGCACCCCTCGACGCCGCCGGCGCCAAGACCCTCGGCGTCTTCCAC